>NZ_VIUK01000002.1:0-501179 GCF_007828295.1 Pseudomonas sp. SJZ080
CCACACGTGCTTCAAGCACCGCGGACTCACAGCTTGCCATCCACCCCTCTCACCCCAGAGCTTATTCCTAGATCTAGACACAAGCGGGCTTGCTCGCGAAAGCGGTGTGTCATTCAACATTAAGTTGTCTGATACACCGCTTTCGCGAGCAAGCCCGCTCCCACATTTGTTTTGTGTCGCTAGTGAGGGAGGATGTACCGCTCGATCGCCTGCGCCGCGCCATCCTCGGTGTTGGCCCCCGTCACCACGTCGGCCTGACGCTTCACCGCTTCTTCCGCCTGCCCCATGGCGATCGACAAGCCGGCGCGGTGAAACATGGCGGGGTCATTGCCGCCATCGCCCAAGGCCGCCGTCTGCTCCAGCGGCACGCCGAGGAACGCGGCCAGTGTCGCCAACGCGTCGCCCTTGTTGGCTTGCATCGCGGTCACGTCGAGGTACACCGGTTGCGATCGCGACACCTGCGCCTGGCCCTCGACCTTGGGCAGCAATTGCGCCTCCAGCTCTATCAACAGCTGCGTGTTGTTGCTCGCCGCAACGATCTTGTCGATGTGTTCCAGATAGGGCTCAAAACTTTCCACCACCACGGGCGGATACCCCAGGCCATGCTGCTCTCGAGGCACCATAGGCCCGGTCGGGTCTTTCACCAGCCAGTCCCCGCCGCTGAACACCCACACCTCGATGTCCGGCAGATCGGCAAACAGCGTCAGTGCGGTCAGCGCCGCCGTAGCCGGCAAGTAATGCGCGACCAGCAAGCTGCCATCGGGATGGACGATCGTGCCGCCATTGAAGGCCGCCGTCGGCAGATCGACGCCCAAGGCCTCGATCTGCTGCAACATGGCTTTGGGTGGCCGGCCAGTGGCGAGGCTGAACAACACGCCCGCCTCGCGCAACGAACGGACGGCTTCGATGGTGCGCTGGCTGAGGCTGTGGTCCGGCAGCAACAATGTGCCGTCCATGTCACTGAGCAGAAAACGGATGGCGTGTTGCGTGACTTCACTCATCCGAGGTCATGCCAGACGCGACCATCGCGAGTCAGCAGGTCTTCTGCCGTCGCCGGTCCATCTTCACCGGCTGCGTAAGTCTGCACGCTCGCGTCCTGCTGCCAGGCGTCGAGGAATGGTTGCACGGCGCGCCAGCCATTTTCGATGTTGTCGGCGCGCTGGAACAGCGTCTGATCGCCAGTCAGGCAATCGTAGATCAGGGTTTCGTAGCCGGTGGACGGCTGCATTTCAAAGAAATCCTTGTAGGCAAAACCCAGTTCGATATTGGCCATTTTCAACGCCGGGCCAGGCCGTTTGGCCAACAGGTCGAACCACATGCCTTCGTTGGGCTGAATCTGGATCCGCAGATAGGTCGGTTGCAGCTCATCGACCTCGGTATCACGGAACTGCGCATAAGGCGCCGGTTTGAAACAGATGACGATCTCAGTGTCGCGCACGCTCATGCGCTTGCCGGTGCGCAGGTAGAACGGCACGCCGACCCAGCGCCAGTTGTCGATCATCACTTTGAGCGCGACATAGGTTTCGGTCGTGCTGTGGGGCGATACGTTGGTTTCCTGGCGATAACCCGGCAACGGCTGGCCGTTGATTTCGCCGGCGGTGTATTGGCCGCGCACCGAATTGGCCCGCGCCTCTTCGGTGGACCAGGGACGGATCGCCCCCACCACTTTGGCTTTCTCGCCGCGAACCGCATCGGCGCCAAAGGCGGCCGGCGGTTCCATGGCCACCATCGCCAACAGCTGGAACAGGTGATTGGGCACCATGTCCCGCAGGGCGCCGGTGTGTTCATAAAAACTGCCACGGGTTTCCACGCCGACGGTTTCTGCGGCGGTGATCTGTACGTGGTCGATGTAATGGTTGTTCCAGAAGGCTTCGAACAGGCTGTTGGAAAACCGGCTGATCAGAATGTTCTGCACGGTTTCCTTGCCCAGATAGTGATCGATCCGGTAGATCTGGTTTTCCGTCATCACCTTGAGCAAGCACGCGTTCAAGGCTTCGGCGGTGTGCAGATCGGAACCGAACGGTTTTTCGATCACCACCCTTCGGAAGGCTTCCGGCGTCTCTTGCAGCAAACCGGCGGCGCCGAGACGACGCACCACTTCGCTGAAGAAACGTGGCGCCGTGGCCAGATAGAACACCGCGTTGCCGGTGCCGCTGGCGGCAATTTTCGCCGCCAGCGCCTGATACGTGCTGTCGTCCAGGAAGTCGCCCTGGACGTAGCTGATGCCTTTGGCCAGTTTGGCCCACAACTGCGGGTCAAGGACTTGATCGCCCTTGCCGACCTTGCTCGCCACTTCGGCGCGAATGAAGTCTTCGAGCTTCTGCGCAAAGGCTTCATCGGTGATGGCATTGTGGTCAACGCCGATGATCCGCAGTCCATCGCCAAGCAGGCCGTCGCGACTCAGGTTGTACAGCGCCGGCATCAGCAAGCGCTTGACCAGGTCACCGTGGGCACCGAACAGGAACAGCGTGGTCGGTGGTGCGGGGTCTGCCTTGGATTTATTGCGGATCAGCCGGGTCATTTTTTCGCAGTCTCCACATGGCCGCCGAAGCCGAAACGCTGGGCCGAGAGAATCTTGTCGCCAAAGGTGCCTTGGCCGCGCGAACGGTAGCGCGAGAACAGCGAGTTCGACAGCACCGGCACGGGCACCGATTGCTCCATCGCGGCTTCGATGGTCCAGCGACCTTCACCGCTGTCAGCCACCGAGCCGGAATAACCGTCGAGCTTCGGATCGCTGGCGAGGGCGTCAGCCGTCAGGTCGAGCAGCCAGGACGACACAACACTGCCGCGACGCCAGACTTCGGCAATGTCGGCGACGTTGAGGTCGAAGCGCTGATCTTCCGGCAGGTTGGTGCTGGCCTTGGTCTTGAGGATGTCGAAGCCTTCGGCGAAGGCCTGCATCATTCCGTATTCAATGCCGTTGTGGATCATCTTCACGAAATGGCCAGAGCCCGCGGGGCCGGCGTGGATGTAACCGCGTTCGGCGCGATCGTCGTCCGACTTGCGGTCCTTGGTGCGGGGGATATCACCCAGGCCTGGCGCCAGGCTGTCGAACAGCGGATCGAGGCGTTTAACCACCTCGGCTTCGCCGCCGATCATCATGCAGTAGCCGCGTTCCAGGCCCCAGACGCCGCCGGAGGTGCCGACGTCGACGTAGTGCAGGCCTTTTTCCGACAGGGTTTTCGCCCGGCGGATGTCGTCCTTATAAAAGGTGTTGCCGCCGTCGATGATGGTATCGCCGGGTTCGAGCAAGGTGCTCAGGGTGTCGATGGTGTCTTCGGTCGGTGCGCCGGCCGGCAGCATGACCCAGACCGCTCGTGGCTTGGCCAGGCCGGTGACCAGGGCTGGCAGGTCGATGACGCCTTTGGCGCCTTCGGCGGCCAGGGTATCGACGAAGGCGGTATTGCGGTCGTAAACAACGGTGGTGTGCCCGTTGAGCATCAGGCGCCGCGCAATATTGCCGCCCATGCGGCCCAGTCCAATAATCCCGAGTTGCATGTGCTGATGCTCCCTACTACAAATAAATGTGTGTCAAAGGTTATAGCCCAACGCGACTAATGAGGGTTAGTCCAGAGCGCTGGCGTGAAGTTTCCGGGCATTGTGCCCGATCCAGACTGATAACGTCTGGAATCGTGCCAAAGACACAACGACCTTGAAAAATAAAAAAGTTCCCTTACAGGGCAAAAGAAATCAAAATCGCTGCCGATAGTAAATAAGCACCGATGTCGGGGCGGATTTACAGTTGAGACAGCCATTTGCGAGGTGAGCAATGGGCACAGTACAAGCAGCACGGCCAGCACAAACCCTTTACGTCACGATCCGTCGCGATGAATTGCGCCAGTTGAAAGACGAGCGCGACCAGCTGAAGCAGGAAGTCGAGCAATTGCGCCTGCTGACGCAAGGCATCCAGGCTCAGCCCAAGCCCGTCACTCTGCGTGCTCCCCACGCCTGACCTCCTCGCCTGACTCGGAAGCAGCCCTGCGCTGTTTCCGTTGCGTCGTCCCGATTCGCCAGCGTTCACAGCTCACAAAACTTTCACACGCCCTTGTTGATACTCCGGCCCGATATGGCCGCCCGGTATTCGCGCGGCGCCCGTTCGTCGGCGACTGTCCAGTCCCGACGGTGGAAAGTGATTCTGGCTGGAGCGCGCAATGGCTTTGTTTCAACGCAGCAGCAATTCGTCTGCGAAGGGTTTTGATTGGGCAGGGTTTCTCTGGCTGTTCCTGTTCTTCTGGTATTTTTCCGGCATCACCCAACTACTGATCCAGTTGACCGGTACCTCCGGGTTCACCGGATTCCGCCAGGCCTTTGTGATGAGTGCCGTCTGGCTGGCGCCAATGCTGCTGTTCCCCCGGCAAACCCGAGTATTGGCCGCACTGATCGGCGTGGTGCTGTGGGCCTGCTCAATGGCGAGCCTGGGTTATTTCTTCATCTATCAGCAGGAATTTTCCCAGAGCGTCATCTTCATCATGTTCGAGTCGAACATCTCTGAAGCCGGCGAGTACATGACCCAGTATTTCGCTTGGTGGATGGTGCCGGCGTTCCTTGCCCACACCCTGTTCGCGTATTTCCTGTGGACGCGTTTGCGCCCGGTGTACATGCCCCGCGGTCGCGCGCTGGTGGCGGCGACGGCCATTCTGGTGGCCGTGGTCGGCTACCCGATGATCAAACAGACCGTGCGCACCGGCAGCTTCGCCGAAGGTTTCGAAAAACTCGAAACCCGCATCGAACCGGCAGTGCCATGGCAGATGGCCGTGGCTTATCACCGTTACCTCGACACCCTCGCCGGCATGCAGGACATGCTCGACAGTGCGAGCAAGATTCCTCCGCTGCACAACCTCAAGGATGCCATGGCCAACCAGCCGGCCACCCTGGTGCTGGTGATCGGTGAATCCACCAACCGTCAGCGCATGAGCCTCTACGGTTACCCGCGTGAAACCACGCCGGAACTGGACAAGCTCAAGGATCAACTGGCGGTTTTCGATAACGTCATCACCCCGCGCCCCTACACCATCGAGGCGCTGCAACAGGTGCTGACCTTCGCCGACGAAGAAAACCCGGACCTGTACCTGTCGACCCCGTCGCTGGTCAGCGTGATGAAACAGGCCGGCTACAAAACCTTCTGGATCACCAACCAGCAGACCATGACCAAGCGCAACACCATGCTCACGACCTTCTCCGAACAGGCCGACGAGCAGGTGTACCTGAACAACAACCGTAACCAGAACGCCGCCCAGTACGACGGCGATGTGATCGCACCGTTCAACAAGGCCCTGGCCGACGCGGCGCCACGCAAGTTGATCGTCGTGCATCTGCTCGGCACGCACATGAGCTACCAGTACCGCTATCCATCGACGTTCGACAAGTTCAAGGACCGCAACGGCGTTCCCGCCGGCGTGCGTGACGATCAACTGCCGACCTACAACAGCTATGACAACGCGGTGCTGTACAACGACTTCGTGGTCTCGAGCCTGATCAAGGACTACGCCAAGTCCGATCCGAACGGTTTCCTGCTGTACCTCTCCGACCACGGTGAAGACGTATTCGACTCTGTCGGCCACAACACACTGGGTCGCAACGAGGCCAAGCCGACGGCGCCGATGTACACCATTCCGTTTATGGCCTGGGCTTCGCCGAAGTGGCGCGAAAGCCATGACTGGAGCTTCGCCCAAGACCTCGGGCGGCCGTACAGCAGCTCGCACCTGATCCATACCTGGGCCGATCTGGCGGGTTTGAGTTTTGATGAGCTCGATCGCAGCAAGAGCCTGGTCAGCGATAGCTTCAAGCCTCGCCCACTGATGATCGGCAATCCGTATGAGCGCGCGCAGAAGGCGTTGATCGACTTCAGCCTGATCAAACCGAAGGTGAAGCCGGGGCCTGCAGACGTCGTTTTGAAGTAAACCTTTCAGGGGCCGGTTCCGGCCTCTTTTTCTTGCTCGTCCCAAGCCGCGACGCGAGGCCCCGTACGCCGTTAATTACCAATTAACGGAATCGGCAGATAATGGTCGCTCGACATTGCTTCATGGAAGAAAGGCACCCGATATCCATTGTGGGAGGCGAACCATGAAACCTACACCCTTGATCGTTGCCGGCCTGATGACGTTCGTTTCGGTCAGCGCATTTGCCGAAGGCGGCGCGGAACGTATGCGTTATTACTACGAGAGCCTGCGGCTGAGCCAACAGGAGAATCAGAGTCAGCAAACCGCTGAAGTCCGGGTTCCGGACGATCAAACGGCGCAAGTAACGGAGCACTACAAGCCTTGAACCGAGCAAGCCGGCGCCTACGAAAAACAGCGCGCGGTGCTACAGCGCCTTGGTCCAGAACAGCATCCGGCCGTGCGCCGGATCGAACATGCCGGCGCTAAAGCCGAATTTGGCGTAGGACGACTGGGCAACGGCATTGCCTTCCAACACTTCCAGGGTGATTTTGCAGCAGCCACGCTGGCGGGCGATTTCCTCGACCTTTTGCAGCATCTTCTGGCTCAGGCCCAATCCACGAAATGCCTTCATCACCGCGACGTCGTGCACGTTGACCAATGGCCGACAAGCGAACGTCGAGAAACCTTCGAAACAATTGACCAGCCCTGCCGGTTCGCCACCGACGAACGCCAGCACACTGAATGCATGGGGACGCTTGGCCAGTTCTTCCGGCAGGTGCTCCAGCACCTCGGCGGGCAAGGAATGACCGCCACCCATCGGATCTTCAGCATAATGATTCAACACAAGGCGCACAGCCTCGGCATGCACCGGGTTGGTGTAGCTGGCCTGAAGCACAAGAATTTCTGCGGATTCCATTTCCATCCTCGATCACACGTGAAATAGCACGGCGACCCTATCGCGAACACTGCGGATGGCGCAACGCGGGATCAATCGAAGGCTGCGATCTTTCGATCTCAATACCCCCAAATCAACGCCTCGGTCCACCCAAGTTCGGCAAAATCCGCAGCCCGCAGACCCGCCTCACCGGCACAGAAGAACTCGTCCAGTTGTGGCGGTGCGATCGACGTGCCGCTGAGCATTGCATGAACCTGCCCACGGTGATGAATCTGATGCTCGAACAAGTGCGACAGCAGGCGCAACCGACTCTCGTGTTGCGGCGTATCACGGGCGATGGTCACGATCTTGCCCAGGTCCGCGTCGCGCATCTGCTCGCAGTAAGCGATCAACCGGCGATCCACATGGGCCTGTTCACGCTTGAGGTCCACAGCAGCGGTGAACGGCTCGTCGTCAGTGAAAAACACGTAGCAATCCGGGTGTGGTGCATCCCCGCGCAACTCCCGTTCCAGCGCATCCACGTAAAACCAGTCGCAGGTCAGGATGTGATTGAGGGTCGCCCGCAGGCTGGGGAAGAAACTGACTCGCGGCGCCGCCAGCTCCTGCGGACTCAACTGCCCCCAGGCCTTGGCCAGTCGATGATTGGCCCAGGCGTTCTGATAGGCCATGGTCAGCAAATGATGGGACAAGGGCTGATTCATGTTCTCGGCTCCTTGGGTTCAAGCGTCGGCGAAACGCTGCAGCTGCATTTCCTGTAATCGGCTGAGAGTGCGACGGAACGGGAATTCCAGATAGCCTTCGGTATAGAGCGATTCCATCGGCACCTGCGCCTCAAGGTACAACGGTACTTTTCGGTCGTAGCATTCATCCACCAACGCGATGAAACGCCGCACACCGTCATCGTGTACCGACAATTGCGGCAATTGGCGATCGCCCGCCACCACCCGCTCGACACCGTCTTCGGTGCCTCGAGCGATGCGCCCTTCGCGCTTTTGCGCGCTGAGGTTAGGCACTTCACTCAACAGAATAGCCTTGTAGGTGTCGCACAGGGCCATGAAATCCATGGCAGCAAAGGGTTGTTCGCAGAGGTCGGCGTAACGGCTCCAGAGCACGGTTTCGCTGGCCTGCACTACATTCAGCGATCGGTAGCCGACCTTGATCGGCTCGCGGGAAACCGACTGGCCGGCGGTCAAGGCCTTGAACACATCACCCAGCGCGCCGGGCTCGCCGGGCGCGGCGACCCAATAGCGTTGCAAACCGGCGCCGGGATGCAGGCGATGGTCTTCGCCGCCATCCACCGCAATGACCTGCATATGGCACTTGATCGCCTCGATGGCCGGCACGAAGCGGTCACGGTTGAAGCCATCGGCGTACAGCTGATCTGGTGGCTGATTGGAGGTGCAGACCACCACCACGCCCTGGTCGAACATCACCTGGAACAAGCGCCCGAGGATGATTGCATCGCCGATATCGTTGACGAACAGTTCATCGAAACACAGCACGCGCACTTCTTCGCTCAATTCCCGGGCCAGCGCCTTCAGCGGGTCGGCAGTGCCGGTCAGCTGAAACGAGCGCTGATGCACCCAGCCCATGAAGTGATGAAAGTGCTGGCGTCGGGCCGGGACCTGCAAGCTTTGGTAGAACTGGTCCATCAACCAGGTCTTGCCACGCCCGACCGGGCCCCACAGGTAAACGCCCTTCACTGGCGTGCGACCTTCATGCAGCGCTTCGTAGCATTTTTGCAGCGCCCAGACAGCATGTTCCTGGGCTTCGTCCTGGACGAAGCCCTTTTGTTCGATGGCGTGTTGCCAGGCGCTTAACGGGGAGTCGACATTCATGCGCGGCAGTATGCCACCGCGGCGCGGCCTCTACACTGAAATGTCCAGTCGAGCGATCTTGCCCTGCTCGTTCAGACGAAACATGTAGCGCAATTCCAGCGGGCTGCCGGGAAACGTGCCGGACACCCGGTTATGGACCAATACCTTGCCGGTGCGCAGTTGTACGTCGAGCACCTCGACTTTTGGCTGATAACGCCGAGCGGTATCTTGCATCCATTGGGCGATGGCCTGGGCGCCGATCTGATGCCGGCCTTCATCGAACACATTGGCATCCTCAGCGAAGAAACTGGCGACCTTCGAAGTATCGCGGGCATTGGCGGCAGCCAGGTACGCGGCGATGGCAGGTGCCAGCGAAGAGGCGGGACTGGACATGTTTATAACTCCTTATTGGTTGATTCTGGAGCCATGCTAAAACATGCCTGTGTCAGTTCTTGTCAGGAGTGAAACGCCCCGCTTCATCGAGTTGCATCTGCTTGCGCCAGGTACGCAGCAGGTCACCCCGCCGCCCCGGATAACGCTCCCCCTGCTCGTTCGCCGCCGAAATCCGGTCGGTGCGAAACGTCCGATAGGCGCCGCGCAGTTCACACCAGGCGACGATGATTCGCACCTCGTTGAGAAACCCCAGCGCCAGCGGCCAGATCAGCCGCTGACTGGGCACTTGTTGGGCGTCTGCATAGTCGATGTGCAACTTGGCCTGGTTGCGGATCGCCTGACGGAACACATTCAGCGCCACGGCGTTGGGCGCAAAGCCATAACCGGGAGGGCCCGGCAATACCGTCGGATTGCGCAACGCGTCCAGCGCCTCGGGCGCGAGCACCGCAGCAATCTTGGCCAGCGCATCCGCCGCCGCCTTGCTCAACACCTCATCACCGCGCTGATCCACGTAGCGCAGCCCCAGCACGATGGCTTCGGTTTCGTCGGCGTTGAGCATCAACGGCGGCAGGAACAAACCGCTACGCAACACGTAACCGATGCCCGCCTCACCGTAGATCGGTGCGCCAAGTGCGGTGAGTTCCGCAATATCGCGGTAGAGCGTACGCTCGGAAATCTCCAGTTCGCCGGCAAGGGTCGCTGCCGTAACCGGGCGACTCTTGCCCCGCAGCACTTGCAACAGGGTCAATAAACGCGTTGTGCGAGACACGATCGGCGGGCTCTGTCCGGAAAAGAGATCGTAGCTTAGCAGAGTGCCCTGTCAGAAAATGGCAGTAGCGATGCGCCCGCTGATCAGCCCTTTTCTCACGGTTGAAAAAGCGCCTTGACGGAATACATGACAGTAATCATCTTTAATACATGTCTAGCGACATCTATGCTCGGTCACTGCGCCTTTCCTTCAGGAGTCATCCCATGCATTACAAAGTCTTCGGCCGAAAAACCGGCTTGCGTGTCTCGGAACTGGCGCTGGGCGCCGGTAACTTTGGTACGGGCTGGGGCCATGGCGCCGAGCGCGATGAAGCCAAACGCATATTTGACGGTTACCTGGAGGCCGGCGGCAATTTCATCGACACCGCCAACGGTTATCAGGGTGGGCAGTCGGAAGCCATGCTCAGCGACTTCATCGCCCCGGAACGCGATCGCCTGGTCATCGCCACCAAATACACCTTGGGGACTACGCCCGCTGCGGGCATTTCCCACACCGGCAACAACCGCAAGAACATGGTTCGCGCCGTGGAAGAAAGCCTGACACGGCTCAAGACCGATCACATCGACCTTTTCTGGGCGTACATGAGCGACGGTGTCACGCCCATGGAAGAGATCTTGCGCGGTTTCGATGATCTGGTGCGCGCCGGCAAGATTCATTACGCCGGACTGTCGAACTTCCCGGCATGGCGAATCGCCCGGGCCGACCTGCTGGCCGAAGTGCGCGGTTTTGCGCCGATTGCCGCCATTCAGGTCGAGTACAGCCTCGCCGAACGCACGGCCGAACGTGAGCAACTGCCGATGGCCGAAGCGTTGGGTCTGGCTGCGACCTTATGGTCGCCGTTGGGTGGCGGGTTCCTGACTGGCAAATACCGTTCCAGCGACGAGAACAACCGTGCCGCCAAACTGGGCATGCTGGTGCACGCCGAGAAAAGCGCCCGCGAAACCGCTCTGCTCGACACCTTGATCGCTGTCGCAACGGAGCTGGGCGCCAGCCCGACGCATGTGGCCATTGCCTGGTTGCGGGAAAAAGCCCAACGCTCGACGACCGCGCTGATTCCGATTCTGGGTTCGCGTACGCGTGAGCAGCTGGATGCGACGTTGGGGGCGTTGAATGTGCAGGTGAGTGCAGAACAGTTGGCGCGGCTGGATGGAATCAGTGACGTGCCGAAGGGTGTGCCGCATGAATCCATTGCCGGTTCTGTATCACGGTTTGGCGGCGGCGGAACCCTGGATCTGCCAATCATCCCGGTCGCCTGAAAAAGCATCGCCAGCAAGCCGGCTCCTACAGTTTTGTGGCGGTCACACCTGTTGTGTTCGGCCACACTCTGTAGGAGCCGACTTGCTGGCGATGGCGTCGGAAGCCCTACCGATCGACCTTATGTTTGGCCGCATACAAACACAGCATCTCCATCGCCAATGTCGCCGCCGCCAGTGAGGTAATGTCCGCACTGTCGTAGGCTGGCGCCACCTCCACCACGTCCATCCCCACCAGATTGATCCCGCGCAACCCGCCAAGGATCTCCAGCGCCTGTACCGTGCTCAAACCGCCGCACACCGGCGTTCCGGTGCCGGGGGCGAAGGCCGGGTCGAGGCAGTCGATGTCGAACGTCAGGTACACCGGGTTGTCGCCGACCCGTGCCCGAATGGCTTCGACAATCGCATCCACCCCACGGCGATGCACATGCCGCGCATCCAGTACCTGAAAACCTTGATGATCATCATTGGTGGTGCGCAAGCCGATCTGCACCGAGCGCGACGGGTCCACCAAACCTTCCTTGGCCGCGTGCCAGAACATCGTGCCGTGATCGACGCGCTTGCCCTCTTCGTCCGGCCAGGTGTCGCTGTGGGCGTCGAAATGGATCAGCGACAGCGCCCCGTGTTTACGGGCGTGGGCCTTGAGCAGCGGGTAGCTGATGAAATGATCGCCGCCAAACGTCAGCATCGCGCAACCGGCATTCAGAATGTGCTCGGCATGGGCTTCAATGCTTTCCGGCACCGACTGCGGCGAGCCGTAATCGAAGTCACAGTCGCCGTAGTCGATCACGGCGAGGTGATCAAACGGATCGAACGCCCACGGCCAGTGGCGTTCCCAGGCAATCCCGGTGGACGCCGCACGAATGCCACGGGGTCCGAAACGCGCGCCGGGGCGGTTGCTGGTGGCGGTATCGAACGGCACGCCGCTGACGGCCACATCAACACCACGCAAGTCGCGGCTGTAGCGCCGGCGCATGAAACTGGTGATGCCGGCGTAGGTACTTTCGGCGGCAGTCCCGTAGAGGCTGTCGCGGGTCATGGCCTGATCGTTTTGTACTGGGACGTCCATCAGTATCTCCTTGTTTTAGTTATTGGCGGCTACGGAAAGTGGTCCACAAACGGGTGCGCTGACGCATGTCCTTGAGGCTCATGCTGCGATCGGCGTACAGCCGTTCGCGCACATCGGCGAGCGGGTAAATATCCGGATCGGTGCGCACCGCCTCATCCACCAGCGGTGTGGCGGCCTGGTTGGCCGTGGCGAAGAACAACGTATTGGTCAGCGCCGCCACGGATGCGGGACGCAACATGAATTCGATGAAGGCGCGGGCCGCTTCAGGGTGCGGTGCATCCTTGGGAATCGCCAGGTAGTCCTGCCAGACCAGCGTGCCTTCCTTCGGAATCCGGTACGCCACTTCGTAGGGTTTGTTGGCCTTGCGCGCCTGATCGGCGGCCATGCTGGCGTCACCGTTGTAGGTCAACGCCAGGCAAACACTGCCATTGGCCAGGTCGTTGATTTGCCGACCGCTGGCGACGTACAGCACATTCGGCTGAAGCTGATGCAACAGCGCCTCGGCGGCTGACAGATCAGACTTGTCGGTGCTGTAGGGATCTTTACCGAGATAGTGCAGCGCCAGGCCGATCACTTCCTGCGGCGAATCAATGATCGCCACACCGCAATCTTTCAGCTTGCTGGCGTATTCGGGTTTGAACAGCAGGTCGAGGCTGTTGAGCGGCACATCCGGCAAACGCTTTTTCACCGCTTCGACATTCATCCCGAGCCCCAAAGTGCCCCAGGTATAGGGCACGCCATAGCGATTGCCGGGATCGACCGTGGCGAGTTTTTCCAGCATGTCCGGATCGAGGTTGGCGTAGCCCTTGAGGCCTTCGTGGGGAATCGCCTTCAGCGCACCGGCCGCCAACCCGCGCGCCAGCACGCTGGACGACGGCACCACCACGTCGTAACCACTGCCGCCTGTGAGCAGCTTGGTTTCCAGGACTTCCGAGGAGTCGAAGGTGTCGTAGCGCACGTGAATGCCGGTTTCGCGCTCGAAGCGCTGCAAGGTTTCCGGCGCCACGTAATCGGCCCAGCTGTAGAGATTGACGACGTTCTCCTCGGCCTGGGCCGAAACCGCCATGGAAAGGAACAGCGCGGGTAAACACAGCTTGAATGAAGGACCCATGACGAACACCTGACCAGAGGAAGTGGCTGCAGCATGCGTCGTCGGATACATTGGAAAAATACCAAGTCAATTATCCTGACTTTATTGCGGAGTAATGTTTGATGCTCGGCCAGCTTCACGATGTGGATCTGCATTTGCTGCGTCTGTTCGTCAGCGTGGTGGATTGCGGCGGTTTCAGCGCGGCCCAGGGTGAGCTGGGGCTGAGCCAATCGAGCATCAGCCAGCAAATGGCCAGGCTCGAAACCCGGCTCGGTTATCGACTGTGCAGTCGCGGCAAGGGCGGATTCAGGATCACTCCCAAAGGCGAACAACTGCTGATCGCGACGCGGGGACTGTTCGAGTCCATCGAAGCGTTCCGCCATCAATCCAATGGCGTGGCCGGCCGCTTGATCGGCGAGGTGCGTCTTGGGTTGTCCGAAGCCGTTGATCAATCGGTGATGCAACGAGTGGCCGAAGCGATCCGCCGCTTTCGCGAACGCGATGAGTCGGTGCGCATCGAGCTGATCAGCGCCATGCCCGGTGAAATGGAACGCTTGCTGCTGCAACAACGGCTGGACCTGGCCATCGGTTATTTCTCACAGGTGCAGAGCGCGTTTGACTACCGCGAACTGTTCAGCGAAACCCAACACTTGTACTGCGCCCCCGGCCATCCGCTGTTCACCAACGATGCGCCGGACGATCACGCGTTGCAGGCCTGCGACCGGGTGGATCACCCTTACCGCTTTCTGCGCAGCGATGAACCCTTCCAGGGCAAGCGGTGCTCGGCGCGCTCGGAACAGGTCGAAGGCACCCTCGCCTTCATTTTGTCCGGCAAGCATGTCGGTTATCTGCCTAGCCACTTTGCCCGCAGCTGGGAGGACAAAGGGTTGCTTCGGGCCGTGCGCCGCGGCGACATGAGTTTCGACGTGGCTTTCCATCTGGCTCGCCATCGTGCGCAGGTGCCGGGGGATGCGCAGAAAGCGTTTGAAGAGGATCTATTGAAGGCGTTTGCCTGAGGAACACCGCGACCCCTTGTGGGAGCGGGCGTGCTCGCGAATGCGGTGTGTCAGTCAACATCTCATACTGAATGACACAGCGCATTCGCGAGCAAGCCCGCTCCCACAGGGTTTTGTGTACATCGACAGATTTTCTGGCATCCTGCGCGTCCATTTTCTGACCCGGCCCGCCTTTCGGCACGCAGACCACCATGACCGCCTCTGAAAAATCCCCTGCCCCGCGCCACAGCGACTTGATTTACGGCCTCGACGACCGCCCGCATTTGACCGCCACCGTCTTCGCCGCCCTGCAACACGTACTCGCCAGTTTCGTCGGCATCATCACCCCGACCCTGATCATGGGCAGCGCCCTCGGCCTGCAAAGCGAAATCCCCTACCTGATCAGTATGGCGCTGTTCGTCTCGGGCCTGGGCACCTTCGTCCAGGCACGCCGGTTCGGCCCGATCGGCTCCGGTTTACTGTGCCTGCAAGGCACCAGTTTTTCGTTCATCAGCGTGATCCTCAGCGCCGGCTTCATGGTCAAGGCTCGCGGCGGCGGCACCGATGAAATTCTTTCGACGATCTTTGGCGTGTGTTTTTTCGCCGCGTTCATTGAAGTGGTGTTGAGCCAGTTCATCGGCAAGCTGCGGATGCTGATCACACCCGTGGTGACCGGGACGATCATCACGCTGATGGGGCTGTCGCTGATCAAAGTCGCCATGACCGATATCGCCGGCGGCTTCGGCGCGACGGATCTCGGCGCGGCCAGTCATCTGGCGTTGGCGGCATTGGTGCTGGGCACCATCGTGATATTGAACCGGGTCGACGTGCCATTCCTGCGCCTCGGGGCGATCGTGATCGGCCTGACTTTCGGTTATGTCGTCGCCTGGCTCATGGGCCACGTGGATTTCGGCAGCATGCCCGACGTGCCGCTGATGAGCGTGCCGGTGCCGTTCAAATACGGGTTCAACTTCGACTGGGTGGCGTTCGTGCCGGTGGCAGTGATTTTCCTGGTATCGCCGCTGGAGGCTGCCGGTGATCTGACCGCCAACTCGATGATTTCCCGGCAACCGGTCAAAGGTCCGATCTACATCCGCCGGATCAAGTCCGGTCTGCTCGCCGACGGTCTCAACTCGGCCATGGCAGCCGTGTTCAACAGCATGCCGATGGTGACTTTCGCGCAGAACAACGGCGTGATCCAACTGACCGGCGTGGCCAGCCGCTACGTGGCGTTTTTCATTGCCGGCCTGCTGGTGGTACTGGGGTTGTTCCCGATGATCGGCGCGGTGCTGCAACTGATGCCCAAACCGGTGCTCGGTGGCGCCGAACTGGTGATGTTCGGCACCGTGGCGGTGGCCGGCATCAAGATTCTCGCCGAAGCCGGCCTGCATCGGCGCAACATGCTGATCGTGGCGATTTCCCTCGGCATGGGCCTGGGTGTGGCGGCCGTGCCGGAGGTGCTGCGCGAGTTGCCGAAAGCGCTGCACAACATCTTCGAATCGCCGATCACCGTGGGCGCGTTGTGCGCTATCGTGCTGAATATCTTCCTGCCCGAGGAATTCATCGAGTTGGAAGAAGACGATTTCGATCCGGAAGCCTCGATACTCCAGGTCATGGAAAACCCGGACGTGCCGGCCAAAGGTGAACCCGCTACGCCTGCGGTTGTCGCACAGCTGAACCGCTAGACTCGCTCAAGGCCGAGCCACGAGGGGTTCGGCCTTTTCTTCAAGAGAGCATGTCCATGCGCAGTGTCCACGCCGTTGTCCTTTCCCTTCTTTTATTGTCCCTGAGCGCCTGCGCCCTGTTGCCCAATCGCGACCCGCTGAACATCAACGTGGTCGGTTTCGAACCGCTACAGAGTCAGGACATGGAAGTGCGTTTCGCGGTGAAAATCCGCGTACAGAATCCCAATGAAACCGCGATCCACTACAACGGCGTGGCGGTGGACCTGTCAGTCAACGGCCAGCCCCTCGCCTCCGGGGTCAGTGATCAGTCGGGCTCGATCGGGCGCTTTTCCGAGACAGTACTGACCGTGCCGGTGAGCGTTTCGGCGTTCTCGGTGCTGCGCCAGACACTGGGCCTGAGCCAGACCCAAACGCTGAACAACCTGCCTTATGTCTTGCGCGGCAAACTGGCCGGCGGCTTGTTTGGCACGATGCGGTTTACCGACAGTGGCAAGCTCAGTTTGCCGGGAGCGACGACCGGCACCTGGTAAATTCGAATCAAGGAGTTGCGCAACACATGGACGCCATCCCCACGCTGTACACCGAACGCTTGATTTTACGCCCGTTGGAATTGGCCGATGCCGACGGCATTCAACAGCAGTTCGCACACTGGAAAGTGGTGCAGTACCTGAACGCGCTCGTGCCTTGGCCCTATCCCGCTGACGGTGCCTTGACCTATTTACGCGATATTGCGTTGCCGGCGATGGCTGCGGGCAAAGAGTGGCACTGGTCGATGCGGTTGAAGTCCGCGCCGGAACAACTGATCGGCAATGTCAGCCTCATGGATGAACAGGACAACCACCGCGGATTCTGGCTGGGTCCGCCATGGCAAGGCCAGGGTCTGATGACTGAAGCCAGTGCCGCCGTGACCGAATACTGGTTCGAAACGCTCGGCCGGACGGTCCTGCGGGTGCCGAAAGCAGCGCCCAATATCGGCTCGCGCAAACTCTCGGAACGCACCGGCATGCGCTTGATCCGCACTGATGAGGGCGATTTTGTCGGCGGGCGGTTCCCCAGGGAAATCTGGGAAATCACCCGGGAAGAGTGGCTTCAGCAGCGCTGAAGATCCAGTGTGGGAGCGGCTTGCTCGCGAAGGCGGTGTGTCAGCCAACATCTTTGCTAACTGACACACCGTTTCGCGAGCAAGCCCGCTCCCACATACGTCAAGTGTTGAACCGGACACCGGGTTTGGCGCGCTCATCCACCGTCAACTCGAACACATCCGGGCGCGCATAGTGGCCGACGACGTCGAAGTCGTAACGCGCGCGGACCAGGTCGTCTGTGTCGATTTCAGCGGTGAGCAATCCGCGCGTTCCCCGCAACGGCCCGGCCAGAATATCGCCCATCGGCCCGACGATGACGCTGCCACCGGCAATCAACGGCCGGTCCGCCGGCCAGTTGGCAATCTCCACCCCGAGCGCTTGCGGCGAGTCCTGAACCTGGCAGGCGCTGACCACAAAGCAGCGGCCTTCATGGGCGATGTGGCGCATGCTGACCTGCCACATCTCCCGCTCGTCCACCGTTGGCGCGCACCACACCTCCACGCCTTTGGCGTACATCGCGGTACGCAGCAGCGGCATCATGTTTTCCCAGCACACCACCGCACCGATCCGCCCGACCTGACTGTCGATCACCGGTAACGTCGAGCCATCGCCCTTGCCCCAGATCAGCCGCTCAGTGCCGGTTGGCATCAGCTTGCGGTGCTTTGCCACCAGCCCGGCCTGCGGATCGAAATACAGCGCGGTGCAATACAACGTGTTGCCAGCGCGCTCGATCACTCCGATCACCAGTTTGGCGCCCGTACGCGCCGACAGCCCGGCCAGCGCTTCGGTTTCCGCCCCAGGCACATCGATGGCGTTGGCGAAATAACGGGCAAAGGCTTCACGCCCTTCCGGCAGGCGATACCCCAGTTGGGTGCCAAACCCCTCACCTTTCGGGTATCCGCCCAGCAACGCTTCGGGCATCACCACCAGCGCCGCGCCGGACTCAGCAATGGCGTTTTCATACGAGAGGATCTGTTCCAGCGTCTCGGCCTTACCGCCGGGCAAGGCGCCTATTTGCAGTGCAGCAACGATTGACTTGGGCATCGCGGTCACTCCGTTCATATCAGGTGTTGCTCATTCTCAGGCGCCACGGGATCATGAATAAAGACCAACCTGCTTATGAATGATATGAATCAAATGAATATCGCCACCATCGATCTCAATCTGCTCAAAGTCTTCGAAGCCTTGCATGAAGAGTCCAGCGCCAGCCGTGCGGCGTTGCGTCTGGGCGTGACGCAATCGGCGGTCAGCGCGGCATTGCGCCGGCTGCGCGAGGTGTACGGCGATCAATTGTTCGTACGCACAGGACGAGGCCTTGCGCCGACGCTCAAGGCCAATCAGTTGAAACCGGTGATCAGCGATGCCCTGAACAAATGCCGACAGAGCCTGGCGATGGTCGATCCGACCACCGATCACTACGACGGCCGCTCGGTCACGGTCGGTTTGTCAGATGATTTCGAAATCGCCTACGGGCGTCGCTTGATCGAGGAAATCGCCCGCTGCGCGCCGAAGCTACGGCTGATCTTCCGTCAGACTCACAGTCAGATCGTCGCGCAGGCGCTAATGGAACGCAGCATCGATCTGGCCATCACGGCCGGCGGATTTGCCGAACGGTTGCTCAGTCGTCAGGTGCTGGGTGAAGGCGATTATCTGTGTCTGGTCGACCCGATCAGTCTGGTCGAGGGACAGCACACCCTAGACCTTGAGGCGTTCGTCACCCGTGAACATATTCTGGTGTCATCGGGTGGCTTTATCGGGATCACCGACGAAGGGCTGGCCGCGTTGGGCCTGAGCCGGCGGGTCTGCGCTTCGACCACGCATTTCGCAGCGTTGCCGCATTTGCTCAAGGGCAGTCAGGCGGTGGCGACCATTCCGGCGCATGCCGCTCGAAGCCTTGCAGCACTCACCGGGCTGGCGCTGCTGCCCTGCCCTTTGGCGTTGCCGCGCTACCCGATCGAACTGGGCTGGCGCACCAGCACTCAGCTCGATCCGGTGGTGTTGAAAGTGCGGGAGGCGATTGTCGCGATTTTTGCGTGAGGTTCGGCCTTACTTGGCCGCCATCAACCGATTGACTTCACTGCGCACCATGTTCGCGAATTCCGGGGGCGACATGCCGTCGAGTTCGGAACGGACCCATTCGGCCCATTTGCCTTTGCGCTTGGCGCGCTCGCCGAACAACCGCGCAGCCTCGCCCTTGGCTTTGCCCAGGTTGTTTTGCCAGAGTTCGAACAGACGGGATTTCTCGTCTTCAAGCGCTGCGCGCTCGGCAAGGGGTTTGTCGGCCAGATTGAAGCTCATGGGGAATTACCTGCTGCGTAAATAGGCGACATCTTACACTGTAGGAAGAAATGTCCTGCGCTGGATTTTTCTACAGGATGGCGTTCGGGCGCAAAATCACTGCAACTTTTACCGTTGCGGCGAACTCCATTGTTCACTGCTTATTCACTTGCAAGGAGTACCTCATGGCCCGGAAAACTGCCGCACAAGTCGCCGAAGACCAAATCAAGGACCAGGCTTTCAGCGAACTTCAGTCGCTGATTGAAGAGTCGGAAAAGCTGCTCAAGAGCAGCGCGTCACTGGTCGGCGAAGAAGCCGACACGCTTCGCGGACAAATCGCCCAGAAACTCCAGCAGGCACGGGACTCGGTCACCCGCGTTCGAGACCGGACCCTTCCGGCGGTCGAAGCCACTGAAACCTACATTGGCGGGCATCCATGGCAGACCGTGGCCATTTCCGCCGGGTTTGGTCTGGTCGTCGGGTTGTTGCTGGGCCGGCGTTAAGCCCGCGATATCAAGTATTGAAATACGGTCCCTGTAGGAGCCGGCTTGCTGGCGATAGCGGACAATCAGCCGACACCTGCATCGACTGATCCGCGGCCATCGCCAGCAAGCCGGCTCCTACAGAGTCAGTGCCTCGACGCTACATTCCGGCCAACTCCCGCAAATTCGCCAGCGTCTCCGCGTCCAGCTGAATACCATTCACGCCGGACTTCGCCCGCTGATGATGGCGTCGATCACCCGGCAACCGCTTAAGTCCCACACCGTGCATCTGCCGCACCAGCTCCTGACTGCGCTCGGCAAAGTTCTGCCCGGCGGCCTTGCTCGGATCGATCACGATCAACAGTTGGCCGGTCCATGGTGTTTTCGCACCCGGGTGGTTCTTCCAGTCGAACTCGAACGAGAAGTTGCCGCCGGTCAACGCCGCCGCCAACAGCTCCACCATCATCGACAGCGCCGAACCTTTATGCCCGCCAAACGGCAGCAACGCTCCGCCTTCAAGAATCGCTTTCGGGTCCTGAGTCGGCTGACCGAGGCCATCCACGCCCATGCCCGCCGGCAAACGCTCACCCTTGCGTGCGGCGATCTGCACATCGCCGTGGGCAATGGCACTGGTGGCCAGATCGAAGACGATCGGCTCACCGTCCGCTCGCGGGGCGGCGAAGGCGATCGGGTTGGTGCCGAACAGCGGACGATCGGCGCCGTGCGGCACCACGCAGGTCATGCTATTGACCACGCTCAACGCCACCAGCCCTTCATAGGCGAACGGTTCGACATCCGGCCACAACGCCGCGAAGTGATGGGAATTACGAATCGCCAACACCGCAATCCCTGCGCTTCGAGCCTTTTCCACCAACAAGGCGCGGGCAGCGGCGAGCGCCGGTTGAGCGAAACCGTTGCCGGCGTCGACCCGGACAAAACCCGACGCCACGTCCTCGATCACCGGCACGGCCTTACCATTGACCCAGCCGCTTTTCAGCGTCGACACATAACCGGGAATACGGAACACGCCATGGCTGTGGGCACCATCGCGTTCGGCGCCGGCACAGTTGAGGGCCAGCGTCCTGGCGACATCGGCAGAGGTGCCGTGACGCAAAAAAATCTGTTCAAGCAAAACAACGAGCGCGTCGAAATCGAGAGTGTTGGCGGCCATTTCGGGTGTAGCGGTCATCTGAAGCTCCAGTTTTATTTTTGAGTACGGGCAACAGGGTGAAACGAGGTTGCAACGCAACCGAAAACAGTCGTCGATTAAGCGCTGTTTTACCGGCGTGCTGTCAAGTCTTGACCGCCTGTTCGACACAAGCAATATGTACCGCACCGAAGCCTTTCAACGACCGTACTGTTTTTCCTCAATCCAATCGCTCGCGATTCACAGCCGATCGCAGCACATCGAGGAAAAACATGAACGAACCCTCATTGCCCTATTTTTTCGACGAGGCAGAACGCGCCTCCAATGCCAGGCAGCCCGGTGATCGCGAAAAAGCGTTGACCTTCACGATGGACGACCTGAAGTGGCTGAAAAACGTGTACCTGGCCACCCACGCTGCCCGTATCGCGCAAAAAAAAGATGCCATGCACGTCTACCAGTTACTGCTGAGCGTAACGGGCAAGACGGATATCCCACTGGCCGGGGCTTTCGCCATGAGCCGCCCCGACGGCGCAGAGGTAACGCTCTATACACCGTGGAAAGGCCTGATCAAATTCGCAGACATGGCTGATCTCAAAAGCAAACTCAAGCAGTGGCTGGCGCAGGCCACTGGAAAGCGAGAACTGCTGCGCTTCCTGTCCATCGATCAACGCTGCGCTTTACCGGATCCTCTTGCGCTGGATATCTCCACCAAAGAGATTGAAGGAGCCGTGTTTCCGAATCAGGAGCAAATCCTCGGACACAACCAGGAGCAAAACATCAAGACGATGCTGAGCGAGCTGGTCAAGACGCCGACATTGCAATCGATGCTTGATCAGACGCTCCAGAACGCGTTACGCCAAGTGTTTCCCAAACTGGACCAACGACTGACTCAACTGAAGAGCTTTATCAACACGGTTTCTGCCTTCGATGACGACGATTATCTCCATACGATTTCCTCGTCATCACTGAGCGATGCGCTTATGCATTTCTACCTGACCAATCAGTGGCCCGCGGGTGTTTCCAGGGTCTTCGCCCATCCCGAACACGGCGTGAGCAGCGACGCCGACAACCATGCCTGGGAAAGCACGGTCAAAGAGGTCGCGCAGAGCTTTACGCCCCATTTGCACAGCCTGCTCGACTCATTCTGGAACACGCCCATGAGCAATGGGCTTTCACCTTTCGCGTATTTCAGCGAGAGCATGCGCGATACCTTTCACTACAAACTGTTGCTCCTGCGTCAGCAAGGCACTTTAACGACGCAGGAATACCTGCCATTGATGAGCGCCAGCTTCGCGTCTGCCGCGGCCAATCCTTTACGCATCGAAAAAGTGCGGGTTACCGCGCCCTTCAAGCATTTTGTCGAGTTGGCTTCGACCTTGATGATCGGGAGCACCGACACCCTGGGTTTCCTGTACACCCAGTCCAGAGGCATCGAGGCGACGAGCAATCTGCCCACAGTCAAAAACATCGTGCTGCAAATGATGAAAAGCGAGGGGCATGAAGACACGCTGCTCAATTTCATGTCACTGGACGAACGCGCCACCTTTCTTGCGCTGGCACCGGATGATCGCGTCATCGAGGGTCAACCGATCATCGGCTCGGTGTTTGAACAACTCATGACCGACATCCTTGGCAAGCAACGGGATAACCTTGGCCATGCCTTGAGCCGCTTCCGCGACAGCGAAGGCACACTGGACCCTCATGCGTTGATCGACAAGGCACTGGATGTCCGCGGATTGATCGATGATCGACTGCTGAGCACCGATGCCTCAGGACGCTGGAGTACACGAGTGGACCAGCGCTGGAGCGCGCAGCCGGCTACCGTGCGCGCCGAGTCGGCCAAAGCGGAGTTGGCACTGCTCGACTCTGTTGAGAAGGCTCTCGATCAAGTCCTCGAAAACCACCCCGCGATTCCCGCCACAACCGAATCTGTAGCCGATGCACAAAACCTTGTCGCGTCTTCCCTGGCGAGTCTGCAATCGAGTTTTACTCATACCTTGTCGACGGCATTACGCAGTGAACTGAAGCTGCGGGCTGTTACGCGAACCCTCGGTGCGACGGAACAAGCGATCATCAAAACCGTACTCGACTCTCCGGTGCACTTGCAGCGCGCAGCATTGAGCGGTTTTTTGCCGGACGTATTTTCCCTGGCGCTGAAGGCAAGCGACGCCACGGACCCGTTGAAGCTGGCCAGTTGTTTTGTCCTGACTGAACGAGGAGGCCTGGACCCATTGAACTCCGGCAAGGCGATTTTATGGACGCCTGCGTTGGGGTTTGAAGCCTTCAACTCGTTGAAACCGCTGCAAAGCGAACTCGATCGACGCCTCAAGGACGACAATCATCGCTCAATTCTTCTCGAGAATCTGGGGCGTAGCGAGCGCTTGGCCGGCAGGACTTACACCCTGGCACCGCTGCAACGGGTGTTCGGGTATTTTTTCGATCACTTGCAAAAACCCTTTGTCCATCTGGATCAGCCAAACGTCGCCAGCGCACTGGCGACGCCGCTCTCTGCCGGGCCGCTCGCATGGCTTTTGGACCTGGTGGCGCTACGTTCACCGTTGACGGGTCTGCGCGGCGCGAACGACATTGCCCGCTCCCTGACCACTCAGCAAAAACTGCCCGCATGGCTGGCCAGAGCGTCCATCAAAGATCTGATGCTGCATGGCGAACTGCTCCAGCAATACCTTGATAACGTCAAGGACGACCAGGACTACCTGACAGGCCTGCGCTCGTTACAGCGCACGACTCATCAGGCACTTGAAGACAAACTCAAGGCAGACGACTTCAACATCGATCCGGACAACGTCCAGGTCCAGATCAGCGCACGCCCCACCACTGCAGCCAGCACCCAGACCCTGACTGAATTTGCACTGTCGCCGATCAAGGAGGTGGATCAGAGTCTTTTCAAACTGATTTCGCTTGATACGACTGTGATTCCCGAGGGGATGGACGAGCGCTACATTAAGGACCTGATACGAGATCTCAAACCGAGCGAGCAACAACAGAAAATACTGAGCGAAGCCCTTGCAGACACGCCGGCAAACGCGGATCGCCGAAAGCGGTTTTACACGCAGTTACCCTGGCAATTGATGCACTACGCCCACACGGAAAAACTGCAGGAACGCCTGAGCGAAACCGGCTTCGATCTGGTATGCCAAGTCATGGACATGCCCGACGCCATCGCCCGTGCGGCAGTCGACGGTGCCCGCGCGATCATCCGTCCCCTTGAATTCCTGGGTGTCAGGAAGGGACAGACAGTCAAAGTCCCAGGCATCTATCTGATTGGCTCATCGGCCGAGAACACAACGCGGCAGGTGCTGGTCGCACCTCACAGTCCTCGGCACGGGATAAAAGAATACGAAAACGAAACACAGCTGCTGACAGAACTGAAGACGCACGGTGGACTGCTCGACTGGGTCCTCATGAACCTGGAGAATCCTGACCGGATAATGCTGGAGACCCGGATGGCGACGCGCACGAACCGGGTTGCGAGAGCCACGCAGGAGACCACTGACACCCCCGTGACGAAAGTTACACTGGCGTCCCATCCCATCAAGGGGCACCTGTTCGGGCAGCTTCTCAATGACAACGTCGCGTTGTTGGGCCGATTGCTCGGTTGTCAGTCCGATGACAGAAAGCAGAGCGAGTGGGCAACCATCAAGCACGTGCTGGGCGAAGACCTGCACGAGGCGTATTCGTTTTTCATGGGCAAACTCGCCTACCCCGTCACGGTATGGCGCAGTTATCGTGACATCAAGCAATCAGCCGAGGACCTGCAAACCCACAAATGGGCGGCGGCCATCAGGGAATTCATCAGCGGTATCGCACAACTTGCCTCACTGCGCGGATCGCTGGAAACACAGGCACAGCCGTCTATCGCGCCTGCTGCACCGGTACCACACACGCCTGTCGCACGCGGCAAATGGAAGGACATCGACATCACCGCGCCCGAACGTACCCGCTTGAAACGTCATGAAAATATCAATGTCGACCTGAGTTCGCTGAAACACGACTCAACAACCGGGCTCTACACGCATCCGACAACAAAACAACTCTACGGGCCGGTTGAAGGCAAAGTGTATCCAGTCGCCAGACACGGCACGCACTGGCGCATCAGCGATGAAAAAACCCGTGGTCCTCATCTGATTCTAAACACCTCGAAGCAATGGGAACTGAACAGGGAAGCATCAGCGCCCCGCTTCGGCCTCGCCAACCGTTTGCAGACCAGGCTCTCGGTCTGGGAAAGCATGAATGTCGACGCCCGTGGAATGCCGCAGATCCGTCGAGTGTTTCCGCAAAGGGCCCGACAGATAGACGAAGCGCTGGACCTGGCAACCACTTATGCCTGGAACAGTTTTCGTAACCTGCAATTGTTGAAAACTCCTGGCGGCACGGTCACTCCAGCGCATCAACTCATCATGGACTTTATCCATGTGCCTACCGTATTGCCCGAACATGTGGAAAAGCTCGAAAAAGTGGTAGGCGATATATTTGCAGCCCTGCTGGACCCTACGCTCAGAAAGCAGGACTCCAGTCGCTTGGCGATCGGCAGGGTGGTTGAGGACGAGGACAATATTTTCGCCTTCACCGTTGCAACAGACATAAAGAATAAAATCTATCTGGCAGAAAAATTCTTCTCCCCCAAGTTCGATTACTACCGTGAGCATCTTTCCGACGGGGCCTTCCCTGTTGACACCCATTCACGAGCAGCGACTCTTATTCATGAGCTGTCGCATATCTCCTGCCAGACTGCCGACATCGCCTATCTCGATTCCGGCAGGCCCTTCGTCGATCTGATAGGTACGGGCAGCCCTCGCGCCCGTGAGCTGAAAGAGGCATTGGCCGAACTTCAAGGCACCGCTCTGTCAGTCAAGACGCCCTACACTCAGCTGTTTATGAACCGGGATACCGATACAGGCGTATGGGAAGAGCTGGGGAGCACTTCTTATGAAGAAACCGACCATATCAAGGAGCGTGTCCTTGCCTTGACCGGTGCAGACAACCTCAGCGGTGCCCGTACTGTTTTCAAGAATAACTCACTGATCCGACTCGATGTGCTGCTCGCCAATGCCGACAGCGTGGCCTGGTTGATCAGTCATCTCGGACGTCAGTTACACGTCGATACCCCTTGATTACAGAAAATAAACAGGCGTTTGATGGGTAAATGCCATGACGGCTGTTCTCGCAGACTGCCCTCAAGGTTAGAATGCAGGAAATCAGGATGAGTCAATGACCGACAGCCCTTTCTCACAAGCCGACTATGACGCCGTCACCGATGCCGCTGCGCACTGGTGCATGCGTCTTCATGCCAGCGATTGCACTGCGCAAGAGCGCCAAGCCTTCGAGCAGTGGCGGGACGCGCATCCGCTGCATGCGTTCGAGTACGAGGCGATGCTGGAGATCTGGGAAGTCGCCGAAGATTTGCCGCGTCTTGAGACCGTCGTGCCCATCACTCGCGCCAAGCCTGCAACGCCTTGGCGCACCGTTGGCATTGCCGCCGCCGTTTGCGCCCTGGCGTTGCCACTGGCGGCGTACAGTGGCTGGAACCTGGGTTTGCTGCCCAATTCGTACCAGCATTTCGAGGCCGGCAACGCAATCCGCCAGATCACCCTGAGCGATGGCAGTCAGGTCGAGTTGAACCTGGGCACCGAACTGACCTTCAGCAATTACAAGGATCAGCGCCGGGTTACGCTGGAGAAGGGCGAAGCGTTTTTCAGTGTCAGCCACGACGCCACCCACCCTTTTATCGTCAAGGCGGCGGACGGCAGGATTCGGGTCACCGGGACCAAATTCAACGTCTGGATGTATGAGGATCAGGTGCGCGTGAACCTGATTGAAGGTTCGGTGCTGGTCAGCAGCAACGATGACTTGCCGGGCGATGGTTTGCGTCTGGAGCCATCCATGCAGGCGCGTTATAAACACGGCGACTTCACGCCGCAAATCAGCCAGACCTACGCCAATGACACATCGCTGGCCTGGCGCCACGGCAAACTGGTGCTCGATGACCTGGCGTTATCCGAAGCCCTGCCCCTGATCAATCGCTATCTGGAAAACCCCGTGATGGTGGCCGACAACAGCACCGGCGCGATCCGCCTCGGCGGCATCTACAACATCAAGGAACTTCACAGCCTGGTGGCGACGCTGCCCAGGGTGTTGCCGGTCTACCTGACTCGCAACAAGGACGGCAATCCGGTTCTCAACTCCATTCCGCAACAAACCCCGAAAAGCTGAAAAGGCCGCCACCCTTGCGGGGTGCGGCCTTTTTTCATCGTTCTAGCACCGTTTTACTTTTTGGCCACCTTCCCGGCTTTTTCATCCTGTTCACGGATCGTCTGCACCTGATAGTGCGGGTCCGACGTGATCTGCTGCTCGGTGAACGGCAACACGCTCAACTGTTTCTTCGAGAAAGCCAGCGTCTGGTCATTGGCATGTTTCGACGCCGGGTCGCTGGACAGCGAAAACGCCAGTAGCCCCTTGGCCTGCGGCCCCTTGTCGTCGAAGGTCACCACCTGCAAGTAGCTGGTGCCGCTGACCACCTCGCGTTTGCCATCGGTTCTCGGCACGCTCTGAATGGCGTTGTAAACGCCCAGTGTGCCTGGCCCGCCATGAATCGGCGTCTGCTGGCCGCCGCTGCTCACCACCTGGATATCGCCCCACCGACTGTCGGGCTTGAGCCCCGACTTGCTGACCCGTTCTACCGACGCCAGCATCGCCTCACGCAAGGCCTTCGCAACCTCCGGACGATCGACCGCCAGGCCCCGCGGTGTGTATTGCGGATCTTTCGGATCGAACGCGACCCGCCAGACATCCGGCGTTTCCTGCAATGATTCCATGACGTTCTGGAAATGGACAAAACCAAGGCCGCTGTCCAGATTTGCACTGCGATCCCAGGCCTTCAGGCTGGCACACAGCGGTGTGAGCGTCGGCGCATCGGCGCCCAGGTCCGCCGCGCAGAATTGCAGCAGGTCCGGCATGACTTGCGCCGCCTGATACACCTGATCGTCCATCACCATCCGTTGCAGATCCGCCGCCCCGATCGGGCCGGCCTTGTTCAACGTGCCGAGGCGATCCAGGGCAAAGCGTGAACGCAGCCCCAACGGCTGACCGTCCTGGCTGATCAACGGCGAGAAGCCGGTGAGCGGCTGCGCCGGGTTGGCCATCCATGCCGAATCGTTGGAGTGCTGCACGAAGTCCTTGCGCAGCAGTTGTGGCAATTTGTCCGATGCATAGATGCCTTTTTGCGCCGCCGCCGGGTCGATGTCCCAGGCACAGGCGCTGCTGGAACCGTCGAGCACGATCAGTTCCAGTCCGGCCCGTGGATCGCTGCATTGGGCCAGTTTGTCGGCATTGACGTTCGGCACCACCGACAGGTTCATGTACAGCGTCTGGCCCTGATCGTCCGCCGCCAGGGTGTTGACCCACGGGATGCCCTGGATTTTGTGGACCGAGGCCTGCAATTCCTTGAGGCTGACCGCGCGGTTCATCGCATACCACTGCTGCAGCACCCGGTCGTTATCGAGGTTGGCGTCGCGCAGGCTGTAGGCGAACTGGTTATCCCAATCCAGTTTTCCAGGCCATTGCACAATCGGGCCGAACTGCGAGCTGTAGACCACGTGCGAAACCGCACGGGTCTGCCCGTCAGGCTGTTTCACGTTCATGGTCACGGTCTGCTGCTTCATCGGCAACGACTTGCCGTCGAGCAGGTAGCGGGTCGGATCCTTCGGATCGAGTTGCAGGCGATACAGGGTGAAATGCTTGGACGAATCCACGGTGTGGGTCCAGGCCAGGTGTTGATTGAAGCCGATGTTGATCATCGGCAGGCCGGGTAACGCAGCGCCCATCACGTCCAGCTTGCCGGGAATGGTCAGGTGCATCTGATAGAAACGCATCCCGCCGACCCAAGGGAAATGCGGGTTGGCCAGCAACATGCCACGGCCATTGAACGAGCGCTCGCTGCCCACCGCGACGGCGTTGCTACCGCGATCGAGGGCGAAGCGCTGCCTGCGCACATCGGCGACCTGGAAAGACGCTGACCCGCCTGAGTTTCCAGCGACGGCTTTGGGCGGCGTGGCGCCGGCCAGTGCTTCGGCAAACTGCCCGACGCCGCCTTCGACCAGCAGGCGACGGGTCAACTTGACCAGGTCCTGGGCGGTGATGTCCCGCACCCACTCGCCCTGGCATTGCTGCGGCAAACCTTGTGCGCGACGTTCCGTCAGCGAACGGTTGTAACCCGCCACATACCCTTCAATGAGGTCGCGGACTTCCGGCGTTTGTGCCTGCCAAAACGCAGAGACGGCTTGCGGTGTATTCAGCCAGTTGAAGAAGACATCGCTGACCTGGTTTTCGCGTTCTTCGACCGTGAACTGCTCCGGGCCGAAGTACCGTGAACGTTCGCCGTTCACCGTGGTGATTTCGTTGGCCAACAGGCACAAATTGTCCTGAGCGTAGGCGTAGCCGATGCCATAGCCCAGACCACGCTCGTTTTCAGCGCGAATGTGCGGCACGCCGAAGCTGGTCCGGCGGATATCGGCCGTCGCCGGGTCCGGCTGGCTGCGCGCGTTTGCCGCAAGACTCAAGCCCACCAACACAGCGGCAAGGCTCAATCGGGTTAATTGCCTGGTAATAATCACACTCGCTCCTGATGCCATATGCCTATGTAGGAGCGAGCTTGCTCGCGATGGACGTAGGGGCAACGCGTTCACCCAGGCATTACGCGTCATCGTGAACGTCCATCGCGAGCAAGCTCGCTCCTACAAGGGAACGAAATTCAGGAAAAAAATTTAGGGCGCTAAAGGGCGTTTCTGCGCGGGTTTACAAGCTTCTGACGTGATGGCGACAAAATTTCTACATCTGAGCCTTCATGATTTGAGTAGCTCGTACGTCTTATTGGTAAGAGCACCCAACACATCTTTCCGGTTCAGGCTCTGAAAAGGAGTTTTTGCATGTACAACTCGCAACTGCCAACGGACGGTAGTACTGCGCCAATGGGCACTTCCCTGAGCTCGGGCCTGTTCACTCAGCGCACCGAACGTCACGGCAACGAACGGATCCGGATTCTGCTCAAGAGCTTTGGCCTGCGCACCAGCCTGATCCGCCTGAAAGTCATCGATGCCTTGCTGACCGCCGCCGACAGCGACCGCAGCCTGGGGGTGCGCGGTGTGCACAGCCACCTGCTGGAGCTGGATATTCCCCTGTCCTTTCTCAGTGTGCGCGAAGTGTTGAAGCGTTTGTGCAGCGAAGGCGTGATTACGCTGAACGCGGACAAGAGCTACAGCCTGCATCCGCAGGCTGCCGCCGTTCTACACGGCGAGTAATGGTACCGGCGGGCGTCGTTCAGGGTTTGACCTTGCGGCGCATCACGCCATTGATCACCACCACGATCACCGCCACGCCAATGGCGATGTACTGAAACAGCTTTTCGCTGATGACCCCGGCATTCTGCAAATACGAAAGGCCAAACATGATCCCCAGCACCACCAGGGAGATCAGAATCGAGTATTTCAAACGTTGCGACTGGGTCATTGCCCTTTTCCTTAAACAAAAAGCTTAAACATAAGCCTGAACGTGAACCTGGAAAATGTATCCGGTTTGTATCCGGATGCATGCCAAGCCCCTACCGTTTTTCGGGGATGCGGCGCTGCAAACGGGGTCTCATGTTACAGCCGATGAAGCCTTTTGGCTTCATAGCGGCGATAACCATGAGGATTTTGAAATGTTCCGTCGAATCACACTGCTGATTCCCCTGCTTGCCCTGCTTTCCCTGAGCGGCTGCATTATTTTTCCCCACGGCGGCTGGCACGGCGGCCACCATTACGACGGCCGTGGCGGACCCGGTTACTACCAGCATCGCTGAGGTTTTTCAGCGCGCTGACTGATCCCTGAAAAAGTCATTTCCCGGCTGCGCGCAAAGCTCGATCATCCAGTCAACGAACACCCGTACCCGCCGCGACAACTGACGGTGAGGAGGATAAAGCGCCGTCAACGGCATCCCCGGTGGCGGCAAGTCCCTCAGCACTTCGATCAAATCCCCCTCCCTGATACGCCGGGCCACGTGATAGTACGGCGCCTGCACCAACCCATATCCGGCCTCGCACGCCGCCAGATACCCATCGGCACTGTTGACCGAGACATGCCTGGGCAAATTGACCGGTTGTTGCTGGCCATCGACGACAAATTCCAGCCCGTAGCGTTTGCCGTTGCTGGCGACGTACTCCACCATTTGATGCCCCGCCAGATCGGCCAAACCGTGTGGCGTGCCGTGACGCTGCAAATAGTCGGGGCTGGCGCAGGTCACCTGGTCCAGCATCACCAGCGGCCGCGCCACCAGTGAGTCATCGAGCGCCGCGCCGCCGCGCAACACGCAATCGACACCTTCGCGAATCAGGTCGACAGGCCGGTCATTCAAACCGATTTCCACTTCGATCAAGGGATAGCGGGCGGTGAATTGCGGCAATGCCGGAATCACCACCAAACGCCCTATGCCCGCGGGCATGTCCACGCGTAACAGACCTTTGGGGTTGTGCCGCGCCGCAGAGAACACGGCTTCGGTTTCCTCAAGGTCCGCCAGCAACCGCACGCAGCGAGGGTAATAGGCAGCGCCGTCGAGGGTCAGGCTGATCTGCCGCGTGGTGCGCTGCAGCAGTTGCACCCCCAGGTGGCTTTCCAGTTGCTTGATCAGAATGGTCACCGAGGCGCGGGGAATCTGCAGGCTGTCCGCCGCTTTGGCAAAGCCGCCCAGCTCGACGATTCGGGTGAACACGCGCATGGCGTTGAAACGATCCATTGTGGTCTGCCCCGGCTAATTATTTAGAAATCATGAATAGTGATAGCAGTTTTAGCCGGTTTATCTCATTTCTGTCGAGACCGACAATGGGCTTCACATTCACAGGGAGCTGATTTCATGCAAACACGTCAACTGGGCAAGAACGGTCCACAGGTCAGTGCAATCGGTCTGGGCTGCATGGGCATGACCGATTTCTACACGACAGGCGTCGACACCCGCGAGGCCACGGCCACCCTGCACCGGGCGCTGGAACTGGGCATCAATCTGCTCGACACCGCCGACATGTACGGCCCGCATACCAATGAAGAGCTGATCGGCAAGGCCATCGTCGGCAAGCGCGATCAAGTGTTTCTGGCGAGCAAGTTCGGCATCGTGCGCGACCCGCAAGATTCAACGGCCCGCGGGGTCAACGGCCGACCGGACTACATTCGCACCTCCATCGACGGCACCCTCAAGCGCCTCGGCGTCGAGACACTGGATTTGTATTACCAGCACCGTATCGACCCGCAAGTGGCCATCGAGGAAACCATCGGCGCCATGGCCGAACTGGTAAAGGCCGGCAAGGTGCGTTACCTGGGATTGAGCGAGGCATCGGCGGCGACGCTGGAACGGGCGAACAAGGTCCATCCGATCAGCGCGCTGCAAAGCGAGTACTCGTTGTGGAGCCGTGACCAGGAAGAAAACGGCTGTCTGGCCACGTGTCAGCGGCTGGGTATCGCCTTTGTGCCTTACAGCCCGTTGGGCCGGGGGTTTCTGACCGGCGCACTGAAAAGCGCCGATGATTTTGCGGCAGATGACTACCGCCGTTTCAGCCCCCGTTTTCAGGGCGATAACTTCGCGAAAAACCTGATGCTGGTGCAGCAGGTTCAGGACCTGGCGGCAGAAAAAGGCGTGACGGCGGGCCAACTTGCGCTGGCGTGGGTCCTGGCTCAGGGTGATTACCTGATCCCGATTCCGGGGACCAAACAGCGCCGGTATCTGGAAGAGAACGTGGCGGCGCTCGAGGTCAAACTCAGCCGCGAAGAGTTGCACGCGCTGGAAGCCATCTTCCCGGCGAACGCCACCGCCGGTTTGCGTTACCCGGAAGAAGTCATGAAGTTGCTTGACCGTTGATCTGCAACTGGCCCGTTCGGTGATCTGAACGGGCCAGCCCCCTCTACCGCTCGTCACCCCGCCCCAATCTTGCACGTTCGTACCTAAAGCTCGACATCTGCAGGCCGATAGCCCTTTGAAGCGCCGAAATATTCCAATAAGAACGCTGCTAAAAAGGACCCGGCTCCATGCCCGTATTCCGCACCATTCAGGCCCGCTACACACTGTTTCTGGTCCTGTTCATTCTGCTGCTTTCCATTCTCACTGTGGTCGGGATCAGCCAGTTGGTCGCGCCGAAACTGCGCCACACCGAAGAACAAGTGGCCCTCAATCGCATCGCTGAAGTCGCCGAGCAGATCCAGGGCGAACTGAACAAGGTTCAGGCACAACAACGCAGCATCACCCAGACCATTCCTCTGCTCGACAGCGCCGCCATCGACACCGTTCTGCCGGGGCTGGTCGATCAGTACGGCGAACTGAAAGTCTTCGGCGGCGGCATCTGGCCCCTGCCCGGCCAGCGTGAAGCCGGGCGCAACAAATTCAGCACCTTCTGGCACCGCGATGCCTCGGGCAAGCTGGCGGTGAATACGTTCTGGAACAGCGACGCCGCGCCCAACTATTACGACCAGACCTGGTACAAGGGCGGCATGCAAACCCCGCGCGGACAATGCGCCTGGGCGGCGGCTTATAAAGATGACGCCAGCGCCGAGCCACGTACCAACTGCGCCATGGCCATTCAGAAAAACGGCGCAGCGTATGGCGTGTCGACCATCGACGTGACCCTGGGCTTCTTCAACGATCTGGTGGCACGCAAGGAAAAAGACCTCGGCGCCGAAATGCTGATCGTCGAAGCCGACGGCAAGATCATCAGCAACAGCTCGCGCATCAGCGGGCCGATCGTGCTGAAGAACATCAGTGAACTGGCCGGCAATTCGCCGTTCGCCGGTCAAGTGAAGGCTGGCCTGCAAAACCGCGATCAGGCTCAGCGCGTCGAATTCGACAACAACGGCGAAGGCAGCACCTTTTTCATGCGCCCGATCGAAGGTACGCCGTGGTTCCTTGCCACCGCCCTGCCGACCAGGCTGATCACCGCCCAGCGTGACGATGTGCTCAGTACCCTGAGCCTGCTGCAGATCCCGATGGTGATCCTGCTGGTGTTGCTGCAAATCTACGCGATCCGCCAGTTGGTCCAGCGCATGAAAGCCCTGAAGGCCAATATCGACGCGCTGTCTGCCGGTGACGCCGACCTGACCAAACGCATCACCATCCGCGCCGAAGATGAACTGGGTGCCATCGGCCACTCGGTCAACGCCTTCATCGCGTACCTGCAAAACATGATCGGTGAAGTCACCCAGGCCACCGGCGCCATGGCGTCCAGCCTCGACAACCTGCAACGCACGTCGGCGCACACCAGTCAGATTCTGGTACGTCACGCCTCGGAAACCGACCAGACCGTCACCGCCATCACTGAGATGAGTTCCACCGCCGAAAGCGTGGCGCAGAATGCAGCCGAAACCGCAGCTTTCACCCAACGCGCCAACGCAAACGCCGACCGTTCGCGGGTGGTCGTGGGCGAAGCCTCCAGCAGTGTGATAGCCCTGATCGACGAAGTGGCCAGCGCCACGCACAAAGTCGAAAGCATGCAGCAGGACGCGCAACGCATCACCGAGATTCTCGGGGTGATCGGTGCCATCGCCGGGCAAACCAACCTGCTGGCGCTGAACGCCGCCATCGAAGCCGCTCGCGCCGGTGAACAAGGTCGCGGTTTCGCGGTGGTGGCCGATGAGGTCCGCGCCCTCGCCGCCCGCACCCAGGCCAGCACCTCGGAAATCAACGAGATGCTCACGCGCCTGACCCAAGGCGTCAGTTCGTCGGTCAGCGCAATGGAAAACACCCAGGCCAGCTGCCAGTCGGCGGCCGATGCCACGGCGCGGGTCAACACCGGGCTGGATGAAATGGCCGGCTCCGTCAGCCACATCAACAGCCTCAGCACCCAGATCGCCACCGCCGCCGAACAGCAAAGCGCGGTGACGGAGGAGATCAACCGCAGCATGGTGCAAATCCGCCACATGGTGGATGAACTGGTGAAAAGCGGTCAGGCGAGCGAGCTCAATACCCGGCAGTTGCTTGAGGCCAACACACGCGTCAGCGCGATCATGGGACGCTTCAAAGTCCGCTGATTAGCTGAGGGCGAGCGCAAGACTTTTGTGTACACATCCATTGTTGTGGTGATGACGGCGAGTCACTGTAGGCGCCGGCTTGCTGGCGATGGCGACCGTTCAGTCGCTAGACATATCGACTGACCCGCCGCCATCGCCAGCAAGCCGGCTCCTACAGAGGGCGCGTATGCTGTTGATTTTCTCCACCCGCCAAAGCCTGTGCAACATAGAATCAGCCACAAGCTCAGCATTAATTCGAAACAATCTCGCCGCTCTTTACCGGCTAAAATAGTCAGAATGCCTCTTTTTTTGACCGCCATCCGAGTCGAGATCCCTCCATGCGAACCCATCTGCGTCTGGTCGCCCTGAGCGCCCTGTTCATTTCTTCCCTGGCCCAGGCCGCCGACCTGATCCCGATTGAAGTCCACCGTGACGCCAACTGCGGCTGCTGCAAAAAATGGATCAGCCACCTGGAGGCCAACGGTTTCAAGGTCGAGGATCACGTTGAAACCAACATGAGCGAATTCAAGCAACAGCACGGCGTGCCACCACGCCTGGCGTCCTGCCACACCGGTTTGATCAATGGCAAGTTCGTCGAAGGCCATGTCCCGGCCGATCAGGTGCTGGCCCTGAGCAAGCGCAATGATCTGTTGGGTGTGGCGGCCCCCGGCATGCCGATGGGTTCACCGGGCATGGAAATGGACGGCATGAGCGATGCTTATCAGGTCATCGGCCTGAAAAAGGACGGCACTGATGTGGTGGTGGCGGACTACCCAGCCCATTGATGTTCGGTGCGTACATCGGCCTGTTCTTCGCCGCGTTCGGTGCGGCGACCCTGTTGCCATTGCAATCCGAAGCACTGCTGGTGGGGTTGTTGCTCAGCGAGCAGTATTGGCTCTGGTCGCTGCTGGCGGTCGCGACCTTGGGCAATGTCCTCGGTTCGCTATTCAACTGGTGGCTGGGGCGCGGTATCGAGCGGTTTCGCGACCGGCGCTGGTTTCCGGTCAGCCCGCAGCATCTCGAAAAGGCCAGGGTTCATTATCAGCGCTACGGCCATTGGTCATTGTTGCTGAGTTGGGTGCCCGTTATCGGTGATCCGCTGACCCTGGTCGCCGGGGTGATGCGCGAGCCGCTCGGGCGCTTCCTTGTGATCGTGACCCTCGCCAAAGGCGCTCGCTATGGCGTACTGGCCCTGGCGACGCTGGGCTGGATGAGTTGAACGATCATTCGCCGTGATTGCCTGTGTTTAATGTCGCCCTAATCATGTCGATCCAGCATCGGCCGATTTCCTGTGGAGTTTACCCATGCCCCTCGCCCGCTCCCGTTGGCTTCCCAGCCTGCTGCTGACCGCCGCACTGCCCGTCATCGCTGCCGAAGGCCCGGAATACGGACCGGAGCTGCAAGGCTTCGAGTATCCCTACACAGTCAAGCATTTCGCCTTTGAGTCCCAGGGCAAATCCCTGCAAATGGGCTACATGGACGTCGCCGCCCATGGCAAGGCCAACGGACACAGCATTGTGCTCATGCACGGCAAGAATTTCTGCGGTGCCACCTGGGACACGTCGATCAAGGCCTTGAGCGACGCTGGTTACCGGGTCATCGCCCCCGACCAGATCGGCTTCTGCACCTCCAGCAAACCGGACAACTACCAGTACAGTTTCCAGCAACTGGCGACCAACACCCAACAACTGCTCAAAGCCCTCGGCATCCAGAAAGCGACCCTGCTCGGCCATTCCACCGGCGGCATGCTCGCGACCCGTTATGCACTGCAATATCCCGAGCAGGTTGAACAACTGGCCTTGGTCAACCCTATCGGCCTGGAAGACTGGAAAGCCCTGGGCGTGCCCTATCGCACGGTGGATCAATGGCATGAACGTGAGCTGAAACTGACCGCCGATGGCATCCGTACCTATGAACGCAACACTTACTACGGCGGTCGCTGGAAACCCGAATTCGATCGCTGGGTGGACATGCTCGCCGGCCTGAACAAAGGACCCGGACACAAGCAAGTGGCGTGGAACTCGGCGCTGATCTACGACATGATCTTCACCCAGCCGGTGTACTACGAGTTCAAGGACCTGAAGATGCCGACGCTGTTGCTGATCGGCACGTCCGATACCACGGCCATCGGCAGCGACATCGCTTCGCCCGAGGTCAAGGCGAAAATCGGTCACTACGGCGTGCTCGGCAAACAAGTCGCGAAGCTGATCCCCCGGTCGACGCTGGTCGAGTTCCCCGGCATGGGCCATGCGCCGCAAATGGAAGAACCCGAGAAATTCCACCAGGCCCTCCTCGCCTGGCTGAACAAAACCAACCCCGTTCGTTGATGAGGTAAGGCTGATGGCAGTGCAGATCGCGGTAATCGATGACTGGCAGGATGTGGCACGCAATGTCGTGGACTGGTCGGCGCTGGACGCCATTGGTCAGGTTGATTTTATCCACGATTACCCGGCTGACAACGAGACGCTGGCCGTACGCCTGGGCGAGTTCGAAGTGATCTGCGTGATGCGCGAACGCACCCGGTTCGACGAGGATTTGCTGCGCCGGCTACCGAAACTCAAACTGCTGGTCACCGGTGGCATGCGCAACGCTGCGCTCGACCTCAAAGCCGCTGCAGCCCTCGGCATTCAGGTCAGTGGCACCGACAGCTACAAACACGCCGCGCCGGAACTGACCTGGGCGTTGATCATGGCCGCGACCCGCAACCTCGTGGTGGAAGCCAATGCCCTGCGCGCAGGACTTTGGCAACAAGGTCTGGGAGGCGACCTGCACGGCAAGACCCTGGCGATTCTCGGTTTGGGCAGCATCGGCCAGCGGGTCGCGCAGTTCGGTCAGGCGTTCGGTATGCGGGTAATTGCCTGGAGTGAGAACCTGACCGCCGAACGCGCTGCCGCAGCCGGCGTGACCTATGTGAGCAAACAGGAACTGTTCGAACAGGCCGACGTGCTGTCCGTGCATCTGGTGCTCAGCGACCGCAGCCGCGGATTGGTCGACGCGCAGGCGCTGGACTGGATGAAGCCAACAGCACTGCTGGTCAACACCGCACGCGGGCCGATTGTCGATGAAGCGGCGCTGATCAAGGCACTGCAGAAAAAGCGCCTCGCCGGGGCGGCGCTGGATGTGTTCGAGCAGGAACCCTTACCGGCTCATCACCCGTTCAGAACGTTGGAAAATGTGTTGGCGACGCCGCATGTCGGGTATGTCAGCCAGCAGAATTACCATCAGTTCTTTTCGCAGATGATCGAGGATATTCAGGCCTGGTCTGCCGACAAACCGATTCGGTTGTTGGGTTGACACATCCCCCCTGTGGGAGCGGGCGTGCTCGCGAAAGCAGTGTGTCATTCAACAATGATGTTGGCTGATCCACCGCTTTCGCGAGCAAGCCCGCTCCCACACTGTTCTCCACCGATCTAACTGACTTTCACCGCCACAAACGCCGCCGTCACATACGGCACCGTCACCACATCCTTGCCCCGCAGCTCAGGCACGGCATCAATCAACGCCCGCATCTGCTCATCCACCTTCGCCCGCTCGACTGCCGGCAATGCCGAGACGAAGCTGGTGGAGCGCACGCGGTTGAAAATCACGTCTTCCGGCGAGCCCGTATGCTCATGGCTGAACTGCTGCTCCTGCAGCGGCCCGAACGCGGCATGCGGAAAAGCCCGACGCCAGGCTCCGGTGTAGAAACGCGGCGTATCGCCCTCCAGTGCATTGACGATCGCATCCAGTTTGGGCACCCAGCTCACGCGAGTGTCGCGCAGGTTCCACACCAGCCCCAGCTTGCCGCCAGGTTTGAGCACCCGGGCAATTTCAGTCAGGGCTTCGTCGCTGGCAAACCAGTGGAAGGCCTGGGCGCAGATCACCACATCCACCGACGCATCCGGCAGCGGCAGGTCCGTGGCCGTGCCGCTTACCGCCAATACATCAGGCCAGGCGTCCAATAATTTTTCGAGCATCTGCGGCACCGGTTCCACGGCAATCACCTGCGCCCCGGTCGCCACCAGCCGACCGGTGAACTTGCCAGTCCCGGCGCCCAGATCGACCACGGATTTATCCGCGTTCAAACCCAATGCGCCTGTCAGCCAGCCGGCCACTTGCGGCGGATAATCCGGACGACCACGAACGTAAGTGTCGGCAGCCGTTTTGTAACCGGCGGCCGCTGAGTGATGGACCTGTTTCATGACAGAACTCCAGAACGACTTCGAACGCTGTCGAGCATAGCGCCTCGATTTGCGCTTTCCTTGAAAAGACCGCCAGAAAGAAATGAATAATTGTTCACTCTGCGGTGTTCACCTGCCATCGCATATGAGGATTGCCCGTGAACAACCTGAACCCGGATTCGCCGAGACGTTACGACCGCCTGACCATGACCCTGCACTGGCTGACCGCCGTGCTGGTGATCGGCCTGTTCGCCAGTGCCCAGGTCTGGGAACAACTGGCCAAGGGCACGCCGCTGCGCAAGGAGTTGCAAGCGTTGCACATTTCCTGCGGCATCCTGCTCGCGGTGATCGTCATCACCCGACTGCTCTGGCGTCTGTCCCGAGGCCGGCGCTTGCCGACCGCCAATCAGGGCGTCATGAACATGACGGCCAAGACCGCGCACCTGGCGCTCTATGCATTGTTGCTGAGCCAGATCGTGCTGGGTTTCCTGTTTCGCTGGGCCCAGGCAGAACCGTTCAACTTTTTTGGCTTGTTCGACGTCCCGACCTTGATCAGCATTGATAGAAGCATGAAACCGGTGTTCGGCGGCCTGCACGAACAGGTAGCGTGGGTCATCGTGGTTCTGGCCGGACTGCATGCGCTGATGGCGTTGGTTCACCATTACGGCTTGCGTGATAACACGTTGCGCCGCATGTTGCCGGGGCGTGGTTTGAAATGAAACGAATAACCCTGTGGAGCTTCGCCATGAATAGTCGTTTTGCTGTTTTTACCGCCCCGCTGCTGCTCGCCGCTACGTTGTCCAGCGCCCTGGCATTGGCCAACGGCGATGACGAAGAACCCGCCAAGCCCAACTGCCCCAAAGGCCAGGTCTGGGACAGAAAATCGCAGAAATGCGTGATGCAGACCAGCAGCCTCGTACCGGACGCCGACCGCACCGACTACGCCTACCGCCTGGCCAGGGACGGGCGTTATGAAGAAGCCCTGGCCTTGCTCGATACGCTGAAAAACCCGAACACCGCCAAGGCGCTCAACTATCGCGGCTACGCCACGCGTAAACTGGGGCGCACCGACGAGGGCATCGGTTATTACCTGCAATCGGTCAAACTCGATCCGCAGTACGCGCAAGTCCGCGAATACCTGGGCGAAGCTTATGTGATCAAGGGTCGCCTGGACCTCGCGCAAGAGCAGTTGCAGCAGATCAAATCGATCTGCGGCAACACCTGCGAGGAATACCAGGACCTGGCCGAAGCCATCCACGATTCATTGAAAACCTGACAGGACGGAGGTCGCCATCGCCAGCGATCAGACAATACGGGCAGAGCTGGGCCAGCACCTGGCGCGTTTATGGCGCTACGGCCTGCTGCTGTCCCGGCAACGGCATGTCGCCGAAGACCTGGTGCAGGCCACCTGCGTTCGGGCGCTTGAGCGTGCTGGGCAATTTGTCCCCGGCACCCGCATGGACCGCTGGCTGCTGAGCATCCTGCATTCGATCTGGCTCAACGAAGTGCGCGCGCGGCGGGTGCGTCAGGGCCAGGGGCAGGTGGATGCCGATAGCGCCCTGTCGTTCGATGGTGAACACGCCGCACAAACCCACGTGCTCGCGACGCAGGTGATCCGGCGCGTCGATGCACTGCCCGAAGCCCAGCGCGAAACCGTGTTTCTGGCCTACGTCGAAGGTTTGTCCTATCGCGAAGTCGCCGATGTGCTGGACGTGCCCATCGGCACGGTCATGAGTCGACTGGCCGCCGCACGAGCGAAACTGGCCGAGTATCCGCCGTTGCTGCACGCCGTGCCAAACCCTACCACCGGAGAACGTCGATGAACGATCACGCAAAACCATCGGACGAGCAACTGGTGGCCTACCTGGATGACCAACTCGATGCTGATCAGCGCAGCCGCATCGACGCGGCCATCGCCGAAGATTCGGTACTCAATTTGCGTCTGCAATGGCTGGCCCGCAGCAATCTGCCATTCCGCGAGGCCTACGATGAAGTGACACAACAGGCACCGATGGACCGCTTGCACGCCATGCTCGAGACCTTGCCCTCGCCTGCCCGCCCCGCGATGAGTCGACGCTGGTTTCTTGCCGCGGCGGCCGGCCTGGTGGTGAGCGGTGTGGTAGCAGATCGCTTGTTTCTCGGCTGGCAGTCGAGTCAGCCAAAAAATAGCTGGCGCGGGCTGGTGGCGGACTATATGGCGCTGTACGTGCCACAAACCCTGGAACACCTGCCCAGTGACGAAGCCACGCAACGCGCGCAACTGCGCACCATCGACGCACGCCTGGGGTTGAGTCTGTTGCCTGCACAATTGTCCCTGCCACGCCTCGAACTCAAACGCGCGCAAATCCTCGAATACGACGGCATGCCCATCGCCCAGATAACCTATCTGGACCCCGCGCATGGTCCCGTGGCGTTATGTATCACCCGCTCCAACAGCGGCAGCCGGCACTTCGCCCACGAACGTCGACACGGGATGAACGTGGTGTACTGGGCGGACATGGAACATGCATGGATGCTGATCGGGCATAACCCGGCGGCGGAACTGGAGCAGATGGCGAAGCTGATCAAAAGCCGGCTCAGCGCGTGACCTGTAGGAGCCGGCTTACTAGCGATGGCGCCATCAGACATTGCGGTGGGTTCAACAACGCCATCGCCAGCAAGCCGGCTCCTACACGGGTTGGTGCGGTAGTCGCAGCGATCATGAGGCCGAAGTCGGTAGCCACAACCGAAACCGCGCACCGCCCAGCGGCGATGTGACCTGTAGGAGCCGGCTTGCTAGCGATGGCGCCATCAGACATTGCGGTGACTTCAACAACGCCATCGCCAGCAAGCCAGCTCCTACACGGGTGGTGCGGTAGTCGCAGCGATCATGAGGCCGAAGTCGGTAGCCACAACCGAAACCGCGCACCGCCCAGCGGTGAAGGTTCGACCGTGAGGGTACCGCCCTGCGCTTCCAGCGCCCGACGGCTGATCGCCAGTCCCAGACCAAACCCGCCTGTCGCTCGATCCCGACTGCGATCCAGCCGATAAAACGGTTCGAAAATCCGCTCACGCTCATCATCGGGAATGCCGATCCCATCGTCATCGACCCAGATCTCACACCCCTTTGCACAGACCTGCACACCAATCTGAATGCGCTTCTCGCAATACCGCATCGCGTTGCGCAGCAAGTTCTGAATCGCGCGGGCGGTCAGGCGCGGGTCGAGGCTGAAGCGTTCGAGTTGGCCGTGAAGCAGCACATCAATCACGATGTCAGGAGACTCCAACTCTTCATCGACACTGCCCAGAATGCTGTCGATGAATTCATCCAGCGACACTTCAACCTGCTCCGGTAAACGCGCGGGGTTTTGCAGGCGGCTGTAGGACAGCAGCTCCAGCACCAGCTCGTCGAGTTCACGGATGTGCGCAACCAGGCCTTGCAAACGTTCGCGGCTGGCGACCGGCAAGTCGTCGGACAGCGCCAGGGCCAGGCCAAAGTCCAGGCGCGTCAGCGGCGTGCGCAGTTCGTGGGAGACTGCGTTAAGCAAATCCCGCTGCTGGTTGAGCAGGTTTTCAATATCGCCGGCCATGGTGTCGAACACGTTGGCCAGGCTACCGATATTGGAGTTGGCGGAAATCTTCGTGCGCTCGCTCAAGTGGCCTTTACCGAAGCGTTCAGCGGTGCCTTTAAGGCGTTCCAGATCGCGCCAGTGCGGGCGCAGCCACAGCAGCAAACACGCCAGCATCGTCGCGCCGATCAGCACGTTGATGCTCCAGTACAACAAATTGACGTCCAGCGGGTCCGGCGGCACAACCATTTGCACCACCGTTTGTTGGTTCAACGGTGTCACCGCCAAGGTGCGCCAGCCCCAGTCGCCGATGCGCACCACGCTCTCGCCACGCTGCAAACGCTTCTGCTCTGCCAGGGTCAAGCCAGGATCGTCATTGCCGGTCAGAACGATGTGCAGCGGGTCGAATTCCTTATCCATCTCGCTCGCCAACGCCGGCCATTGCGCCTCGGGCACGGCATGGAACTGCTTGACGATGAGGGTTTGCAGCCCGCGGGAATAATCGAGGTTGTAGGTGACGAATCGCTCCTGGAAGACCTTGATCACCACGTCCGGCACCAGATAGATCGCCGCGCTGTAGGAGACGATGGTTACCAGATACAGGCGAAAGAGGAGTCTGAACATCGCTTCAGCATTCCCACTCGGAGCGGCTGAACAAATAACCCTTGCCCCACACGGTCTTGATCTTTCGCGCTTCGCCAGCGTGGTCGTCGAATTTGCGCCGCAACTTGGAGATCGCCACGTCCACCGAGCGGTCTGTGCCATTGAATTCGATACCGCGCAGGCGTTGCAGGATCTGGTCGCGGCTAAGCACTTCGCCAGCATGCCGGGCCAGCACCACCAGCAGGTTGTATTCGCCGCTGGACAGTTCGACCAGTTGTTCGCGCCAGGTCACGGTGCGCTCGGACAGGTCGATGCACAGATTGCCCATGAGAATGCGGTCGTTGGCGGTCTGCGGCTCACTGAGGCTGCTGCGGCGCAACAGCGTACGGACGCGGGCCAGCAACACTCGCGGTTCGCAGGGTTTGGTGACGTAGTCATCGGCGCCCATTTCCAGGCCCAGCACCTGGTCGTGGCTGTCATCGCGGGCGGTGAGCATCAGGATCGGCAGCGTCGCCGAATCCGCGCGCAGCAAGCGACAGACTTGCAGGCCGTCGAGGCCCGGCAACATCAGGTCGAGGATCACCAGGTCCGGCGGATTGACCCGCGCACGCTCGCGCACGTGGTCACCACGGCTGATCACGCTGACGGAATAGCCGTTGCGTTCCAGGTAGCTGGCAATCAGCTCGGAGAGTGCGGTGTCGTCTTCGACCAGGAGGATGTTGGGCATGGGTGTTTCCAGGGAGTTCTGTGGCGATCACGTGGGCCCCTTCGCGAGCAAGCCCGCTCCCACATTTGATTGCTGTCGAGCACAAAATTCGTGTGCACAGAAATCCAATGGGGGAGCGGGCTTGCTCGCGATGGCGGCCTCGAAGTCGCAAAAGGAATCAAGCCGTGAAGGATATACGCCCTCACCCGCCCCTGAGTAAAACCCTTACACAATTTCACACAGCACCAACAAAGCTTCACCGCTACCCTCGTCGGCTCCCCGTAGGATACGGGAGTTCATTATTGGGGTATTTACATGTCAAAGAACCTGCTTGCCAAGCTCAGCCTGCTGGCACTGGCGTTGATGCTGAGCGCTTGTGACAAGTCCTCTATCGCCGAAGAACAGGCGCCATTGGCCACCGTGCGCATCGAAACCCTCGACGCCCGGCCTCTGTCGATCACCAGCGAACTGAGCGGGCGGATAGCCGCGCCCCGGATCGCCGAAGTTCGCGCCCGTGTCGCCGGCGTCGTGTTGCAACGGGTCTTCCACGAAGGCAGCGATGTGAAAAAAGGCGACGTGCTGTTTCGCATCGACCCCGCGCCGTTCAAGGCTGATCTGGACAGCGCCGAAGCGGAACTGCGAAAAGCCGAGGCCAATGCGTTTCAGGCACGCCTGCAAGAGCAGCGTTATGCCCAGTTGATCGAAGGCAACGCCATCAGCGGTCAGGACTACGACAACGCCCGAGCCAACGTGCGGCAAACCGCCGCCCAGGTCGCCGCCAACAAGGCCGCCGTGGAGCGGGCGAAACTCAATCTCGGCTACGCCACCGTCACCGCGCCGATTTCCGGGCGTATCGGCCGTGCACTGGTCACCGAAGGTGCGCTGGTCGGGCAGAACGAAACCACACCACTGGCATTGATTCAGCAACTGAACCCGATCCATGCCGACCTCACCCAGTCGACCCGCGAACTCAACGATCTACGCCGTGCCTTCCGCTCCGGTCAGTTGAAGGAAGTCGGCCAGGGCCAGGCCAAAGCCACCCTGATCCAGGACGACGGCAGTCTCTATCCGCTGCCGGGCAAGCTGCTGTTCACCGACATCACCGTCGACCCGGGCACCGGCCAGATCATCCTGCGCAGCGAGTTCCCCAACCCGGACCTCGACTTGCTGCCCGGCAGCTTTGTGCGAGTACGCCTGGAGCAAGCTGTGAATCAGCAAGGCATCAGCGTGCCGCAACGGGCCATCCAGCGTGACAGCGCCGGTATTGCTCAGGTGCTGCTGCTCGACGCAGATCAGCGGGTCGGCCAGCAGCCGGTTGAGCTGGGCGCCGTGCAGAACAATCGCTGGATCGTCACCGCAGGTCTCAAGCCCGGCGACCGCATCGTCATCGAAGGCCTGCAACACGCCAAGCCCGGCGAGAAAGTGCAGATCGACGATTCCCCTCTTCCACTTGCCCAGGCCACTGGTCAGTAAGCAGGACGCTTTTTTATGCCGCAGTTCTTTATCGATCGCCCGGTGTTTGCCTGGGTGGTGGCCCTGTTCATCCTGCTGGCCGGCGCCCTGGCCATTCCACAGTTGCCGGTGGCGCAGTACCCCGATGTCGCGCCGCCGCAGATCGAAATCTATGCCGTGTACCCGGGCGCCTCGGCGCAAACCGTGGACGAAAGCGTGGTCAGCCTGATCGAGGAAGAGCTCAACGGCGCCGATCATCTGCTGTATTTCGAATCCCAGAGCAGCCTGGGCAGCGCCACGATCAAGGCGACTTTCCAACCGGGCACCAACCCGGAAATGGCCCAGGTGGATGTGCAGAACCGCCTGAAAGTCGTGGAGTCGCGCTTGCCGCAAGCGGTCAATCAGCAAGGCTTGCAGGTGGAGAAAGTCTCTGCCGGTTTCCTGCTGCTGATCACCCTGACCTCCACTGACGGCAAGCTCGGCGACGTGGCGCTCAGCGATTACCTGGCGCGCAACGTGATGAACGAGATCAAGCGTCTGGACGGTGTCGGCAAGGCCCAGTTGTATGGCGCCGAACGGGCGATGCGGATCTGGATCGACCCGCAGAAGCTGATCGGTTTCAACCTGACACCGGCCGACGTCAACGCGGCCATCGTCGCGCAGAACGCTCAGGTCTCGGCCGGCAGCATCGGCGATCTGCCGACCCGCACCACCCAGGAAATCACCGCGACCATTCTGGTCAAAGGCCAGCTGTCGACGCCGGAAGAATTTGCCGACATCGTGCTCAAGGCCAATCCCGACGGTTCCACGGTGCGCATCGGCGATGTGGCGCGGGTCGAGATCGGCAGCCAGGAATATCAGTTCGGCACGCGCCTGAACGGCAAGCCGTCCACCGCCGTCGGCGTGCAGTTGTCGCCCGGCGCCAACGCCCTGAGCACCGCCACGCTGGTGCGGGCAAAGATGGATGAACTGGCGCGCTACTTCCCCGCCAACGTCGAATACAAGATCCCGTACGACACGTCGCCCTTCGTCAAAGTGTCGATCACCAAAGTGGTTTACACCCTGATCGAGGCAATGGTGCTGGTGTTCGCGGTGATGTTCCTGTTCCTGCAGAACATCCGCTACACGCTGATTCCGACCCTCGTTGTACCGGTGGCGCTGATGGGCACTTTTGCGACCATGCTTGCGCTGGGGTTCTCGATCAACGTGCTGACCATGTTCGGCATGGTGCTGGCCATCGGCATTCTGGTGGACGACGCCATCGTCGTGGTGGAGAACGTCGAGCGGATCATGGTCACCGAAGGCCTGTCGCCGAAAGAGGCAACTCGCAAGGCGATGAAGCAGATCACCGGCGCCATCATCGGCATCACCCTGGTGCTGGTGGCGGTGTTCATTCCGATGGCGTTCATGCAGGGTTCGGTCGGGGTGATTTACCGGCAGTTTTCGCTGTCGATGGCCACCTCGATTCTGTTCTCGGCCTTCCTTGCGCTGACCTTGACCCCGGCGCTCTGCGCGACCTTGCTCAAGCCGATTGCCAAGGGCGACCATCACGCCAAGGGCGGTTTCTTCGGCTGGTTCAACAAGCGTTTCGAGCAACTGACCGAGCGCTATCAGGGCTGGGTCGCCTATGCACTGAAACGCAGCGGTCGTTACCTGTTGATCTATGGCGTGCTGCTGATCGGCCTGGGCCTGTGCTTCAGTCGCCTGCCCTCCTCGTTCCTGCCGGTGGAGGATCAGGGCTACACCATCACTGACATTCAGTTGCCGCCCGGCGCGAGCAAGAATCGCACGGTGCAGGTGGTCGAACAGATCGAAGCCCACAACGCCACGGAACCTGGCGTCGGCGACAGCACGGTGATCCTCGGCTTCAGCTTCTCCGGCAGCGGGCAGAACGCGGCGCTGGCGTTCACCACCTTGAAAGACTGGTCGGACCGCGGCAGCGACGACTCGGCGAGTTCGATCGCAGACCGCGCCAACATCGCGCTGAGCCAGATCAAGGACGCCATGGCGTTCTCGGTCCTGCCGCCGCCGGTGGACGGCCTCGGCACCTCCAGCGGTTTCGAGTTCCGTTTGCAGGACCGTGGTGGCCTCGGCCATGCCACGCTGATGCAGGCGCGCACCGAGTTGCTGGCAGCTGCCGAGAAAAGCCCGATCCTGATGAACGTGCGCGAAAGCGCGCTGGCCGAAGCGCCGCAGGTGCAACTGATCGTGGACCGCAAACAGGCGAATGCGCTGGGTGTTTCCTTCGCCGACATCGGCAGTGTGCTGTCCACCGCCGTCGGTTCAGCCTACATCAACGACTTCCCCAATCAGGGGCGGATGCAGCGGGTGGTGGTCCAGGCTGAGGGCGATCAACGCAGTCAGGTCGCCGATCTGCTGAAGATCCATGTGCGTAACAGCAACGGGAAAATGGTGCCGCTCTCCGCCTTTGTCCAGGCCAAATGGACCCAGGGACCAGCGCAGTTGACCCGTTACAACGGCTACCCGGCGATCAGTATTTCCGGTGAACCGACGCCGGGTCACAGCACCGGTGAAGCCATGGCGGAAATCGAGCGACTGGTCGCGCAAGGGCCGGCGGGGTTGGGTCAGGAATGGACGGGGCTGTCGTTGCAGGAACGACTGTCCGGCAGTCAGGCGCCGATTTTGCTCGGTTTGTCGCTGCTGATCGTGTTCCTGTGCCTGGCGGCGTTGTATGAGAGCTGGTCGATTCCGACTTCGGTGCTGCTGGTGGTGCCGCTCGGCGTGCTCGGCGCGGTACTGGCCGTGACGCTGCGCGGGATGCCCAACGACGTGTTCTTCAAGGTCGGGCTGATCACCATCATCGGCCTGTCGGCGAAGAACGCGATCCTGATCATCGAGTTCGCCAAGAGCCTGTACGACGAAGGCCACGACCTGATCGACGCCACGCTGCAAGCCGCGCGCCTGCGTCTGCGGCCGATCGTCATGACGTCCCTGGCGTTCATCCTCGGCGTCGTGCCGCTGGCTATCGCCACCGGGGCGAGTTCCGCGAGCCAGCAAGCCATCGGCACCGGGGTGATTGGCGGGATGATCACCGCGACCTTGGCGGTGGTATTTGTGCCGGTGTTTTTTGTGGTGGTGATGAAACTCATCCACAAGCGCCACAAAACGACCTGACCGCACATTCCCTTTGTAGGAGCCGGCTTGCTGGCGATAGCGGTGGGTCAGTCAACCGGTTGACCGACTCGATGGACGCCATCGCCAGCAAGCCGGCTCCTACAGGGATCTCGCGTTGTGCCACTGGCGTCAACCGGAATGATCACCGCGACACTGGCCGTGGTGTGGGTGCCGGTGTTTTTTGTGGTGGCGATGAAGCTCGTCCACAAGCGCCACAAAACGACCTGACCGCACATTCCCCTTGTAGGAGCCGGCTTGCTGGCGATAGCGGTGGGTCAGCCAACCGGTTGACCGACTCGATGGACGCCATCGCCAGCAAGCCGGCTCCTACAGGGATCTCGCGTTGTGCCACTGGCGTCAACCGGAATGATCAGCGCGACACTGGCCGTGGTGTGGGTGCCGGTGTTTTTTGTGGTGGTGATGAAACTCGTCCGCAAGCGCCACAAAACGACCTGACCGCACATTCCCCTTGTAGGAGCCGGCTTGCTGGCGATAGCGGTGGGTCAGTCAACCGGTTGACCGACTCGATGGACGCCATCGCCAGCAAGCCAGATCCTGCAGGGATCGTCGTTGGTCAGAAGGGGGCGCGCTGGGCTATGGTGTTTGCATACCCTGGCCCATCGAGCTCACATGCCCTTCCTCGCCCGCACACACCCTCGCCTGTCCGCCGCTGCCACGCTCGGCGTTGCGGTGGCTATTCTGGCTCCGGCCGATTCGATCATCAGCAAAATCCTCTTCGGCTGGAACGCCGGGGTATGGGCTTACCTCATCCTGATGCTCTGGCTCACCGCACGCGCCAAGGCGCCGGACGTGAAGCGCATCGCCGAAGTCGAAGACGAAAACGCCGGGCTGGTGCTGTTCGTGGTGTGCATCGCCGCCATTGCGAGCCTGGCGACCATCGGCTTTGAACTCGCCGGCAGCCGGGAGCTGGAAACCACCCGCAAGCTGCTGCACTACGGTTTCACCGCGCTGACCGTGATCGGTTCATGGCTGCTGATCGGGGTGATTTTCAGCGTGCATTACGCTCGTCTGTTCTACACCTGGGACGGCAAAGACCCGGCGCTGCGTTTCGCCGAAGGCCTGACCACTCCCAATTACTGGGACTTCCTGTATTTCTCGTTCACCATCAGCGCTGCGGTACAGACTTCCGATGTCGGCGTGGCGACCCGGGATTTGCGCAAGATCGTGCTGGCGCAATCGCTGATCGGTTTTCTGTTCAACACAGCGATCCTCGGGTTTTCGATCAACATTGCCGCCAGCCTGTTCAACTGAGCCGTGCACAAACGTTCTAGGCATCGCCCTCGCCACGGGCGTTAAATAACCCGGCAATCCGTCTCACAGGTGCAGCATGACAAGCCACAACTGGATCGATCTGGCCCAGGACGCCGACACCGGCATCGAGACGCTGCGCGCGCATTTCGAGGGCCACGCCTACGACCCGCACTGGCATGACAGCTATCTGGTGGGCGTCACCGAGCAAGGGGTGCAGCAATTCAACTGCAGGCGGGCCCGGCACCAGAGCACGCCGGGCAAGGTGTTTTTGCTCGAACCGGGTGACATTCACGACGGCGAAGCACCGACGGTCGACGGTTTTACCTACCGCATGCTGTACCTCGATCCGCAGTGGTTGAAGCGCGAACTCAGTGCCGTGTTCGACAACGCGCCGGACAACAGTCAACTGAGCTTCGCCAATACCTTGGCCACCGACGTGCGCCTGGCCCACGCCACCAGCCTGGCGTTTCAGGCGCTGCACAACGGCGAGCTGAAAATCGTCCGCCAGACGGCCCTCGACGGTTTGCTCGAACGCCTCACCACTCACCTGCACTGGCGCGCCCGTTATGGCGAAGACCCGCGATTGCCGTTGGTGGCGCAGAAGGCTCGGGAGTATCTGCATGCCCATGCCCACGAGGACATCGGCCTCGACCAACTCGCAGCCGCAACGGGCGTCGATCGCTTTCGCCTGACCCGTGCGTTCAAGGCTGCTTACGGCATCGCCCCGCACGCCTATCTGGTGCAATTGCGCCTGGCCACGGCCCGCAGAATGCTGGCCCGAGGTGAACAACCGGCCACGGTGGCCATGACGTTGGGGTTCGCCGACCAGAGTCATCTGGGCCGCTGGTTCGTGCGGGCCTACGGCCTGACGCCCGCGCTGTATCGCAAGCGCTGCTCAAATCTTCCAGACAGTTGACCGTGGGATTGTGAAGATCGACTTCAAAGATCTTCACCGGAGTTTGCCCGCGATGCTATCCACTTTCCCGACGTTACTGCCCTTCCTGTTGTTTGCGTTCGTGGCGTCGATCACGCCCGGCCCGACCAACATTCTGGTGTTGAGCAACAGTGCCCGATACGGCTTGGTGGGCGCCGTGCCGATCATCTTCGGCGCCTGTGCCAGCGCCGCGACAATTGTGTTGTTGGTCGGCAGCGGTGCAGGAGCGTCGTTGACCGCTTGGCCCGGCGTGCAAACCGCGATGCAGTGGATCGGCGTGGCGTGGCTGAGTTACCTGTCCTGGCAGATCTTCAGCGCCCCGGCCGAAGCCGTCACCGCGCGGGACGCCGATGCCCGACTCGGGTTGGTGGGCGCCGCCGGCCTGCAATTGATCAACCCGAAAACCTGGATGATGGCGCTGGCTGTGGTCGGTGTCTTTGCCGGGGGCGGCGAACAGCGTCTGGTTCACGTGATGTATTTGTCGCTGGCGTTTTTCCTGATATCCCTGCCGTGCCTGGGGGTCTGGGCATTGCTCGGCGCAGGGTCGACGCGGTGGTTGCGCTCGCCCCGGGCCATGCAACGCTTCAATCGCTGCATGGCCCTGTTGCTGTTGGGTTCGGCCTGGTTGAGTCTTTGGGCCTGAATCCCGTTCGTCGGCCATTGTCGGACAATCGACGCTGCGGGACTTGACAGCGAATTGGATTTTGCGGTCTTCTGAAACCGGTTTCAGTGCTATCCCAAACGCATGAACCTTATAAATCCAATAAGAAGGTTTCAGCCCGTGAATGATTTCTCCGCCGCCCAGCGCAGCCGCGTCACCATGCTTGATGTCGCCGAACACGCCAAAGTCTCCAAGGCCAGTGTGTCGCGTTTCATCGGCGATGATCGCGCCTTGCTGTCCGATGCGACGGCCCTGCGCATCGAGCAGGCGATTGCCGAACTGGGCTATCGGCCAAACCAGATGGCACGCGGTCTGAAACGCGGGAAAACCCGCCTGATCGGTATGCTGGTCGCCGACATCCGCAACCCTTATTCAATTGCCGTGATGCACGGGGTGGAAACCGCCTGCCGTCAGCACGGTTACAGCCTGGTGGTGTGCAACACCGACCGCGATGACGAGCAGGAATGCCAGCACCTCGCCCTGCTGCGCTCCTACAACATCGAAGGGCTGATCGTGAACACCCTCGGCCACCACCGCGACGCCTTGCGGGAACTGCATCGGGAAATGCCCCTGGTGCTGGTGGACCGCAAGGTCGAGCACCTTGAAAGCGACATGGTGGGGCTGGACAACCCGCAAGCGGTCGAGATCGCCATCGCTCACCTTGAAGATCGCGGTTATCGCGATGTGCTGATGGTGACCGAACCGTATGACGGCACCAGTTCGCGAATCGAGCGCACCAGCAGCTTCAAGGCGCAGATCGCTCAGCGTTCGACGCTGCGCGGGACGCTGATTGAAACCGGCAGTGAGCTCACGGCACACCTCAGAACTTTTATCGACACACCCGGCCCCGGCCCGAAGGCGCTGTTCTGCGCGAACGGGATTGCGGCGCTGGCCGCTACCCATGCGTTGCGTGAGTTGAAATGCAACCTGTTTGAAGGGATCGGTCTGATAGCCCTCGATGACCTGGATTGGTATCCGCTGGTGGGCAGTGGCATTACCGCCCTCGCTCAACCGACAGCCGAGATTGGCGCGAGCGCGTTTGAATGCTTGCTCAAGCGCTTGCGAGGGGATGACGGGCCGGTGCGGACCCTGGATTTTTCGGCGCGGTTGATTGTGCGGGGGTCGACGCTTGGAAACTTTCGGTGAATGTTATGGCCCCTTCGCGGGCGAGCCTCGCTCCTGCGGGTTATGCGATCACCTGTAGGAGCGAGGCTTGCCCGCGTAGAGGCCCGACAGATCACCACGACTCTTCATGCCATTTTTTTTGAACAAAAATGAAACCGGTTTCAGAGGTGCAGAATAATGCATAAACCACCTGTATCCATCAGCCTCTCCAGCTACGGCGCCGACCTTGTACGCCAACGCGGACAAGGCAGTTTCGTCGATATCCTTCACGCCGCCGGTGCCCATTGCATCGAATGGCGCGAAGAGTTGCTGACGATCGAAGACCCCGCCCAATTGGCCGATGCCACCCAGGCCAAGGGCCTCGAAAGCGTGTATTCCTCGCCGATCGAACTGTGGTTGGCCGGGCAGTCCAAACCCAATCCCGAACTGATCACCGTCCTGCAACGCGCCCAGGCTTTCGGTGCCAAATGGCTGAAGGTGCCCCTTGGATACTTCACCGACACCAGCGACCTGCAGACCCTCGCCCGGACCCTGGGCAAAAGCGCCGTGCAGTTGCTGGTGGAAAACGATCAGACCTTGCACGGCGGACGCATCGAACCGTTCCAGCGCTTTTTCGCTGCGGTCGAGCAGCACGATCTGCCGATCAAAATGACCTTCGACATCGGCAACTGGCACTGGCAAGACCAGTCCGCCAGCAGCGCCGCCCGCCTGCTCGGTCGCCATGTCGGCTACGTGCACTGCAAGGCCGTCTCACGGCGGGCCGACGGCAAACTGATTGCCATACCGCCTGCCGCCAGTGACTTGCATCTGTGGGAACAACTGCTGCGGCACATGGCCCAAGGCGTCATGCGGGCCGCGGAATATCCGCTGCAAGGCGACGATCTGGTACAGCTCACCACCGAGCATGTCGCCGCCCTCGCACGCCTCGGCAACACACGCCTGGAGAGCGCTCATGTCTGAGATCGATATTCTGTCGTTCGGCGAAACCATGGCGATGTTCGTGGCCGATCACAATGGTGACCTGGCCAACGTCGACCACTTCCACAAGCGCATTGCCGGCGCCGACAGCAACGTCGCCATCGGGTTGTCGCGACTGGGATTCAACGTGGCGTGGCTGAGTCGGGTGGGTGACGATTCGCTGGGGCGGTTCGTGATCGACACCCTGAAAAAGGAAGGCATCGATTGCCGTAACGTTGCCATCGACGCCGCCCACCCGACCGGGTTTCAACTCAAGTCGCGCACCGATGATGGTGACGATCCCATGGTCGAGTACTTCCGGCGCGGATCGGCGGCGAGTCATTTATCGCCGCAATCGATCGTCCCCGAGCTGCTCAGGGCGCGGCACTTGCACGCCACCGGCATTCCTGCGGCGCTATCGGAAACGGCGCGGCAGATGTCGTTGGAACTGATGACACGCATGCGCGAGGCCGGGCGCAGTGTGTCCTTCGATCCGAACCTGCGCCCGAGCCTGTGGGCCAACACGCAACAGATGATTACCGAAATCAACCGCCTCGCCGCCCTCGCCGACTGGGTGCTGCCGGGTTTGAGCGAAGGTCGCTTGCTGACCGGCTTCGAAGACCCCGCTGATATCGCGGCGTTTTACCTCGACCAGGGCGCCGAAGCCGTGGCGATCAAGCTCGGCCCCCACGGCGCGTATTACCGCACGCATCTGGATGAAGGTTTTGTGGCGGGCGTGCCCGTGGAAACCGTGATCGACACCGTCGGTGCCGGCGATGGTTTTGCTGTCGGCGTGATCAGCGCGCTGCTGGAAAACCTTAGCGTTGCCGACGCCGTAAAACGCGCCAACTGGATTGGTAGCCGGGCGGTGCAGAGTCGAGGGGATATGGAGGGGTTGCCGACCCGTTCCGAAATGTCCGCCGAATTCGAGACCGCCTTTCGCGAGCAAGCCCGCGCCCACATTCGACCGGGTTCGTCCCCGCATTTTGTGTCCGACACAGATCCAAATGTGGGAGCGGGCTTGCTCGCGAAGGGGCCCGCACAATCACTAAACATCTAAACCCGTTACCTGCTGCGACAAAAACAACAAGCTCAGGAGCACCATCATGAAAACCGCAACGCTCGCCGCCCGCCGCTGGTGGTACATCATGCCCATCGTATTCATCACCTACAGCCTGGCGTACCTGGACCGCGCCAACTATGGCTTCGCCGCCGCCTCCGGGATGGCCGCCGACCTGATGATCACGCCCGGCCTGTCGTCGATGCTCGGCGCGCTGTTCTTCCTCGGCTACTTTTTCTTCCAGGTGCCGGGGGCGATCTACGCACAAAAGCACAGCGTGAAGAAGCTGATCTTCGTCAGCCTGATCCTCTGGGGCAGCCTGGCCACCTTGACCGGGATCGTCTCCAACGCCTACTGGCTGATCGTTATTCGCTTCATGCTCGGCGTGGTCGAAGCCGCCGTGATGCCGGCGATGCTGATTTACCTGTGCCACTGGTTCACCCGCGCCGAACGCTCCCGGGCCAACACCTTCCTGATCCTCGGCAACCCGGTGACCATGCTCTGGATGTCGGTGGTGTCGGGTTATCTGGTGCAGCATTACAGCTGGCGCTGGATGTTCATCATCGAAGGCTTGCCGGCAGTGCTTTGGGCGTTTATCTGGTGGCGTCTGGCGGATGATCGTCCGGCCCAGGCCAAGTGGCTCAGCGACCAGGAAAAGCACGATCTGGAAAGCGCCCTCGCCGCCGAACAGGTCGGCATCAAAGCCGTGAAGAACTATGCCGAAGCCTTTCGCTCGCCGAAAGTGATCATCCTGGCCCTGCAGTTTTTCTGCTGGAGCATCGGCGTCTATGGTTTTGTGCTGTGGCTGCCGTCGATCCTCAAGGCCGGCGCGCAAATGGACATGGTCGAAGCCGGCTGGCTCTCCGCGCTGCCGTATCTGGCGGCAGTGATCGGCATGCTGTTGGTGTCCTGGGGTTCGGACAAACTGCAAAAACGTAAACGCTTTGTCTGGCCGCCGCTGTTGATCGCTTCGATTGCGTTCTACGGCTCATACGCGCTGGGCGCCGAACATTTCTGGTGGTCGTACACCCTGCTGGTGATTGCCGGCGCCTGCATGTACGCACCCTACGGACCGTTCTTCGCGATCATTCCGGAAATTCTTCCGGCCAACGTCGCCGGTGGCGCCATGGCGTTGATCAACAGCATGGGCGCACTGGGATCGTTTGGCGGTTCCTATCTGGTCGGCTATCTGAACAGTTCGACCGGTTCGCCCGGCGCGTCATACCTGCTGATGAGCGGTGCGCTGATGCTGTCGGTGGTGCTGACGATTTTCCTCAAGCCCGGCGCAAGTGACCGGGAGCGTCCTTCGGTTGCGGTAACGCGCCCAACCGCCGCCCATCCTTGAATTGATGCAGAGATGAATACGATGAAAAAGCAGGTTGTACTGTACAAGAAACTCTCGCCGCTGCTGATGGCCCGTCTGCATGAGCAGACCGAGGTGACGCTGATCGACAGCCTCGACGCCGACGGGCTCGCGCAGTTGCGTAAAGCCCTGCCCTGCGCCCAGGGCCTGCTCGGCGCCAGCCTGAAACTGGACGCTGGGTTGCTCGACCTCGCGCCCAATCTGCAAGCCATTGCCAGCGTGTCCGTGGGCGTCGACAACTACGACATCGACTACCTGACCGAGCGGCGCATCCTGCTCAGCAACACCCCGGACGTGCTCACCGAAACCACCGCCGACACCGGTTTTGCGCTGATCCTGGCGACGGCCCGGCGCGTGGTGGAACTGGCGAACATGGTTTGCACCGGTCAGTGGAAACGCAACATCGGCCCTGCGCAGTTTGGCACTGATGTGCACGGTAAAACCCTGGGCATCATCGGCATGGGGCGGATTGGCGAAGCGCTGGCCCAGCGTGGGCATTTCGGTTTCGGCATGCCGGTGATCTACCACAGTCACTCGCCGAAACCGGCGGTGGAGCAGCGCTTCGATGCGCAATACCGCAGCTTGCCAGAGCTGTTGCAACAGGCTGATTTCGTTTGCCTGACGTTGCCACTGACCGCTGAAACCGAAGGATTGATCGGCGCAGAGCAATTTGCGCTGATGGGTCCGCAAACCATCTTCATCAATATTTCACGGGGCAAAGTCGTGGACGAAGCAGCGCTGATCGAGGCCTTGCGTTCGGGGCAGATTCGCGCGGCGGGGCTGGATGTGTTCGAGCGTGAACCGTTGAATCCAGACTCACCGCTGTTGCAGTTGAACAATGTGGTGGCAACGCCGCACATTGGCTCGGCGACCCATGAGACGCGGGAAGCGATGGCCACCTGTGCAGTGGACAATCTGCTGGCGGCGCTGGCGGGAGAGCGGCCGAAGAATCTGGTGAATGTGCGGGCGTGGAAGGCCTGAGAAATTTGGCGCCTGAAAGTCCGTCTTCGCGAGCAAGCCCGCTCCCACATTGGTTTTGTGAACGCCACAGATCTAATGTGGGAGCGGGCTTGCTCGCGATGAGGCCGGCACAGACAACGCAAAGCCCTCAGGCCCGCCGAGCCTCAAGAAGATCACCCGCACACAACGCAATCCGCCGACACGCATCCGCCAGTTTCTGTCGGTCGACCACCAGCCCGATCCGGATATGCCCCGCCGCGCTGGGCCCGAACGCTTCGCCGGCCAATACCGACACGCCATAGCCCTCCAGCAATCGCTCGGCGAAGTGCTGGGCCGAGAGCCCGGTCTGACGTACATCGACCATCACGAACATCCCGCCATCCGGCCGCACCGCCCGCAATCCCGGACATGCGTTCAGGCTCGCACACACCAGGTCGCGACGCTGACGATATTCCTCGCGCATCATCGCCACTTCCGGCAGATTCCCGTCCAGCGCAACTTGCGCCGCGTTCTGCACAAAATCCGGAATGCCGAACAGCATGCACAGCGACAGATGTTCCAGATGATCGATCAAGGTTTTCGGCCCGATCACCCAGCCCACTCGCCAGCCGCTCATGGCGTGGGATTTGGACAGGCTGTCGATCGTCGCGGTGCGCTCGGCCATGCCCGGCAGGCTGGCCGGACTGATGTGCTCGCCTTCGTACAACAAATCGCTGTAAACCTCGTCACTGATCAGCCACAGGTTGTGCCGGACACAGAGCGACGCCAGTTCCTGCCAGATCATCAGCGGCAAACTGACGCCGGAAGGATTGTTGGGACTGTTGAGCAAAATGGCGCGGGTTTTCGGCGTAATCAGCGCCGCGACGTCCGCCGGATCGACCCGAAAGCCGTTCTCCGAGCGCACCGCCACCGGCACCACCCTGGCGCCGCAAGCGCCAAACACGCCTTCATAGGTCACGTACATGGGTTCGGCGACGATCACTTCATCGCCAGGATCGAGCAGGCATTGCACGACCGAGTACACCCCGCATTGCGCACCGGGCATCACGATCACTTCATCGACACCCACCGTCTGCCCGCTGCGCCGCCGATGACGACTGGCGATGCTGTCGCGCAGCCCACGACTGCCGCGCACTTCTGCGTAATGGGTATCGCCGGCCAACAGGCTGTCGATGCACGCCTGAACGATGGGCCGCGGCGTATCAAAGTCCGGATCGCCCACTGACAGCAGCAACACATCGACGCCTTGCTCTCGTAATTCCAATGCTCGGTAATGAATTTGCCAGGCCGCAGCGCCGTCGCCGGCGATTCGTTGGGTCAAGGCTGAATAGCGCATGTATTTCTCCAGTCGCGCGTGTTCCTAGCCTCAACCCTATCTCAAATCACGAAACGCGCCACCATCGCATTCAAATCAACGGCCAGGCGCGACAGTTCATGACTGGCGGCGCTGGTCTGATTGGCACCCGCGGCGGACTGGGTGGCCAGGTCGCGAATGTTCACCAGGTTGCGGTCGACTTCACGGGACACCTGCGCCTGTTCTTCGGACGCGCTGGCAATGACCAGGTTGCGTTCGTTGATCAGATGGATCGACTGGGTGATCTGCTCCAGCGCAATGCCAGCGGCACGGGCCATTTCGAGGGTACTTTGGGTGCGCTGATTGCTTTGCTGCATCGATGACACCGCCTCGCCCGTGCCGTTCTGAATGCCGGCAACCATCTTCTCGATTTCCTGAGTCGATTGCGCAGTGCGATGCGCCAACGCCCGCACCTCGTCCGCCACCACCGCAAAACCACGCCCTGCTTCACCGGCGCGAGCCGCTTCGATCGCCGCGTTCAGGGCCAGCAGGTTGGTCTGTTCGGCGATGGCACGGATCACGTCCAGTACCTTGCCGATGTCGCGCCCCTGAGTTGCCAGGCCTTCGATCATCAGCGAGGTGTTTTGCACGTCATGGGTCATGGTCTGGATCGCGTCGACGGTTTCCACCACGCGGTCGCGACCTTCTCGAGCGGCCTGGGTCGACTGGTTCGAAGCTTCTGAAGTCGATACCGCATTGCGCGCCACTTCTTCCACAGCCGCGGTCATTTCGTTGACGGCGGTGGCGGCCTGTTCGATTTCGTTGTTTTGCTGTTGCAGGCCGCGGGACGCTTCTTCGGTCACGGCGCTGAGTTCTTCGGCGGCGGCGCCCAGTTGCGTGGCGGAACCGGCGATCTGCTCGATGGTTTTGCGCAGGTTGCCTTGCATGGTGGACAAGGCGCCGAGCAACCGGGCCGGTTCGTCCTTGCCATCGACTTCAATGGCTTTGGTCAGGTTACCGCCGGCGATGGTTTCCGCTGCCTGCACCGCACGGTTCAACGGCGTAACGATGCTGCGGGTCAGCAGCCAGGCCAGCAGTACGGTCATGAGCGCCGCTACCACTGACACCCCGATGATTCCGTTCACGGCTGTGTTGTAGTTATCTTCGGCGACGTGCCCTGCTGCTTTGGCGCCCTCAATGTTGTGGGCCACCAGTCGATTGAGCTGTTCGCCCATCTGGTCGGTGCCGTCCTTGATCCGCGTGTTGATCAGGGTGCGCATCTCGTCAATTTTATTCTGGCGCGACAGGTCCAACATTTCGCGCTGGGCTTGCATGTAATTGTCCAGGGTCGCGCTGAACACTTTATACAGTGCCGCTTCGTCCGGGCCCGCCGGCAATGCGGCGTAGGCGGCCTGGGCCTTGCGTGCCTTGTCGTTAAGCACGCCGATACGGGTTTCAGCTTCCTGCAAACTGGCCGGCTCGCGGTTGACCAGAATGCGGAACGACAGAATGCGCATGCGCAGGATATTTTCGGTGACATTGCCCAGGAAGCCGACGCTGGGCAGTTGGGTGCTGCCCATGTCGATCGAGGACTGGCGGATGATCGACATGCGGTTGACCGCAAACACACCCAGCACAATCACCAGCAAGGCGATGAAGGCGAAACCCAGGAAAGCTCGAGGCGCGATATTCAGATTACGCAAGGACATAGGAAGTTACTCGGGTGATAGAAGCTTCGAGCGTCCTTGCCGTAATCACTGGCGGGCGGGCGTTGAGGCGCACCGTTCAGGTTGGCGCCACTGTTGTAATAGGTTTGTGTGCGCCTGATATCTGTATCGGCTGGGGTTGAGGATTTTTGCGGGGATTTGCGAAATATTTTTCATGGGGTTACGAGTGTTTCACCCGTGAAACACTCTGAAAAGTCCGCGATCACCCAAACGCTGTAGGAGCCGGCTTGCTGGCGATAGCGGTGGGTCAGCCAACCTGTTTATTGACTGGACGGACGCTATCGCCAGCAAGCCGGCGCCTACAAGGATTGTGGGGTATCAGGTTTTACGCGCGGCGATACGCCAGACCCGCGCAATATCGCTCGCTCGCTCACTGAGCAACCGTGGAGCCTCGGTGCACGCCTGTTCCAGTGTCATCGGCCCGCTCACCACGGCAAACGCTGCATCGATGCCATGCTCGTACAAAGCCTGATAGCCCTCGCCCAAGGTGCCGGCGATGACGACGACCGGTACGTCGTTTTGCCTGGCAATCCGTGCAACGCCAAACGGTGTCTTGCCGCGCAAGGTCTGCGCATCGAAACGGCCTTCGCCGGTGATCACCAGGTCGGCGCCCTTCACCGCTTCGGCCAGGCCAACCAGTTCGGCGACCACTTCAACTCCGGCCTTGAACTGCGCCCCGAGAAACGCCTTGGCGGCAAACCCCAGACCACCCGCTGCGCCGCTACCGGGTTCGTCGCGTACGTCTTTGTTGAGGACTTGAGTGCACAGCTCGGCAAAGTGCCCGAGTGCGTGATCCAGGTGCTCGACCTGCGCAGGCGTCGCGCCTTTCTGTGGGCCGAAAATCGCAGAGGCACCGTGGGGGCCGCACAGCGGATTGTTGACGTCGGCGGCGATATCGAAGCGCACCCGAGCCAGACGCGGATCGATGTCACTCAGGTCGATGCGGGCCAGTTGCGCCAGCGCCAGACCGCCCGGCGCCAGGGGTTCGCCCTGGGCATCCAGCAGCTGCACGCCCAAGGCTTGCATCGCCCCGGCACCGCCGTCGTTGGTGGCGCTGCCGCCAATCGCGAGGATCACTCGTTGCGCCCCGGCATCGAGTGCGGCGCGGATCAGCTCGCCGGTGCCGAACGTGCTGCTGATGCAGGCATCACGCTGCCCCGGCGGTACGAGTTGCAAACCACTGGCTTCCGCCATTTCGATGATGGCGGTCAGGCTCTGTGGCAGCCAGCCCCACGCGGCGTCGACCGTTGTGCCCAGCGGGCCTCGGACGTTGGTACGACGCAGTTGACCTTCGCATGCCGCCAGAATCGATTCGACCGTGCCTTCTCCGCCATCGGCCATCGGGCATTTGATCAACTGCGCATCGGGCCAGACTTGCGCCAGCCCGAGGGCAATGGCATCAGCCACACCCTGGGCACTCAGGCTGTCCTTGAACGAATCGGGGGCGATGACGATCTTCATGCGAATTCTCCAGTTCCAAGGCCCTCATGCTGCCAGCAGGCCTGAACAATAACGCCGGTCCGCTGCACAAGCGGCATGGAGGATTATTGTTCATTTCTACAAAACCGGAGACTTGCGCATGCCTCTGCAGGAGCCGGCTTGCTGGCGATCGAGTTAACGCGGTGTTCCTGATCCACCGCGTCGTACGCAATCGCCAGCAAGCCGGCTCCTACAGGGGTGGTGTCGTTCATGGGAGGGTGTCGATCTGTGGGAGCAGTTGTACGCCGAGATACAGGGCGAGCATGCCATCGAGCCTCAACGGATCGACGCCACTCAGCTCGGCAATCCGCTCCATGCGATAACGCAAACTGTTGCGATGAATGCCCAACGCATCGGCACAGGCCTGGCTTTGGCCATCGTGTTCGCACCAACTGCGCAAAGTCGCCAGCAGTTGACCGTTGCCATCCTTGACGATGACTTTGCGCAGTGGTTTGAGCAGCTCGTCCAGCGCATCGTCGTTGCGGTGCCGCCAGAGCATCACCGGCAGGCGATAACGGGTCAGCGTCAACAAGCGCGAATGCGGCAGGACATCACGCCCATAGGCCAGCAAGTCACCGACCCGGCGATAGCAACGGCGCAAGCCCGACAAGCCATCCGCCTGCCCGCCCACGGCGATGCGCAAGATATTCCAGCCAAGGCCGTCGAGCTTTTCCAGCAGCCGGTCGTTCTCGATGGCCTGGCTCGCCGGTCGGCACCACAGCAACGAAGACTTGGCGGAACTCACGCACCAACTGTCCGGGTAACGCGAGGTCAGCCAGGCGCTGAGCGCGTCGACGGTTTGCCCTGGCCCGTGTTCCATCCCAAGTTCGAACAGATACGGCACCCGTGTCATCTGCGGTTTTAGCCCAAGCTGCTGAGCTTCATCGATCAGCCGCGGCGAATCCCCCGCCTCACTCAGCAGCAGCGCGAGCAAGTCATCGCAACGCTGGCGCCGCCATTGCTGCTCAGCCTGCTGGTTGCGCTGGCCCACCAGCATCTCGGCGGTCATGCGCACCAACTCGGCATAAGTGCGCAATTGCTCGGGCTCACCGGTGATGCCCAACACGCCGATCAAACGCTGATCGAGCAACAGCGGCAGGTTGATCCCCGGCTGCACGCCTTTGAGATGGATCGCCGTTTGCGCATCGATTTCCACCACGCGCCCGTTGGCCAGCACCAGTTGTGCGCCTTCGTGCCGGGTATTGACCCGCTCCGGTTCACCGCTGCCGAGAATCAACCCCTGGCTGTCCATGACGTTGACGTTGTACGGCAGGATGGCCATTGCCCGGTCGACGATGTCCTGGGCCAGGTCGTGATCGAGTTCGAACATAGCGGTAATCCTTGCAAGCGTGATGGATCGGGGGTTGTTCACCCGCACAGGACCGGGTGACAAACCCTGTGCTCAGGCACAAAGACAGCAGCCATGAGGGTGGCTGAGACTCTCAGGGCGATCAACGTTACCCTTTGCATCGCAAAAAATCATAATAAAGAGAGAACCCGCCATGTCACAGAGCGCCGCCGCTACCCAGGCCATCGTTGACGAAAAAAATGCCGTCTACAAACGCATTACCCTGCGTTTGATCCCCTTCATTTTCATCTGCTACCTGTTCAACTACCTCGACCGGGTGAACGTTGGATTTGCCAAGCTGCAGATGCTCGACGCACTGAAATTCAGCGAAACCGTGTACGGCCTCGGGGCCGGGATCTTCTTTATCGGCTACGTGCTGTGCGGCGTGCCAAGCAACCTGGCGCTGACCAGATTCGGCCCGCGCCGCTGGATCGCGCTGATGATGATCGTCTGGGGCACGCTATCGACCTGCCTGCTGTTCGTTACCACCCCGACCGAGTTCTACACCTTGCGCCTGTTCACCGGTGCGGCCGAAGCCGGGTTCTTCCCGGGCGTGGTGCTCTACCTCTCGCAATGGTTCCCGACCTTCCGCCGCGGCCGCATCATGGCGCTGTTCATGTCGGCGATCCCGGTGTCCGGCCTGCTTGGCAGCCCGTTTTCCGGCTGGATCCTCAACCACTTCGCCGCGGGCCAGGGCGGTTTGGCCGGCTGGCAGTGGATGTTCCTGCTGCAAGGCATTCCGACCGTGATCCTCGGCGCCCTCGCCTACTTCCTGCTCAGCGACAGCTATGCCAATGCCAAGTGGCTCACGCCGTTCGAGCGCTCGGTGCTGGAAGCCGACCACGCCGAAGACCTGGCCAACAAACCGAAAACCACCACCGACTCATTGCTGGCGGTATTCAAGAACCCGGCGATCTGGGCGTTCGGCCTGATCTATTTCTGCATCCAGAGCGGCGTTTACGCGATCAACTTCTGGCTGCCGTCGATCATCAAGAACCTGGGCTTCAGCGATAACCTGGTGATCGGCTGGTTGAGTGCCATTCCGTACCTGCTGGCGGCCGTGTTCATGTTGATGGTCGGCCGCTCGGCGGATTTGCGCAAAGAACGTCGCTGGCATTTGGTGGTGCCGATGCTGATGGGCGCTGTCGGCCTGCTGATCGCCGTGAACTTCGCCACCACACCAGCCATAGCGATTCTCGGCCTGACCATCGCCACCATGGGCGCCCTCACCGGCCTGCCGATGTTCTGGCCGGTGCCAACGGCGCTGCTCAGTGCCGGCGCTGCGGCGGGTGGTCTGGCGTTGATCAACTCCATGGGCCAGATGGCGGGCTTCCTCAGTCCGTACCTGGTAGGTTGGGTCAAGGACAGCACCGGCTCGACCGACGCCGCGCTGTACCTGCTGGCGGGCGTGATTGTCTGCGGTAGTTTGCTGGCGTTGCGTATGACCCGCACCCTGCGCGTCTGATAGACGCAGATCCAGTGTGGGAGCGGGCTTGCTCGCGAAGGCGTCGTATCAGGCAACTCAATAGTGACTGACACACCGCCTTCGCGAGCAAGCCCGCTCCCACATTTTTGATTCGGGGATGTTCGATAAATCACTTTGATCCGCGCGGTTGTTCTGGTATTTGATTGAGCCTTTCCCTCCGGTAAAAGGAATTCGTCATGAGCTACCGCACGCTGGGTCATTCGGGTTTGCAGGTCTCCACCCTGACCTTGGGCACCATGATGTTCGGCGAACAGACCAGCACCGAAGATTCCCTGCGGATCATCGACAAGGCCTGGGACCAGGGCATCAACTTCATCGACACCGCCGACGTCTACACCGGCGGCCGCTCCGAGGAAATCGTCGGCGAAGCGATTGCCGGTAACCGCCATGAATGGGTGCTCGCCACCAAGGTCGGTTTCGGCCCCGTGGACGGCGTGCCGAACCGCAGTGGCCTGAGCCGCAAGCACATATTCAATGGCATCGATGCCAGCCTGACGCGCCTCGGCACAGACTACCTCGACATTTATTACCTGCACCGCGAAGACCACAACACGCCGCTTGAAGTCACGGTATCGGCCATCGGCGACCTGATTCGCCAGGGCAAAATCCGCTATTGGGGGTTGTCGAACTACCGCGGCTGGCGAATCGCCGAGGTGATCCGCATCGCTGACAAACTGGGGGTTGACCGCCCTGTCATCAGCCAGCCGTTGTACAACATCGTCAACCGCCAGGCCGAAACCGAACAGATCACCGCCGCGCAAACCTATGGCCTGGGCGTGGTGCCTTACAGCCCGCTGGCCCGTGGCGTGCTAAGCGGCAAATACGCGCCGGATGTGAAACCGGACGCCAACAGCCGCGCCGGTCGCGCCGACAAACGCATTCTGGAAACGGAATGGCGGGTGGAATCCCTGCGCATTGCCCAGCAGATCCAGCAATACACACAAGGTCGTGGCGTGGGAATCGTCGAGTTCGCGATTGCCTGGGTGCTGAACAACAGCGCCGTCACTTCCGCCATTGTCGGGCCGCGTACCGAAGAACAATGGGACGCCTACACTAAGGCGCAGGCGGTGAAGATCACGGCTGAGGATGAAGCGTTTATCGACTCGCTGGTGACACCGGGGCATGCGTCGACGCCGGGGTTCAATGATGTGAGCCATTTCGTATCCGGCCGTAAACCCCGCAACACCTGAGAAAATACAAGACCACTGCAGGAGCGAGCTTGTATCAGCTACATCAGTGTCAGCTGATACACCATCGCGAGTAAGCTCGCTCCTACAGTGGGTCGGAGTTGATCAGTAGGTCAATATTCGGCTCGAAAACCACGTATCCTCCGCCCCCCGTTTCACCTTCAACTTCGCGAGGACAGTTTGTCTAAAGGTATCGCTCTATCGGTTTCGGCCTCGGTGCTGTTTGCCGTCATGTATTACTACACCTCACTGCTCACCCCGTTGAGCGGTGTGGAAATTTTCGGCTGGCGCATGCTGCTGACAGTTCCGTGCATGACCGTGTTCATGGTGGTGTCCGGGGAATGGAAGCGCGTGGTCGAGATTGTCCGGCGAGCTACCGCCCAGCCGAAACTGATCGCCGGCCTGATCGCCTCTTCTGCCCTGCTCAGCGTGCAGCTCTGGCTGTTCATGTGGGCACCGCTCAACGGCTACAGCCTCGATGTGTCGCTGGGCTATTTCCTGTTGCCGTTGACCATGGTTTTGACCGGGCGACTGGCCTACGGTGAGCGCCTGTCCTATCTGCAAAAAGTCGCGGTGTTTTTCGCCTGCCTCGGGGTGATCAACGAGGTGTATCAGGTCGGTGGTTTTTCCTGGGCGACCTTGTTGGTGTGCATCGGCTACCCAACCTATTTCATCCTGCGCAAGCGTCTCGCAGCAGACAACCTGGGCGGCTTATGGCTGGACATGGCACTCACGCTGCCCGTGGCCTTCTGGTTCGTGCAGACGGGCGAACAAGGTTTCAGTGTGTTTGACCAGCATCCGTGGCTGTCGCTGTTGATCCCGATTCTCGGTGTGATCAGTGCCTCGGCACTGGTGATCTACATCATCGCCAGCCGACTGCTGCCGTTCAGCCTGTTCGGGTTGTTGAGCTACGTCGAGCCGGTGCTGTTGCTGGGTGTGGCGTTGCTGCTCGGAGAAAGCATCAAGGCGGGGGAATGGCTGACCTACATTCCAATCTGGATGGCGGTGCTGGTGTTGATGTTCGAAGGGTTCAAGCACCTGGTCCGGCAGCGCAAACCTTAAATACACTCAAAACAAATGTGGGAGCGGGCTTGCTCGCGAATGCGGGGTGTCAGTCAACATCATTGCTGAATGACACTCCGCATTCGCGAGCAAGCCCGCTCCCACAGTTTTATCGCGGTAACGGCTTAGTCGGTGGAAAGTACGCCACGACGAACCTGATCGCGCTCGATCGATTCGAACAACGCCTTGAAGTTGCCTTCGCCGAAGCCATCGTCGCCTTTACGCTGGATGAACTCGAAGAACACCGGGCCCATCAGGGTTTCCGAGAAGATCTGCAGCAGCAGACGCTTGTCGCCCGACTCTGACGAACCATCCAATAGAATGCCCCGCGCCTGCAGTTGATCCACTGGCTCGCCGTGGTTCGGCAAACGGCCTTCGAGCATTTCGTAATAGGTTTCCGGAGGCGCGGTCATGAAGCGCATGCCGATGCTTTTCAGGTGATCCCAGGTCTTGATCAGATCATCGCTGAGGAACGCGACGTGCTGGATGCCTTCGCCGTTGAACTGCATCAGGAACTCTTCGATCTGACCGGCACCCTTGGACGACTCTTCGTTCAACGGGATGCGGATCATGCCGTCCGGCGCGGTCATCGCCTTGGAGGTCAGGCCGGTGTATTCGCCCTTGATGTCGAAGTAGCGGATTTCACGGAAGTTGAACAGCTTCTCGTAGAAGTTCGCCCAGTACGCCATGCGACCGCGATACACGTTGTGGGTCAGGTGGTCGATGATCTTCAGGCCGGCGCCAACCGGGTTGCGATCAACGCCTTCGATGAACACGAAGTCGATGTCGTAGATCGAGCTGCCTTCACCAAAACGGTCGATCAGGTACAGCGGCGCGCCGCCGATGCCTTTGATCGCCGGCAGGTGCAGTTCCATCGGGCCGGTTTCGATATGGATCGGCTGCGCGCCGAGTTCCAGTGCGCGTTTGTAGGCCTTTTGCGAATCCTTGACCCGGAACGCCATGCCGCACACCGACGGGCCGTGCTCGGCCGCAAAGTACGAAGCGACGCTGTGGGGTTCGTTATTGAGGATCAGGTTGATCGCGCCCTGGCGATACAGGTGCACGTCTTTGGAACGGTGGGTCGCCACCTTGGTGAAGCCCATGATCTTGAAGATCGGCTCCAGCGTGTTCGGGGTTGGCGATGCGAGTTCGATGAATTCAAAGCCCATCAGGCCCATTGGGTTTTCGTATAAATCTGCCATTTTGGCGCCTCATCATTTTTTAGAATTAACGTAACGTTAGTTTCAAGAAATGCTGAAGCCGGCGGGTGGCGCGCAGGAGATGCCCCGCACGCTGCGGGCGAGGAAGTCACCGTAGATCAATTGAAACCCGAAACTTTTCATTGTCGACCCAAGGCTGATACGGGCGAGGCTTCTGCTGGCAGAAGACGATTATTCTTATATGCGTAACCGGATTCTACACAGCGTAAACAGATTTGTCCGTCTTCTGTATCAAATCCCCTTTTTCCCTGCTCGCGCAAGGGGTTTGTTGCACAGGAAAATCCCCACCAGAATCAACCCGCCGCCCAGACACATCGCCAGGGTCAATTGCTCGCCCAACAACAACGCGCCGAAGATGACCGCGGTCAGCGGGTTCAGAGCGATGAACACGCCTGAACGGGTCGCGCCGATTTTGCGGATGCCATCGTAATAACCAATGTAGGCCAGTGCCGATCCCAAAACGCCCAGGTACATCAGGCTCAACCATTGCTGCGCTCCCAGGCTGGCCAACGCAGCAATGCTCACCTCGCCCCTGACGGCACTGACAACCCAGAGCATCACCGTGCCGAGCAAGATCGAATACGTCACGGTTTGCATCGGCCCCAGGGTCTGGTTCAAGTCTCTGGAGCACAGCGAATAACCCCCCCAGCTCAGAACGCAGCCAAAAATCAGCAGATCGCCGATCCACGAGTCGGCATTGCCGGCCAGCAATTGGGGGTTGCGACTGACAATCACCAGGCTCGCCCCGACGATGCAGATCGCGATACCCACGACCTTTACCCGACTCAAGCGCTCCTTGAACAGCAGCCACGAGGCCAGTCCGATAACCGCCGGGTTAAGGGCCACGATCAACGACGCCCGGGACGCATTGATGTAATGCAGGCCATAAAAGAAGCACAGGTTATAGAAGAAGATGCCGAAGAACCCCAGCAGCGACAGTTGCAGCCATTGCCTGGGGCTGGGGCGCGCCAGCGGCACGCGGGCCACCAGTAAAAACAGCAACAGCGCCCCGCTCGCCAGCAGGAATCGCAGGCTGGCAGCGAACAGCGGGCTGAGGCTGTCCGCCAGAAAACGCCCGGCGACAAAGGTGCCGCCCCAGATCATCGTGACGGCGGCGAGTTTGAAGTACACCGCCACGTCGGAGCGTTCCGACACCCTGTGTTCATATGCGGTCATAAGTCCCCGGATTAAGAAGTCGAACAGATGACGTATCATTTCGCTAATACTTGATCATCGTAAAATGAGTAAACACTCATGACACTCACACAACTGGAGATTTTCTCGCTGGTGGCCGAGCTTCACGGCTTTACGGCGGCGGCCCATCGTCTGGGCATTTCGCAATCCGCGGTGTCTCACGCCCTCAAGTCGCTGGAACAGGAGCTGGGCGTCGAACTGTTGAATCGGCATCAATCCCGGGTCGAACTCAGCGACATCGGCCAACAGCTGTTGCTGCGTGCTCGGGCAATGCTCGGGCTGGCCAACACCTTGCGCCAGGAAGCGGCCGATGCCCGCGGCATGAAACGCGGCACGCTGCGCATCGGATCGTTCGGTCCGACCTCGTCGATCAAGTTGTTACCGATGATCCTGCAGCAGTACCGGGCCGCTCACCCTGGTATCGAGGTCCATATCGATGAAGGTCCGGACCGACAGGTGATCCAGTGGCTGGAAGAGCGGCGCATCGACATCGGCTTTGTGGTGTTGCCGCAGGAGCGATTCGACACCGTCGCACTGATCGAGGACCAAATGGTCGCGTTGCTGCCCGTCGATCATCCGCTGGCAGTTCGCGACAGCGTGAGCCTGGGGGATTTGTGCGACGACCCCTTCGTGCTGACCGAGGCCGGCTCCTCGGAGCTGGTTTCGCGGATGTTCAGCGCGGCGCACCTGATGCCCAACATTCGTTACCGCTGCTCGCAACTGCTGAGCACGCTGGTCACCGTTGGCCGGGGCGATGCCTTGACGGTGGTCGCCGAAGGTTCACTGCCCAACGACTGCGACGACCGCTACGTGAAAAAACCGCTGTCGCCAGTGGTCGTGCGCCAGGTCGGCCTGGCGGTGCTGGACCGGCGTCAGTCTTCACCGGCAACGCTGGCCTTTATCAAACTGGCTGCCAGTCTGGACTTGCGTTGAACGGCACACGCCTTGAAGGCCAACTATCATGGCCTCTGACCGAACTCTTTATGGGAGGCGTGCCGTTGTCCTGCCAGCATTTGAGAGCCCTATTTCATCGTTACAGGTTTCGCGAATGCCACTGACTTTCAAAACCCGCCGAAAACGCAGCACCCGGATTGTAGTGACAGTATTGAGCGGTTTGCTCCCGATACTTCTGGGGTTCTCCATTCTTTACTGGCAGGCCGGACGTGCACTTTCGCAAAGCACCCAACTGACCGCCGAAGAAGCCATCCGCCAATTCGACCTGATGCTCGACAACACCGCCGAGGCCGCACGCGAGTTAGTGCCGTTGGCCGGTCAATCCTGCAACGACGTCAAGCTGGCCTTGCGCGAACAAGTCACCCGCCGTCCGTTCGTGCGCTCGACGAATCTGGTGTGGGACGACAACCTCTATTGCAGTTCGTTGTTTGGTGACTATCAGGAAAAAATCAACGCCGGAGACTACACCCAAGGCACGTTATGGCTCATGAACGGCAACCCGGTCACGCCCAATACCGCGCTGCTGGTGTACCGGCTCAGCGAAGGAAAACAGGGTGCATTGACGACACTGGACGGTTATCACTTGAGTAACGTGCTGCGCCTGATTGGTCGCAAGACAGTACTGTTACTCCAAGTCGGCCCAAGCTGGTTGTCGGCTGACGGCAAGGTTCACAAAGATGCCCTGCCCCTCCTGCCCGTCGCCGAAAGCAAACGTCCATCCTCGCGATATGCCTTCACCGTCGCGGCGGGTTTCCCCGCTGGCGAGACCTGGCGTTACATGCGTAGCGAGTATCCGCCGCTGTTCAGTTTGCTGATCTTTTTTGGCGTCGTGTCCGGCCTGATTGGGCATGTTTTGCAAAAGCGCTCGTCGTCACCCAGTCATGAACTACAGCGCGCGCTGGAGGCGGCGGAGTTCGTTCCGTATTTTCAGCCGGTGGTGCATGGCACGAACAAGAAGTGGTCCGGCACCGAAGTGTTGATGCGCTGGAATCATCCGAAGGAAGGCCTGGTGCGCCCTGACCTGTTTATCCCGTTTGCCGAGCACTCCGGCCTGATCGTGCCGATGACGCGCTCACTCATGCAGCAAACTGCGCAACTGCTGGCGCCTGTCTCCTCCTCGTTCGAAGAGCCGTTTCACATCGGCATCAACATCACCGCCAGCCACTGCAAGGACCTGGAACTGGTCGAGGATTGCCGGGAATTTCTCAGTGCCTTTGCGCCGGGCTCCATCCATCTTGTGCTGGAGTTGACCGAGCGCGAACTGATCGAGCCCACTGCCATCACGTTGCAGTTGTTCGAGCAACTTCACGCGCTGGGCGTGATGATCGCCATCGACGACTTTGGCACTGGCCACTCAAGCCTGGGTTACTTGCGCCAATTCAACGTCGACTTCCTTAAAATCGACCAGAGCTTTGTCGCCATGATCGGCGCCGACGCCCTCTCCCGGCACATTCTGGACAGCATCATCGAACTCTCGGCCAAGCTCGATCTGGGCATCGTTGCAGAAGGTGTGGAAACCGAGGAGCAAAGTGCCTATCTCACCGCTCATGGTGTGAACTTCCTGCAAGGTTATCTCTTCGGCAGGCCGATCCCCGGTGCAGACTTCATTGATGCATTAAGTCACCATTAACTGGCGCCTTTATGCGACAAAACAACGAGGCCCGTGCACCAATTCGAATCAAAAGACCACTCTTGTTACATGAAGAAAAAGTCAGGATTTACTCTTCGCCCATTAACTACTACAATTTTTCATACCTGCGCTAAATTGGCAGGCGAGCCATCTATCACCGAGTCGCTTCAAGGCTCTTGGCTTATAGCTTTGTTTGCGGTTGGTATCAGCCAAACACACTATTGGAGTAAAGATATTGTCCAGACTCGCTGAATTTCGTGCAGCTGAAAAGGCCCTTCAAGAGCAGCTCAAGCAGCTGGAGTCCCTGAAGAATGATGCCGGGCTCAAGAAAGAAATCGAATTCGAAGAAAAGCTCCAGGGGCTGATGAAAACCTACGGCAAGAGCCTGCGCGACATCATCGCCATTCTCGATCCGAACCCGGCCAAATCCGGCCTGCAACAGGCCGCTGCGCCGAAAACCCGCCGCGCTCGCGTGGTCAAGGTTTATCAGAACCCGCACACTGGCGAACTGATTGAAACCAAGGGCGGCAACCACCGCGGCCTGAAAGCCTGGAAGGAACAATACGGTGCTGCCACCGTTGATTCCTGGCTGCGCGGCTAAGCACTCGCGGTGACAAAAAAAGCCCTGTCTTACGCAGGGCTTTTTTCATGCATACCTTCTAAATGCAACGATTGGAATCGATCACTCGCTACTTGCAGATTAACTTTGTGCTTAGTCCCTTTGGGTATCTAAAGATTGCGAAATGCACGATTGCGCAAACCTTTAACTAAAGTTTCAAGCTGTTACGAACAGTTTCTATTTCATCCAGGCTTGCCTTATAAGCCTCGGCCTGCCCCGCGTACGAAAAAACATAGGCTTTATCGGCATCCACCGCCGCGACCAATGTTTGCGACAACACGTGTCGGCCGTTTTGGGTAATCGTGCAGGTAGTTTCCAATGCCGACAGCCGGCTCAAGGTCGCCGGATGAATTTTGTTGCAGACGCTTTGATAGCCGCCCTGGAAAAAATCCTTCTGCACTGACTTGCGCATCTCCAGCAATACGCCTTGCAAATTCACCTGATGACCGCTTTCCACTGGCGTCATGGTTAACTCCATCACCATCACCGGCGTGCCGCCCTGATCATTCTTCACTGCGCGCTGACGGGACACCTCAGGTTTGGCATCATCCTGCGGGATCGCTTCTACTTCCCAGCCAACCGGCCAAGTCACTATCGGCGTGTCTGCATGAGCGCAAGTCATGCCTGACAGCAGGCCAATCAGAACGAACAGCGATTTACAGAATCGGGTCATTGCAATGAATACTCACGGGCTGAACCGCAAAGTCTGAGCCTCGTCCGGCTGTCAGGCAATAGCCGACGGTTTGGGTTTGGTGATGCCTGCGCCCTTGCGTATCATTGTCACCATTCACTTGCCCCACTTATTGTCCGGAGGGCCCATGAGCCTGCACGAATTGAACACCTTCCCGGGTGTTACCGCCCAACCTGATACCGCCACCCAGAAGTTCGTCTTCAACCACACCATGCTGCGGGTCAAGGACATCACCAAGTCCCTGGATTTCTACACACGCATCCTAGGTTTTTCGCTGGTGGAAAAACGCGACTTTCCGGAAGCCGAATTCAGCCTGTATTTCCTGGCGCTGGTCGATAAAGACCAGATCCCGGCCGATGCCGCCGCCCGTACCGAGTGGATGAAATCGATCCCCGGCATCCTCGAACTGACCCACAACCACGGCACTGAAAACGACGCGGATTTTGCCTACCACAATGGCAACACCGACCCACGCGGCTTCGGGCACATCTGCATCTCAGTGCCAGACATCGTCGCTGCGTGCGAGCGTTTCGAAGCGTTGGGCTGCGATTTCCAGAAGCGCCTGAACGATGGCCGCATGAAGAGCCTGGCGTTCATCAAGGACCCGGACGCCTACTGGGTCGAGATCATCCAGCCTGCGCCGTTGTAACCCTCACAGAAAATCCCCTGTAGGAGCCGGCTTGCTGGCGATAGCGGTGTGACATTCAAAGTAATGCTTGCTGACACACCGCAATCGCCAGCAAGCCGGCTCCTACAAATATCTGCGGCGGCACAAACACAAAACCCCATGATCACTCATGGGGTTTTGTGTTTTCAGCGTCCGGTTTCAGGCCGGCGCAGAAGTCCGGATGAGGTGATCGAAGGCGCTCAGGGAAGCCTTGGCGCCCTCGCCCACCGCAATCACGATCTGCTTGTACGGCACGGTCGTCACGTCACCGGCAGCGAACACACCTGGCAACGATGTCTCGCCACGCGCATCGACGATGATCTCGCCACGGGGCGACAATTCGACGGTGCCTTTGAGCCAGTCGGTGTTCGGCAGCAAACCGATCTGCACGAAGATGCCTTCGAGATTGACCGTGTTGAACTCGCCCGAATCGCGATCCTTGTAGACCAGACCGGTCACTTTCTGGCCGTCGCCTTTCACTTCACTGGTCAGTGCGCTGGTAATCACATTGACGTTCGGGAGGCTGAACAACTTGCGTTGCAGCACGGCATCGGCGCGCAGCTTGCTGTCAAACTCGAGCAGCGTGACGTGGCTGACAATACCGGCCAGATCGATCGCGGCTTCAACGCCGGAGTTACCGCCGCCGATCACCGCTACGCGCTTGCCTTTGAACAGCGGGCCATCGCAGTGCGGGCAGAAACACACGCCTTTGGCTTTATATTCCTGCTCGCCCGGTACGCCCATTTCACGCCAGCGCGCGCCAGTGGCAAGGATCAGCGCCTTGGTTTTCAGGGTGGCGCCGCTGTCGAAGCGAACTTCGTGCAACTCGCCAGGGTTCTTCGCCGGAATCAGCGCGGTGGCCCGTTGCAGGTTCATGATGTCGACGTCGTATTGCTTGACATGCTCTTCGAGCGCGCTGGCCAGTTTCGGCCCTTCGGTTTCCTGTACGGAGATGAAGTTCTCGATGGCCATGGTATCGAGCACCTGCCCGCCAAAACGTTCAGCCGCCACACCAGTGCGAATGCCTTTACGGGCGGCGTAGATCGCTGCCGCAGCACCGGCGGGACCACCACCGACAACCAGCACGTCAAAGGCTTCCTTGGCGCTGATTTTCTCGGCTTGGCGTTCGGCGCCGCTGGTGTCGATCTTGGCGAGGATTTCTTCCAGGCCCATACGGCCCTGGCCGAAAATCGCGCCGTTCAGGTAAATGCTTGGCACGGCCATGATCTTGCGATCATCGACTTCGGCCTGGAACAACGCACCATCGATAGCGACGTGGCGAATGTTCGGGTTCAGTACTGCCATCAGGTTCAGCGCCTGGACCACGTCCGGGCAGTTCTGGCAGGACAGCGAGAAGTAAGTCTCGAAGCTGAACTCGCCTTTGAGCGAGCGGATCTGTTCTATCACTTCCGCGCTGGCTTTCGAAGGGTGACCGCCGACTTGCAGCAAGGCCAGCACCAGCGAGGTGAATTCGTGGCCCATCGGAATACCGGCAAAACGCAGGCTGATATCGGCACCGGGGCGGTTGATCGAGAACGATGGCTTGCGTGCGTCGTCACCGTTATCGAGCAAGGTAATTTGGCTGGAAAGACTGGCAACGTCTTTCAGCAGCTCGAGCATTTCCTGGGATTTCGCACCGTCGTCGAGGGATGCAACGATCTCGATCGGCTGGGTGACCCGTTCCAGGTACGATTTCAACTGGGCTTTAAGATTGGCGTCCAACATACGGGCGATTTCCTTTTTTGCGAGACATAAAAAAACGCCCGAGCGAATCTCGCCCAGGCGTTTTTATTGGGCGGTTGCAGCTTACTTAGGTGCGGAAACCCGCCCTGATGATGCTTTCACAGACTTAGATCTTGCCGACCAGGTCCAGGGACGGAGCCAGAGTGGCCTCGCCTTCTTTCCACTTGGCTGGGCAAACCTGGCCTGGGTGAGCAGCGACGTACTGGGCAGCCTTGATTTTGCGCAGTAGTTCGGAAGCGTCACGGCCAACGCCGCCATCGTTCAGTTCAACGATTTTGATCTGGCCTTCAGGGTTGATCACGAAAGTGCCGCGGTCAGCCAGACCGGCTTCTTCGATCAGCACGTCGAAGTTGCGGGAGATGGCGTGGGTCGGGTCGCCGATCATGGTGTACTGGATTTTGCCGATGGCTGGCGAAGTGTTGTGCCAGGCCGCGTGGGCAAAATGGGTGTCAGTGGAAACGCTGTAGATTTCGACGCCCAGCTTCTGGAAAGCGTCGTAGTTGTCAGCCAGGTCTTCCAGTTCGGTCGGGCAAACGAAGGTGAAGTCGGCTGGGTAGAAGAACACGACAGACCATTTGCCTTTCAGGTCAGCGTCCGACACTTGTACGAAGTCGCCGTTTTTGTAGGCGGTAGCTTTGAACGGTTTAACTTGGCTGTTGATGATAGGCATCGTTGACTCTCCGTCAGGGGTTAAGAAGTTGATGGAGTGAACTCTACCCACTCGATGGACGGATGGCTCATTGGCAAACTTGATGCTGCTGATGGGTTTTCGCTATTAGCCAGCTGTATTAATAGAAGAAAACGATATCTACGGCGTCAACGGCTTTTCAGAAATCCGGGCCATCCCGAGGAACGGATTAGCTTCCACGTAACGCATCGCCGACTTCATGTCCTTCCAGCCCACGTAACTCATCAACGACTTCAAGTCCCAACCACTTTGGTGCGCCCAAGTGGCGAAGCCGCGTCGCAGGGAGTGGCTGGTGTACTGCTCGGCCGGGATACCTGCGCGCTCCAGCGCCTGGCGCAATAACGGAATGACGCTGTTGGCGTGCAGCCCCTCCTCGCTCAGGTGCCCCCAACGGTCGATGCCACGGAATACCGGCCCGCGCACCAGCGCCGCCTCGGTGATCCAGGCGATGTACGCCTGCACCGGACACAGACGCTGCAATGCCGGCGTCTGGTAGGTCTTGCCGAGGTTTTCGCGGTCGCTCTTGCTCCGCGGCAAATACAGGGTAATGCCGGAACCCGCGCTGGCCTGCACGTGTTCGATCTGGACGCGGCACAACTCGTCGCTGCGGAAACCGCGCCAGAAGCCCAACAGAATCAGTGCCCTATCGCGCCGGGCTCGTAACAGGGCCGGTTGATCATGTTGCGATTTCGCGGTGTGTGCTTCCTGCTCCAGCCAGGTAACCACTTGCTCCAGATGCTGAAGCTGCAAGGGCTCGGCCTGTTTCTCCTGAGCCGGGTGCAGCGCGCGAATGCCTTTGAACACCTTGCGCACAACGGGCGCCTTGGTGGGATCGGCAAACCCCTGGCTGTTGTGCCACTGCGCGAGCGCCGACAGGCGCAGCTTCAACGTGTTGATCGACAACTCCCCGGCGTACGCCACCAGATAGCGCGCGACGCTGTCGGCAGTGGCCGGCAGGAAACCGCCCCAACTCACTTCGAAATGCTCGATGGCCGCTCGATAACTACGGCGGGTGTTGTCACGCGTGGCGGCTTGCAGGTATCGATCCAGATCACTCATGGCGTTGACTACTGTAGGAGCGAGCTTGCTCGCGATGGACGTAAACGATGACGCTAACGGCTTGAGTGCTCGCGGTGTCTGGAGGTTTTTCGCCAGCAAACCGGCTCCTGAGGACGTTTGTGTACGGAAATGGAGCTGCGAACAATTCAATATCGTTGTCACATGGGGTAATACCAGTATATCCCGCATCAGTAATATGCACTTATTCCATTTTATGAACGCGTGGTACACTGTGTACTTTAGTGGCATGTACCACAGTACGAAATCGTAGGAGAACACATGGCTCGTGGCGGCATCAACAAAGCAGTGGTTCAAACGGCGCGCCTGGCTATCCTCGCCCGCGGCGAACACCCGAGCATCGACGCTGTACGTATAGAGATGGGAAACACTGGCTCCAAAACCACCATTCACCGGTATTTGAAGGAGCTGGACGATGGTGTAGAACCGGCCGCGCCCCCCCCTGAACCCATTGATGACGAGCTGACAGGGTTGGTCTCGCGCCTTGCGCAACGGCTCAAAGAGCAAGCACAGGAGCCCATCGATCAGGCTCGCGCTCAGTTCGAACAGCAACGAAAAGACCTGGAAAGTCAGCTGGCAGACGCTCAGGAAGCCAACAGCGAATTGCAGCAGCAGTACGAGATTCAAACCCTGGCGCTGACCCAGGAATCCGACACCCTGCAAAACACGCTCTCCATGCTGCAGACCGAGCAAACCCGCAACGCCGGGCTGAACCAGGCGTTGGCCGACTTCGAGTTGCGCTTGCAGGACAAGGACGAGCAGATCCGCTCTCTTGAGGAAAAACACCTGCACGCCCGCGATGCACTGGAACACTATCGCGATGCCGTCAAAGAGCAGCGCGAACAGGAGCAACGACGCCACGAAGGTCAGGTGCAGCAGATTCAGATGGAGTTGCGTCAGGCCCAGCAAAGCGCCCTTGTACGCCAGGACGAAATCACCCAGCTTCACCGTGACAACGAACGCTTGCTGACTGAAAACCGTGGCACGCTGCGGGAACTGAGCCTGCTGCAAGAACAGCTCAAGCAGACCCATACCCGCCAGGATCAACTGCTGGAACAGGTCAACCGCATCGACAGCGAACGCACCCTCCTCCAGGAACGCTTGCGGGCAGCCCTGTTGGAAAGTCAATCGCTGAAGCAGAGCGTCGAGGAGCAGTCGCAGCTGAATAAGGCGCTAGAGGTCAATCTTGCCAAGACCCAGGCAGAACTTGAAGCAAGCAGTGCAGGAGCGAACTTGCACGCCATGGACGCGAACGATAACGCGTAAAATCAAATGGCCAGCGGTGCGCTTGAGTTTTTCGCGAGCAAGCTCGCTCCTACAAAAACAAGCGTCTGGCGGCTGCCGTTGCGACAGCGCCAGACGCAGCCGGGGCCGATTAACCGGCGACCGGTGTACGCATGGTGACGAACTCTTCGGCGGCCGTCGGGTGCACGCCGATGGTTTCGTCGAAGTCGCGTTTGGTGGCGCCCGCCTTCAAGGCGATTGCCAGCCCCTGCACGATTTCGCCGGCATCCGGCCCGACCATGTGACAGCCAAGCACCTTGTCGGTCTTGCCATCCACCACGAGCTTCATCAGCGTGCGCTCCTGGGATTCAGTCAGGGTCAGCTTCATCGGGCGGAAACGGCTTTCGTAGATCACCACGTCGTGGCCGGCTTCGCGCGCCTCTTCTTCGGTCAGGCCAACGGTGCCGATGTTCGGCAAGCTGAACACCGCGGTCGGGATCATCTTGTAATCCACCGGACGATACTGCTCAGGCTTGAACAAGCGTCGCGCTACGGCCATGCCTTCGGCCAGAGCAACCGGGGTGAGCTGGACCCGACCGATCACATCGCCAAGGGCCAGGATCGACGGCTCGGCGGTCTGGTATTGCTCGTCGACTTCGATGAAACCTTTCTTGTCGAGTTTGACGCCAGTGTTTTCCAGCCCGAGGTTGTCCAGCATCGGTCGGCGGCCGGTGGCGTAAAACACGCAATCGGCTTCCAACTGACGACCGTCCTTGAGTGTCACTTTCAGACTGCCATCGGTCAGTTTTTCAATGCGCTCGATGTCGGCATTGAATTGCAGGTCCATGCCACGTTTGGTCAGTTCTTCCTGCAAGTGCTTGCGCACCGCGCCATCGAAGCCGCGAAGGAACAGTTCACCGCGATACAGCAACGTGGTTTCGGCGCCCAGCCCGTGGAAGATCCCGGCGAACTCGACGGCGATGTAGCCACCACCCACGACCAGTACGCGTTTTGGCAACTCTTTGAGGAAGAACGCCTGGTTGGAACTGATCGCATGCTCGTGCCCCGGAATCTCCGGGATCTGCGGCCAGCCGCCGGTAGCAATCAGAATGTTCTTGGCGGTGAAGCGTTCGCCATTGATCTCGACGGTATTGGGGTCGACGATTTTGGCGTGGCCTTCATGCAGGGTCACACCGCTGTTCACCAGCAGGTTGCGATAGATGCCGTTCAGGCGATTGATCTCGCGATCCTTGTTGGCGATCAGCGTTGCCCAATCGAACTTTGCCTCGCCCGGGGTCCAGCCAAAACCCGAAGACTGCTCGAAGTCTTCGGCGAAGTGCGCACCGTAGACCAGCAGTTTCTTCGGCACGCAGCCGACGTTCACACAGGTACCCCCCAGGTAGCGGCTCTCGGCCACGGCCACTTTCGCGCCAAACCCGGCCGCAAAACGCGCAGCCCGCACACCGCCGGAACCGGCACCAATCACATAAAGGTCAAAATCGTAGGCCATTTTCAATCTCCTCGGCAGGCAGACAGCATACCCGCAGACGTCCGTTGGGCAAGCGCTGCAAACGATATGGGGCCGGAAAATGAAAAAGCCACCCGAAGGTGGCTTTTCAATACAAGCAGGTCAGACGCTATCAGTAAGCCTTGCCAGTCTTGTAGAAGTTCTCGAAGCAGAAGTTGGTTGCTTCGATGTAGCCTTCAGCACCACCGCAGTCGAAACGCTGGCCCTTGAACTTGTAGGCAATCACGCAACCGTTCTTCGCCTGCTTCATCAGGGCGTCGGTGATCTGGATCTCACCACCTTTGCCTGGCTCGGTTTGCTTGATCAGCTCGAAAATGTCCGGAGTCAGGATGTAACGACCGATGATCGCCAGGTTCGACGGAGCGTCTTCCGGTGCCGGTTTCTCGACCATGTTACGAACGCGGTACAGGTCATCGGCAATCAACTCGCCAGCGATCACGCCGTACTTGTTGGTTTCCTGCGGATCCACTTCCTGGATCGCGACGATGGTGCAGCGATACTGCTCGTACAGCTTGACCATCTGGGTCAGTACACCGTCGCCTTCGAGGTTGACGCACAGGTCGTCCGCCAGCACCACGGCGAACGGCTCGTCACCGATCAGCGGACGGCCAGTCAGGATTGCGTGGCCAAGGCCTTTCATTTCGGTTTGACGGGTGTAGGAGAACGAGCACTCGTCCAGCAGCTTGCGGATGCCGACCAGGTATTTCTCCTTGTCGGTGCCCTTGATCTGGTTTTCCAGCTCATAGCTGATGTCGAAGTGGTCTTCCAGGGCGCGTTTGCCGCGGCCGGTGACGATGGATATTTCGGTCAAACCGGCGTCCAGTGCTTCTTCGACGCCGTACTGGATCAGTGGCTTGTTTACCACCGGCAGCATTTCTTTGGGCATGGCTTTAGTCGCTGGCAGGAAGCGAGTACCGTAACCGGCTGCTGGGAACAAGCATTTCTTGATCATATAAGTCCTTGAAAGGGCTGTGTGTTCGAGTTTCGGCGCAGTCTAATCAGGCGGCGTGCACCTTACAATGCCCCGCACTGGCTAACCGATGCCATCATAGAGAAATATTCTCGCGGATAGTTCCGCAGTTCGCTCCAGCGCCTTTTATTGATAGCAGAAATTCCGAGCGACGCTGACGAATCTGTCACCTACAGATTCGCACTACCATACGCCCATCAGCACCCGTCAAGTGCAATTGGCGCTATCATTGCGCAATTGAACCAGCCAACGAGGCAGATAGATGTCGGTAGCAAAAAGTGTCAACGGGTTCCTGATCAATCAGGCGAAAGACGGCCAGTGGTGGGTAGACAGCGTCGGCGGCGAGAATATCGCCGGACCATTCCCGACCGAAGCGTTGGCGATTGAAGTGGCATCCGTACTGGAGCTTGAACACCCGGCCCCGAAACGTCGCGGCAAGGACAAGTCCTGATCTGAAGCGAATTTGCCTGACCAAGCCCTGCCTCGCGCAGGGCTTTTTTTGCGATCGCCGGCAAAGAAGTGGCCTTTCGCTATAACCTTTTGATTCCGGCGCTGTCACAGGCTTAGCCCTATTATCCTGACGACGACCACACCATGACTAAATTCTTGCCCCTGATTGCGGTACTGGCCCTGAGCGGCTGCGCAACGTCCGAAACCACCTACCTGAACAACGGCGAGCAAGGCCTGAGCATCGACTGCTCGGGGGAAGCCAATTCCTGGGCCACCTGCTATGAAAAAGCCGACGCTTCCTGCGCCGGAACCGGCTATCGGATCGTCGGCACTGACGGCACACCTTCAACCAAGGAAAGTGACAAGACCCTGGGCGTCGATGTCGGCAATTACAAAAACCGCAGCGTGGTGGTGGTCTGCAAGTAAGGCGTTTGTGCCCTACATGTGAATTTCAGCGAATTTGATCCCGAGACCGCGCACGGTCTCGATCAGGTCGTCAAGGCGACCGAAGGATTCGACTTCATCGTTGTCATCCACCAGAAAATAACTTCGCCCGGCGCTTTTCTTGAAAAACACGATCCATTCCCCCGGGTTCGCCGGATTCTGAATCACATGGGTAGCAGAGATGTGACCCTCTGCGTGCCTTTCCCGTACTTGCTCTCGCTTCATGCTCGACTCCAGAAATGACAATGCCGCCAAAGCCTTGCTTTGACGGCATCGGTGCTGACTGTCGCTAGTTTATCAGCCGGAGATACACGCGGTGGCAGCATTGCGCACATCCATCGGGCGCAATGGCACATTGGAAATGCGCTCATGCAGCTTGATGCTGCTGCCGCTGGAACGCTCTTCAATATCGAATACGGCCGCCGGCCCCGAGGAGAACTTCTGCGGCACGATGACCCGCACGCCCTCTTTCTCCTGCGGTTCGACTTGCAGGGCACCGCGACTGCTGGCCAGTTTCTCGGTCAGGCATTGCGCGTATTCATTGGGCTTCTTGCCGGAAATCACGCTCATGGTGGGCAGCGACTCGTTGATTTCCGAGACACTCGCACAACCACTTATCGCCAATGCAAACGGCAAGACCCACGCACCCCACTTCATACTAAACCTCCAATAAAGACCCTCCGACAGCACAAATGCTGGTTTTCTCCGAGGCTCACTGCTTTTATCGCTCATGGAATTCCGAATAACTGTTTTTAATTGTCAAAGCGGACCCCGACGACCGGATAATAACCTGTTCGGGCTGATAAACTGCGCCAATCGCCCATGCTATCGTTTTGATTTTGTAGAAAAAGCCCTTCTGGAGGCGCCTCATGAAATTTATCCACCAGCGCGAGCACCTCAATGAAGACGACATCGTCGTCATCCAGTGCTCCCAAATGTGCAACATCCGCTTGATGAACGACGCCAATTTCCGCAGTTTCAAGAATGGCGGCCGTCACACTTACCATGGCGGTGCGTTCGACACCTTCCCGGCCCGCATTACTGCACCGAGTACCGGTTTCTGGAACATCACCATCGATACCGTGAACCGTCGGCCGATCAGCGTGACCCGCAAACCGACCCTGACTCACTCAATCAAGATCATCCGCCGCTCCACCTCGAAACTGAGCTGAGCGCCGCCCGACACGAATATAAGCAGGTATGACAGTGGCCCAAACGACCAAGTACGTCATCAAATACAAACTCAACGGCGAACGCCGCTTCGAATTTGCCCAGCTTGAAAACGGCACCGAAGCCGAAGCCAGAGCCGCGCTGGACGCCATTCATGGCCAGAGCGAAGACGTCATCAGCGAGATCAGCGTCAGCAAAGCGCTGTAACGGGATTAGGAGCGACAACGTGGATGTCTGCTCCATCCGTTGAATTCGACCGCAAGCCCCGGAGTGTTCACGAAGGCAGCGCTCCCTAGACTGGCCACCTCAACCTTTGGTTAAGGAGTCAGAACATGTCTGCATCCCCGATTCGTTTCATCAGCGGCACTTCCAGCCTTGGCACCTTGCTGCTGGCCTCCAGCGCGCAAGGTCTTTGCGCATTGCTGCTTGGCGATAACCTGGCGACGCTGGAGCGCGACCTTGCGCGGCGGTTCCCCGGCCAGCCAATCCCCCAACGTGACGAAGGCTTGATGCCGGCACTGGAACAAACCCTTCGCTATCTCGACAATCCTCTGACAGCGCTCGATTTGCCACTGGATCCGGTGGGGAGCGCTTTCCAGCAGCGCGTCTGGGAAGCTTTGCGCCAGATCCCGCTCGGCAAAACTGTCAGTTATCAGGAAATCGCCCGGCAACTGGGGCAACCCAAAGCCTTCCGGGCCGTGGCCAATGCCTGCGGCGCGAACCCGCTGGCAGTCATCGTGCCCTGCCATCGGGTACTGCGCCAGGACGGCAGCCTCGGCGGTTATCGTTGGGGCCTGGAGCGTAAGCGGCAACTGCTGGAGCGCGAGGCGCAGCAATGATCGAGCACTTTCTGGAGGCACTCGACTGGGCAACGCTGGAGCAACAACTGGATCAGGACGGTTGCGCGATCATCCCTTCGCTGATCAGCAGCGAAACGTGCGATGACGTCAGCGCGCTGTACGCGCGATCCGAACCGTTCCGCTCGCAAGTGATGATGGCTCGTCACGGCTTTGGCCGTGGCGAGTACAAATACTTTCGATATCCGTTGCCAGAGATCGTCGCCACTTTGCGCAAAGCGCTCTACCCTCGGCTGGTGCCGATCGCCAATCGCTGGTACGAGCAGATGGACTTGCCGGTCCGTTTCCCTGATACGCATGCGGCGTTCCTCGAACGCTGTCACGCCGCCGATCAGGTGCGTCCAACGCCGCTGTTGCTGCAATATGGGCCACAGGACTACAACTGCCTGCATCAGGATCTGTACGGCGAACACGTTTTTCCGCTGCAAGTGGCGATTCTTCTGTCAGAGCCGGGCGAAGATTTCACCGGCGGCGAGTTTGTCCTGACCGAACAACGCCCTCGGATGCAGTCGCGCCCCCAAGTCATTGGATTGAAAAAGGGTGACGCCGTGATCTTTGCCGTCAACCAGCGACCGCTGAAAGGCGTTCGTGGCTATTACCGGGTCACCCTGCGCCACGGTGTTAGCCGCCTGCACAGCGGAAAACGGCATACCCTTGGCATCATCTTTCACGACGTGTTATGACCTTATGAACCCGACTACTCTCGATCTGTTTGCCGACTCAGAGCCCGAGCAACAACCTCGGCGCGAGCAAATTGGCGAACAGTCCTACGTCTTGAGGGGCTTTGCCCTGCCTTGGCTGGAGCGTTTACTGCCCGCACTCGAGGCGGTTCTGGCCACCGCGCCGTTTCGGCACATGGTCACGCCTGGCGGCTTTACCATGTCCGCGGCCATGAGCAGTTGCGGCACTTGGGGCTGGACTACCGACCGCAGCGGTTATCGCTATTCCCGTCATGATCCGCAAACCCTCACCCCCTGGCCGGACATGCCGTCGGTATTTTTTGAGCTCGCACAAGCGGCGGCGCTGGAAGCCGGCTTTGCCACTTTCGTGCCCGATTCCTGTCTGATCAACCGCTATATCCCCGGCGCGAAGATGTCATTGCACCAGGACAAGGACGAAGCGTCCTACGCAGCGCCGATCGTTTCGGTGTCGCTGGGCCTGCCGGCGGTGTTCCTGTTCGGTGGTTTTGAACGCAGCGACAAAAGCCAGCGGGTGCCAGTGTTCCATGGCGATATCGTGGTCTGGGGTGGCGTCGATCGCCTGCGTTATCACGGAGTTTTGCCGATCAAGGAGGGGCAGCATCCACAGATGGGCGAGCAACGGATCAACTTTACGTTTCGTACCGCACAATGAGCCCACGAATTTGACCGCAAGACCCGGAGTGCAACGACCCTGCCGGCTGGTTACTCTGAATCAAACGGGTCAACGGACATGAAGCCATGACAACCACCGAGAACGATCCGCGCTGGGCCGCTGTCGTCGCCCGGGATCCCCGCGCTGACGGGCAGTTCGTGTATGCGGTGAAAACCACTGGCATTTACTGCCGTCCCAGCAGTCTGGCGCGTTTGCCGAAGCCGCAAAATGTCGAATTCTTTGACACGGCCGAGCAGGCCCAGGCAGCGGGTTACCGCCCGAGCAAACGAGCGGCGAAGGATCAAAGTGACGTCGCCGCGCAACATGCTGCGACGGTCGCCGCGGCTTGTCGCCAGATCGAGACCGCCGAGCATCTGCCAGCGCTGAGTGAACTGGCCGACGTCGCCGGCCTGAGCAGTTTTCACTTTCACCGTGTGTTTAAAGCCGTTACCGGGCTGACACCCAAGGGCTACGCCACGGCCCACCGTTCCCGCAAGGTTCGCCAACGGCTGAGCGTTGGAGGTTCGGTGACCGAGGCTTTGTATGACGCCGGTTTCAACTCCAACAGCCGTTTTTATGAGGCGGCGGATCAGTTGCTCGGCATGAAACCCGGTGACTACCGCGCCGAAGGTCAGAACAACGACATTCGCTTTGCCGTCGGCCAGTGTTCGTTGGGCGCGATTCTGGTGGCCCAGAGCGTACGTGGTGTTTGCGCGATTCTGCTGGGTGATGATCCGCACCAGCTGGTGTGCGACCTGCAAGACAAGTTTCGGCGGGCCAACCTGATTGGCGCTGATCATGAGTTCGAGCAACTGATCGCCAAGGTCGTCGGTTTTATCGAAGCCCCGGCCATCGGCCTGGATTTGCCGCTGGACGTTCAAGGCACGGCATTTCAGGAGCGCGTCTGGCAGGCGTTGCGGGAGATTCCTGCCGGCAGCACCGCCAGTTACGCGGATATCGCCCAGCGCATCGGCGCACCGAAAGCGGTACGCGCTGTGGCTCAGGCCTGCGGCGCGAACAGTCTGGCAGTGGCGATCCCCTGCCACCGCGTAGTGCGCAGCGATGGCAACCTGTCGGGCTATCGCTGGGGAGTGGAGCGCAAACGGCAGTTGCTGGAACGTGAAGGCCAATAGATCAAAAGATCAAAAGATCAAAAGATCGCAGCCTGCGGCAGCTCCTGCATTGGATTGGTGTACATCCTGTAGGCGCTGCCGCAGGCTGCGATCTTTGCTTTTAGCGATTCACATCCACCACCACTCGACCGCGCAGCTGACCGGCAAGCAAGCGCGGTGCAGCTTCGATCGCTTCACTCAAACCGATTTCATGGCTGATCAGCGGCAGCAAAGCGAAGTCCAGATCCTTGGCCAGGCGATTCCAGGCGAGCACTCGCTTGGCTTTGGGCTGGGTCACGCTATTGATCCCGGCGAGTGTCACGCCGCGCAAAATGAACGGTGCGACGGAGGCTGGAAAATCCATGCCTTGCGCCAGGCCACAGGCGGCGACAGTGCCGTTGGCCTTCGTGCTGGCACAGGCGTTGGCCAGGGTGTGACTGCCGACCGAGTCGATCACGGCCGCCCAACGCTCCTTGGCCAGCGGCTTGCCGGGTTCGGACAGCGTAGCGCGGTCGATGATTTCGCTGGCGCCCAACTGTTTGAGGTAGTCGTGCTCGGAAGTCCGACCAGTGGACGCAACCACCCGGTAACCGAGCTTGTTCAGCAACGCGATGGCGAAACTGCCTACACCACCGTTGGCGCCCGTGACCAGGAATTCACCCTGCTCTGGCGTCACGCCGTTATGCTCCAGCGCCAGAATGCTCAGCATCGCCGTGTAACCGGCCGTGCCAATGGCCATTGCCTGGGCAGCCGTGAATTCCGGGGGCAATGGAATCAGCCAGTCACCATTCAGGCGCGCTTTCTGCGCCAATCCGCCCCAATGCCCTTCGCCCACACCCCAGCCATTGAGTACGACCTGATCACCAACCTTGTAGTCCGGATGCTCGCTGACTTCTACAGTTCCTGCCAGATCGATACCCGGCACCATCGGGAATTTTCGCACCACCGGGCTGCTGCCGGTGATCGCCAGGCCGTCCTTGAAATTCAGTGTGCTGTACGCCACTCGCACGGTCACATTGCCCTCGGGCAACTGATCGTCATCGATCGCTTGCAGTGTGGCCCGATAACCGCTGTCGTCTTTGTCGATCAAAATGCCTTGGAACATCATCGTCTCCCAATCGAATCACTCAGTCGTGGTGCAGTTGAAATATCACACTGCAACATTTTGTCGTACCCGACTTTAAGCCAATCCAGGCGTCTCCATCACCGGCGATCGCGCCCCCATGCAAAAATCGATTGGTCCTGCGCCCGCCATTACTGGTACAAAACCCGTTCCTGTTGTGACGCCGGAGAACCTTGCAATGAGCCAATGGCCAGACACCCGAATTCTTGATCTGCTGGGGATCGAACTGCCCATCATCCAGGCCCCGATGGCTGGCGCCACCGGTTCGGCCATGGTGATTGCGGCGAGCAATGCCGGTGGCCTGGGCTCGATGCCTGCGGCGCTGCTCAGCACCGAGCAGTTGCGCGAAGAATTGAAGACGATCCGCCAACACACTCAGCGCCCGTTCAACGTCAATTTCTTCTGTCACCAGCCGCCGGCAGCCGATGAGCAACGGGCTCGGGACTGGAAGAATCTGCTGGAGCCCTACTACCGGGAACTGGGCGTGGATTTCGACGCGCCGACACCGGTGTCCAATCGCGCGCCGTTCGATAACGCGACCTGCGAAGTGATCGAAGAATGTCGCCCCGAAGTGGTGAGCTTTCACTTTGGCCTGCCGGAAAAATCATTGCTGGATCGGGTCAAGGCCACCGGCGCAAAAGTGCTGTCTTCGGCAACGACCGTCGAAGAAGCTATCTGGCTTGAGCAACACGGGTGCGACGCAATCATCGCCATGGGTTACGAAGCCGGAGGCCATCGGGGCATGTTCCTCAGCGACGATCTGAGCAGCCAGGTGGGGCTCTTCGCGCTGGTGCCGCAAATCGTCGACGCAGTGAAAGTACCGGTGATCGCTGCCGGCGGCATTGCCGATGCACGCGGCGTCGCGGCGGCATTTCTGTTGGGCGCTTCAGCGGTGCAAGTGGGTACGGCGTATCTCTTCACGCCGCAGGCCAAGGTCAGCGCCTCCCATCACAAGGCATTGCACACGGCCAAGGAAAGCGAGACCGCAGTCACTAATATTTTCACCGGCCGCCCGGCGCGGGGAATTCTGAATCGGGTCATGCGTGAACTCGGGCCGATGAGCGACAAGGCGCCGGCCTTCCCATTGGCGGGTGGAGCGTTGATGCCGTTGCGGACGAAGGCGGAAGCGGATTTCAGCAACCTTTGGGCCGGCCAGGCGTTTACGTTGGGGGTTGAGATGACGACGGCGGAGTTGACGCGGCGTTTGGCGGAGGAAGGGTTGGCTAAACTGCTGCGTCGTTAGGCACACAACCTGTGGCGAGGGGATTTATCGGAAGGCCGCACCACCCCGCTCGGCTGCAGCAGCCGCCAAGCGGTTGGAGGCAGGGCGAAAATGCGGGGCCGCTGCGCGACCCAACGGGGATAAATCCCCTCGCCACAACAAGCTTCATCTCCACACAAATCCTGGCATCAGATGCAATCCAGTTCCCACACATTCCGTTTGCAGGCATTTCGCTATATATTTATTTATATAGTGTTTACACCCCTCGCCGTACTTGCCTACCACGGAGCCGCTTCATGAACATTCGTGCCTCACGTTTTGCCCCAGCCTGCCTGGCGAGCCTGCTCGCGGTGTTCGCCATCGGCGCTGCCCAGGCCGATGAAGTCCAGGTCGCTGTCGCGGCCAATTTCACCGCGCCGATCCAGGCCATCGCTGCCGATTTCGAGAAAGACACCGGGCATAAACTGGTCACCTCCTTTGGTGCAACCGGCCAGTTCTACACGCAAATCAAGAATGGCGCGCCGTTCGAGGTGCTCCTCTCGGCGGACGACACCACCCCGCAAAAACTCGAAACCGAAGGCGACACCGTCAAAGGCTCGCGCTTCACCTACGCCGTCGGCACCCTCGCGCTCTGGTCGGCCAAAGAAGGCTACGTCGATGCCAAAGGCAACGTGTTGAGCGACAACCAGTACCGGCATCTGTCGATCGCCAACCCGAAAGCCGCACCTTATGGCCTCGCCGCCACCCAGGTACTGGCCAAGCTGGGCCTGACCGACAAGGTCAAGGATAAAATCGTTGAAGGCCAGAACATCACTCAGGCTTACCAGTTCGTATCCACCGGCAACGCAGAACTGGGCTTCGTCGCCTTGTCGCAGATCTACAAAGACGGCAAAGTGACCAGCGGTTCGGCGTGGATCGTTCCAGCCGACCTGCACGACCCGATCAAACAAGATGCGGTGATCCTCAACAAAGGCAAGGACAACCCGGCCGCCAAGGCACTGGTTGACTTCCTCAAGGGGCCGAAAGCCGCCGCTGTCATCAAGTCCTACGGTTACCAACTCTAAAATGACTCTATCGAGCGCCGACTTTTCCGCGATCTGGCTGACCCTAAAACTCGCGTCCCTGACGACGGTTATCCTGCTGATCATCGGCACTCCGATTGCGTTATGGCTGTCGCGCACCCAGTCCTGGTTGCGCGGCCCGGTCGGGGCGATCGTCGCCCTGCCCTTGGTGTTGCCGCCTACGGTGATTGGCTTTTATCTGTTGCTCGCGCTCGGCCCTAATGGCTTTGTCGGCCACTTCACCCAGTCATTGGGGCTCGGCACCCTGACCTTCAGTTTTGCGGGGTTGGTGATCGGTTCGGTGCTCTATTCGATGCCGTTCGTGGTCCAGCCGCTGCAGAACGCTTTTTCTGCCATCGGCACCCGCCCGCTGGAAGTGGCCGCGACCTTGCGCGCCAATCCCTGGGACACTTTTTTCAGTGTGATCCTGCCGCTGGCCCGACCGGGTTTCATCACCGCTGCGATTCTCGGTTTCGCCCACACCGTCGGCGAGTTCGGTGTGGTGTTGATGATCGGCGGCAATATTCCCGACAAGACCCGCGTGGTCTCGGTACAAATCTACGATCACGTCGAAGCCATGGAATATACCCAGGCCCATTGGCTGTCCGGGGCGATGCTGGTGTTCTCGTTTGCCGTGTTGCTGGCGCTCTACTCCAGCCGCAAAACCAAAGCGGGCTGGAGCTGATCGATGATTCATACCCGTCTGAAACTGAACTACCCGGGGTTCGCCCTGGATGTGGATTTGCAACTGCCGGGCCGTGGCGTCACCGCGCTTTACGGCCACTCCGGCTCGGGCAAGACCACCTGCCTGCGCTGCATCGCGGGCCTTGAACGAGCGGAAAACGGATTTATCCAGGTCAACGATGAAGTCTGGCAGGACAGCGACAGGAAGATTTTCGTCGCGCCGCACAAACGCGCGCTCGGTTATGTCTTTCAGGAAGCCAGTCTGTTTCCACATCTGTCGGTACTGGCGAATCTGCAATTCGGTCTCAGGCGAATCCCGAAACAACAACGCCGGGTCGACATGGCTCACGCGACTGAACTGCTGGGCATCGGCCATCTGCTGGATCGTCACCCACAAAACCTTTCCGGCGGCGAACGGCAGCGCATCGGCATCGCCCGAGCCCTGCTGACCAGCCCGAAGCTGTTACTGATGGACGAACCGCTGGCCGCACTGGATTCGCAACGCAAAAGCGAAATCCTGCCGTACCTGCAACGGTTGCACGACGACCTGGACATTCCGGTGTTGTACGTCAGTCATTCCCAGGATGAAGTGGCTCGACTGGCCGACCACATCGTCCTGCTCAGCCACGGCAAGGCACTGGCCAGCGGCTCTATCGGTGAAACCCTGGCCCGCCTCGACTTGCCATTGGCGCTGGGCGATGACGCTGGCGTCGTGATCGAGGGCCATGTCAGTACTTATGACGCGGACTATCAATTACTGACCCTGCAATTACCCGGCACCGCACTGAACATTCGCGTGGCACACACCCCGATGGACGCCGGCCAGGCGCTTCGCTGCAAGGTTCAGGCGCGTGATGTCAGCCTGAGCCTGCAAAGCGTCGAACACAGCAGCATCCTCAACCGTCTGCCGGTGACGGTGGTCAGTGAAATGGGCGCGGACAATGCCGCCCACGTGCTGATTCGACTGGACGCGGCCGGTACGCCGCTGCTGGCACGGATCACCCGCTACTCCCGGGATCAATTGAACGTGCACCCCGGCCAGCAACTCTGGGCGCAGATCAAAGCGGTGGCGGTGCTGGCGTAAATCCGCCGGCACGTCTGCAAAGGCGTGCGGTCAATGGCTGTAACGGCCCCTGATTCGTTGCCAAGGATTACCGCCATGCCCGATTCCGCATTGCCTGACGTGCTGCCGCCCGACCTGCACTACGTCGACGATACCCAGCCCGGCATCACTCGCAAGAAACTGCGCGGCAAGTTTTGCTACTTCGAACCCACGGGTCAGCGCATCACCGACCCGGATGAAATCAAGCGCATCAACGCCCTCGCCGTGCCCCCGGCCTACACCGACGTATGGATCTGCGCCGACCCGCGTGGGCACCTGCAAGCCACCGGCCGCGATGCCCGGGGGCGCAAACAATACCGTTATCACCCGCGCTGGCGCGAAGTGCGTGATGCCGATAAATACTCGCGCCTGCGGGACTTCGGGCAGGCCCTGCCGAAGCTGCGCAAACAGCTTGAGACGCTGTTGGAGGCGCCGGGTTTCAGCCGCGAGAAAGTCATGGCCACAGTCATTACCCTGCTGGATGCGACGCTGATCCGGGTCGGCAATACGCAGTACGCGCGGGACAACCGTTCCTATGGGTTGACCACCCTGCGCAACCGTCACGTCGAGGTCAACGGCAGTGCGATCCGGTTCCAGTTCCGTGGCAAGAGCGGTGTCGAACACCAGATCACCGTGAAAGACCGGCGCCTGGCGCGGATCATCAAACGCTGCCAGGAAATTCCCGGGCAAAATCTGTTTCAGTACCTGGATGAGAACGGTGAACGGCACACCGTCAGCTCCTCCGACGTGAATGCCTACCTGCAAACCCTGACCGGCGCTGATTTCACCGCCAAGGATTACCGTACCTGGGCCGGCAGCGCACTGGCGTTGGCGGTGCTGCGCGAATTGCAGTGGGAACCGGAGTCGGATGCCAAGCGTCATGTGGTGGAGATGGTCAAGAACGTTGCCAGGCAACTGGGCAACACCCCGGCAGTCTGTCGCAAATGCTACATCCACCCGGCAGTGCTCGAAGGTTTTCTACTGGGGGCATTGGCCGAGTTGCCGCGCCCGAGACCCCGCAAAGGTCTCAGGGCCGAAGAAGTCGGGCTGGCGATGTACCTGGAACGGATGATCGAAGCGTCTCAACCGACGAACTGACCTGTCCATTTTTTGCACGATCGCGAATGGCTTCTATAGTTGATGTGACAGAAATTAGCTTCGGTGACGCCATGGAAGACATTTTCGTTGTGCAGCGCTGCAACAAGATCATCATTCATGGTCGCCGAGCCGGGGAAGCCGGTCATCCACCACCCGACGCTAAAGTCTGGTATCGCATCGCCGATACCCGCACCCGTGGTTTCATCGGCGACGGCTATGAAGCTGAAGAAGATGCCCAACGCGTCTGCCGTCAACTCAACGCCCGATCGCAGGTGACGGCCCGACAAGGCTGAAGTCCGGGTCTATACTGAAATGGCTGAGGGACCAGCGACCCCATCGGCAGAAAGCTCGCTCCCAGCGGGCTTTTTGTTACCAATTACCAGGTTTCTTGAACGGAGGTGTTTGCCATGTCCGAAAAAGAGTCCATCACCACCCTGCTCACCCTGCTTGATTCCCGCCAGGCTCGTTTGGCCGCGGCGTGCAAGGAAATCGCCGACTGGGTCGATCATCAAGGCGGCCACCCGACCGCCCTCAGAATTCGTGATCGCCTGAACGACATCGAGAAGGATGCGCCACTGATTCGCAGCACGTTGTCCTCGCTCAAGCCTGTCGACCCGCCGCTGCCAAGGTTCAGATGAGATTCGATCTGGACCCGGATACGCGAACACGGTCTGATGGGCGCATGAACGGCGACGCTTTCGTCACCGTGCGCGTACTTGCCTGATCATTACTGCTGAAACCCACCCGACCTGGCGTCGGGATTTTTTTGCCCGGCCATTTCACACAGCGTTCACAAATCAAGCCGTACAGTGAACCCACTCCTTTTGATGAACCCCTTGGCCCGCCCGCATGCGGGCCATTTTTTTGCCCGCCGAACGTCACTGCTTGCGGAGGGTCCAACGATTACACGTCACCAAGGAGGCGTCTGATGGTTACTCACTTCAAAGTTGGCGGGCATCTGGCCTGCGGTCACAAAGGAAGCAAGCTCACCTCAACCACTGAACTGACCCGGGTGAAATGCAGAAGCTGCCGTAACACCGATGCGTTCAAGGATGCGCGCAAAGACCAGCGAAACGCTGCACGCCGCGCCGCACGCAAAGCCAAAGTCACTCACACTGCCAATGACTGGCGCGCTGCGTGGGTCCAGCGGCTGACCGCGATGCACGGGCTGCAACGATTGCCCCGTGGCTTTACCGGTCAACCTTTCGTTTAACGCACAGGCCTGGCGGTTGCGACGCCCTTCGTCCCAGCCGCCAACCCCGCTATTTCGCGCAAAGACATTCGCTTGAACGCCTCGACCAGTGCGCGTCCTTCTTCGGGTGCACAAGAAATGGCCAGGCGCACGGTCGCTTCGCCCAGGTGCCAGATCAAAAATGCCGAGGCCTGAACCTGCCCCGCGTCACTGCCTGGATACACCCGCAGAATCACGTCAGCCAATAGCCCGCCGGCAATCCGGCTTTCCTGCAGCTCCAGCGCCATGAGTTGTTTGTCTGCCTGCATGCCCGACCAGATGTCGCGCATTGCCGGTGTCACCCGCACGATCTCGTAATACTCGTCCAGCAACGCTGAAAAGGCCGCCTGCAGCCCTTGCGCGTCTTCAACCGCCACCAGCGCGGCTTCGATACAGCGACGGCTTTCGGCGTTGTAGCGCTCTGCCAGGGTCTGTATGACCGAACTTTTGTCGGGAAAGTACTGATAGAGCGAGCCGATCGAAATACCGCAGCACTCTGCGATTTCACTCATTTTTAGCTGATCGCTGCCTTTGCTCGCAGTCAATTGCGTCGCCGCCGTCAGGATTCGCTCCTGACGCTCGCGACTGCGCTGCTGTGTGGGATTGCGCCGGGCCGGCTCGGAGACAGACAGTTCGACGACTTCGGTGGTTTTTTTGGGCACTTGACGCGCTCTCCCAATCAATAACATGACATAGGCTCACCTTAGCACTGCCCGTACGTCAGTTTCATCGATTCTGCCGGTTGACGTTAAAACATGAGGGTTTATCATATTTAAAACATGAGCATTACTCACATCAAGTCAATGGAGATGAACACGATGAAAACCACCCAGGAAACCATCCTGATTCTCGGCGCAACGGGCAAAACCGGCAGGCGAATTGCTCAGCGATTGCAAGCGAACGGAGTGCCTGTGCGTCTGGGCTCTCGAGGAGCAAATCCGGCTTTCGACTGGGAGGATCGAAGCACGTGGGCAGCCGCGCTCGATGGCGTTCGCGCTGCCTACATCTCGTTTCAGCCAGACCTCGCAGTACCCGGCGCCGTTGAGACCGTGCAGGCATTCACCGATCAGGCGGTCAAGAGTGGCGTCCGCAAACTGGTGCTACTGTCGGGGCGCGGCGAAGTTGAAGCGGAACAAGCCGAACGCGTCGTTCAGAACAGCGGGGCCGACTGGACCATCCTGCGGGCCAGCTGGTTCTTCCAGAACTTCAGCGAGGCCCACTTTCTCGAACCGATTCTGCTGGGTGAACTCGCCCTCCCCGTCGGCAACATCGCCGAACCCTTTGTCGACGTGGAAGACATTGCCGAGATCGCGGTTGAAGCGCTGACCAAACCGGGACACGCAGGCCAACTGTATGAACTGACGGGGCCGCGAGCATTGACCTTCGCGGAGGCCGTCGCTGAAATTGCCCGTGAGACGCAAAGGGACATTGCGTTCGTTGCAGTACCGCCGGACGCCTATCGTCAGGCGCTGGAACAGGCACAGCTACCCGCCGAATTGACCGACTTGGTGCTTTACCTTTTCAGCACCTTACTCGACGGCCGCAATACGCCGGTGGCCGATGGCGTACAACGTGCTCTGGGTCGCCCGGCGCGGGACTTCAGCGACTATGTTCGACGCACTGCCGCCACGGGTGTATGGGCACGCGAAGATTAATATTGAAGCGCACTGAGCAGTCATGAAGCCATTCGGTGTGCATCAGCCTTCACTCAACTGATGCACACTGGATTCGTCAGTGACAAGCGGACGCCGAGCTTTAAGACGACATAGGTCTTTTTGGCGACAAACCGATTCCTCGACTAGGATTTCTAACGCACCGGAAACGCGCCAAACCTTAGTTTGGAGACTGATCAAGGAGAGATGAATGTCAGCGATTCGTATGGCGGAGAAAACCTACCGCACCTATTCCAGCCCGATCTTGCTGGAGCTTAAGGAGAGAGAGCATCAGCTGGAGCCGACAGATCGCCAGGCACTGCAAAATATTCTGGTGGAGAGACGGCTCGTTGACATCGGCAGCCCTACCGGCGTCGAACGGCGCGGAAAATAGAAAGCGATCAGCCTTGGAACAAGGGAGAGCTTGTAGGGCAACAATGATCGGCAGCGTCAAAAACCATGGAATTCCAACGTAGCGCACAATCCCTTCGAGGTGCGATTTTCTAACCGAATCTGTCCTCCCAGGCGAGCAGCGATCGCCTGGACGATGTTCAAACCCAAACCCGCGCCCTGATCATTGCCACGGCTGTAGAAACGCTCGAAAAGCCGATCACGGTCCCCCTCGTTAATCCCCGGTCCTTCGTCCTCGACAGACAGTTCGTAGTGATCGGCTTTTTTACTCAGCCTTACCGTGATCAAGCCGTTCTTCGGAGAAAAAGTTGCTGCGTTGGTCACCAGATTGTTCAAGGCGATATCGATGGCTGCGGAATCGACTTTGACAGGGCCGATATCGTCGCTGACATCGAAAGCCAGCTCGAGCCCCTTGTTCAACAACCAGGGTGTCAACTGAACCAGGCTAGCGCGCACGGAGGCAACCAGATCGATGGTGGGGGGCGTATGCATCGCTGATTGCGGTTCAAGTCGAGCCATGGTCAGCAATTGGTTGACCAATCGGCTGGCACGGTCGACGCCAGCGATCAAATGTTCGAGGGACTCGCGGCGATCGTCTTCACTTCCCGCCTCCATCAGATTCTGTGCATGGACCCTGAGCACCGCTAATGGCGTACGCATTTCATGGGCGGCGTCAGCGATAAAGCGCCGCTCACGTCCCATCACTTCCTGAATCTGCGCGAGCATGCGGTTGAGGGCCGCTTGCATGGGCTCAAGCTCAGTGGGCAACGGCGTCAGTTGCAAGGGTTCGAGTGAACCTGGATGCCGAGCCCGCAATGTCGCGGCCATATCGACCAACGGTTTCAAACCCCAGCCGATCGCCAGCCAGATCATGCACGCCAACAACAAACTGCCCAGGATATTGGGCCCCAGCGTATGGCGTACGATGCGGTCCACCAGGTCCGAACGCACGTCGTCTCGCTCGCCAACCCAGATGCGCAGGCCATTCTGTTTGTCTTCGAGCATGAACGCACGCCAATGACGGTTGTTCAGATCCACCACATCGCTGAATCCAGGCGTCCCCGGGGGCGTGCCGAAAGACGGCGCGCTGGCTGTATGCACCAGCACTTCACCCTTGGGACTCCAAACCTGGAAGGCAATCTTGGTTTCATAGGGGTGACCGTCGACTCTCGGCTCCGCTTCACTCAAGGCCTTGTTGAAGGCCTGATACAGATCGGCGTGTTCCTTGCTGGCCATGGGCATACGCATGACGCCCTGCAGCAATCGAGCGTTCTGAGCCAGCTGAGCATCATAGACTTCGGCGATTTCGTGATTGCTGTCGTGCAGGTTGAGCACGCTCATCATCGCAATACCGGCGAGCAACAGGCCGATGATCAGCGTCAGGGTGCGACGCCTGATCGAAGTCATCGGCGCTCCTCTACCAGATAGCCGACTCCACGGATGGTGCGAATCAAGTCGGTGGAGAATTTCTTGCGCAAGTGATGGATATGCACTTCCAGGGTATTGCTCTCGGCCTCCTCGCTCCAGCCATAGAGCAATTGCATCAAGTGATCGCGGGTCATGACTCGCCCCGGTGGCGAGAGCAATTCATGGAGCAACTGATACTCCTTGGGCGTCAGCGCCACCGGCTCCCCCCGATAGCTGACTTGCTGAGTACCGGGATTAAGGCTGATGCCGGCGTGTTCGATCAACACCTGGGCGCGCCCGGCGCTGCGCCGCAGCAACGCTCGCAGGCGAGCCTTGAGCTCAGCCAGATCGAAGGGTTTGATCAGGTAATCGTCAGCGCCGGCATCCAGTCCGGCGATACGGTCTTCGGTGGCATCCCGCGCGGTGAGGATCAGCACCGGCACGTTCGAGCCGCTGTCACGCAAACGCCGCAGCACCTCAAGGCCGTCCATGCGCGGTAAACCAAGGTCGAGCACCGCAAGATCGAAGTTTTCACTGAGCAGCGAGTGCAAGGCACTGCTGCCGTCTTCCACCCAGTCAACGGTGTAACCTTCTCGACCCAGGGCCTGATGGATGCCTTCACCCAAAGCCACGTCATCCTCGATCAGTAATAAGCGCACACGAACTCCTGTCAGTCGAGTTTCTTGTTCACGTCCACCAGCAACGCTTCGATCTCTTTGCGGCGACCGGCATCGGCGGTTTCCCGGCCAGGTCTGGGTGCCGCTTGCAGGGCTTTTTGCAAGGCCACCTTCGCGTCACCATAGCGCTTTTGACGGTAAAGGTGATCACCCCAGAAGTACAGGCTATCGATGCCATTGGGGTTCATTTGCAAGGCGACCTTGAGCAGTTGCTCTGCCTTGTCCGAGTCGCCGAAACCGATCGGCCAGCCCGGCACACGATCATACAATGCTCCCAGACTGGTGTAGGCCGAGCCTTGCAGGGCCTTGGGGTCCAGGGCCATGGCTTTCTCCAGATCAGCTTTTGCATCCTTGACCTTGCTCAACGCACCGAGCCCGCCCTGCGCTCCGGCCCAACTGCTGGTGACGATACCGGACCAGATCCAGGCTTCAGCCACCGACTGACGTTCGTGCGTGAACGCCGAGGCCTGGGCAGCAAGCTTTTCAAACGCCGCGGTGCGTTGGTCCTCAGGCACTTCGTATTGTATGTGAGCCCAGCTTTGCTGGATGCCAGCGAGACGTTGTTGATCGGCGGCGTCCAGCGCCCAGACACTTTGGCTCAAGGCACCGAAGAACAAGCAGGCAAATAGTTTTTTCATGGTTTGAGGTTCTCGTTTTCAGGCTTCTGACTCAGGCGACGGATCAGTGGCAACTGCTTGCGCAGACCGCGATCCACCAGGTTTGGCAACAGGCTGTTCAAACGCACGAAAAAGCGTTCCGGCCAGCCCAGGTACAAGTCGCGGCGGTCACCGGCAATGGCGTGAATCACCGCCGAAGCGACTTGTTGCGGGTCGTCGACACGGGATTTGAGGACGTCATTCAAGGCCTGCGCTGCCGGGCTGTTCATGTTGGTGCGGGTGGCACGGGGCGCGACGTACAACACGCCGACCCGGGTGTCGGCCAGTTCCCGACGCAGGGCTTCGGAAAAACCCCGCAGGGCAAACTTGGTGGCGCAATAGCTGGCGTAACCGGGGTAGCCGATGGAGCCGTAGGTCGAACCGACGTTCACCACCATCGCGCTTTGAGCTTGCTTGAGCAGCGGCAGCAATAACTTGGTCAGGCAGATCGGCGCGTCGATATTCACCGCCAGCATCGCGTGGATATCGCTGTCCTCCAGTTGTTCGAGCATGGCGAAGTGATTGACCCCGGCGGCGTTGATCAGCAGATTGATGCCGCCAATGGCTTCCGCCGCGGTTAGCACCTTGCGCCGCTCGGACAGAACGGTCAGGTCTGCGCCAACCCAGCACAGGTGTTGCGGATAGCGTTCAAGCAACGGCATCAGGGGTTGCTGATGCCGAGCCACCGCGAGCACCCGGGCGCCACTGGCACACAGGGCGCTGGCGATCGCCAGACCGATGCCACCGCTGGCACCCGTCAATACCACGCGAGCCTCAGACAGGCGCATGCAGGTTCTCCCCGTCACGCGGCAAGCCGCGGAACATGTCGGTGTACAGCGCGTACACCACTTTGGAGGCGTGAATCACGGCAGCCTGATCGGCCGGATCGTCGAGGGTATTCATCAGTCGGCGATAGGTCTGCATGTGTTCGATGTCCAGAGAACCATGGGAACTGAGGTAGCTGAAGGCGCTTTCCGGCAAGTCCAGTCGCTGGCGAATGCTGCCGGCAGCGTGGGTGGCCAGGGCGATACTGGTGCCTTCCAGCACGTTGACCATGCCGAACAGGCCGACCGGGTTGTCGCGAGCAATCAGGTCGTAAAGAAAGCTGACCATCAGTTCGATAGGCAATGACGGACGACCATCGCGTACCGCGTTCCTGTCACCGCCGCAGGCTTCGATATCGTCCAAGACCCATTGTTCATGACCGTATTCGTCTTCGATGTACTCGCACACCGCTTTACGCAGCCACTCCAGGCGCGTCGGCAGACGAGCGCCGCAGGCCATCATCAACGGCACTGTGTGGCGCACGTGGTAATAGGCTTGCGCGAGGAACGCCCGGTAACTTTCCAGGCTGACCTTGCCCTCAAGGGCATCGTGGATGATCGGCAGATTGAACAACGTTTGGCGTTCTTGTTGCGTGGCTTCTTGCAGCGTGTCGAAAAAACTCATGATGCGGATACCTCGGGAAATGCTGATTCAGTAAGTTGCGCCCGGTAACGCTCGACAATGGCGTCACGGCGCGGTCGGCCGTTGGCGGTGAGAAGGCCATTGGCGGGCGTGAAGGGTTGATCCAGACGGCTCCAGTGATGGACCTGGGCGTAATCGGGCAAGGCCTCGTTAGCCTGTGCGACGGCGGCGGCCAGCTCTTCGTCGGTGCAATCCGGGCGATGGGGCCAGAGCAACGCATGGTTGCCTGGCATGGCTTCGCCGTAGACGAAGGCCTGGGCGATATGGCGGCGCTGGGTCAATTCGGCCTCGACCCATTCAGGGTTGACGTTGCGCCCGAAACTGGTGACGAACTGATGTTTCTTGCGCCCTTTCAAGTAGAGAAAACCCTCAGGGTCGAATTCGCCGAGATCGCCGGTCGGCCACCATTCATCGGTGTGCGGCGCCTCCCCCAGATAACCGAGCAGGGTCGTGCCCTTGACCAGCACTTCGCCGTCCTGGGCGAGGCGAACCTCTACGTGGGGAAGTGGCTGGCCGACACTGCCGGGGCGCCGGGCTTCGGGGCGATTGAGGCAGACCACCGAGGCGCACTCCGACAATCCGTAGCCTTCGTACACCGGCAGACCGATCCGTTGCGCACGGTGCAGCAAGTCTTCGCTGACTCGCGCGCCACCCACCGCGGCAAAACGCAGCGTATAGGGGGAGAAGGCTTTCTGTTCGGCGGCGCTGACCAGCATCAACAGCAGTTGCGGCACCAGGATCAGACTTTCGGGGGCACGGGTGGCCAGGCAACCGAGCAGGCGTGGTACATCAACACCGCTGGCGCCCTGAATGCCCAAGGTTTTCTGGCTCGGCACGCTCAAGGTGGCACCGGCATACAACGCGGCATAGCAACCGAGGTTTTCCAGGAGGATCGCCAAGGGCAACAGGGCCATGTGATGTTGCGGGTCAGTGGGTTTGCTGGCCTGATCCAGTTGGCGTGCGACCGTTAAAAGGCTCTCGGCGCTGAGGCACACGCCTTTGGGTGTGCCGGTGGTGCCGGAGGTGAACGTCAGTTTGGCGGTGCCTTCCGGCATCCGGTTCGGGCCGCTGAAAGTGCGGCGCCAGAACTCCCCGTTTTTTTCATACCCGGCGCTTTGCAGTTCGTCCTCAAGCTCCGGCTCGGCAATCACCAGCCCGGCCTGGCTCTGTTCCAGGCAATGGAGGCGTTGCGCCGGACTGAAAAAAGGCGGCAACGTCAGGCAGGTCAAGCCTTCGAACAGGGCGGCCAGATCCCAGAGCATGGCTTCGACGCCATTGTCCAGCGCCAGGGCCACTACCTTGATTTTTTCATCGCGCAAGCGCTGCTGGCGGTACACCACTTCGGCGTACAGCGTGGCGTAATCCACTTTCAGCTGATCGCCCCACAAGGCGATGGCGCTGGTCTTGCGCTCGGCATGGCTGCGCAGGGTCTGTTTGAACCGCTGCAGTTCAAGCGACATGGCTGGATTCCTCGATGGACAACGGCAACCCCAGGCGATTGAACATGCCGATGTTGCGCAAATGGATGAAGCCCGCGCGAATGTTGCCGACGTGCACCCAGGGTTTGCTCTCGTAGTAACTGCCCCAGCTGTGGCGATCATCGCCCAGCCGCGAGGGATCGGCAGCGCAGAGGGTTACAGGCTTCAGGCCAAGGCGATGAAAGCTGTTCACCAGGCCGATATTGCCGGTGAACGCCACCCATTCCAGGCCCCCCATGGCCAGCAGGTAAGTTATGGCGATGATGCTCATTCGCGCACTGCCGGTGTCGCTGGCGGCCAGGTTGCCGACTTCGACGATGCCGCAGCGATCCACGGGACGGTCTGCAGCGGCACTGATCAGCGGCTCGATCGACTCGTCCAGATAACGTTCAAGAAACAACGACTCGTCGTTGGCCAGGCGCACACCGGCCACCGCACAGAGCGTGCCTTTTGCATCGCTCATGCCGAACAGCTCCGGCATGAAATGGCGTATATCGGCGCCGTGGGCCTTACGAAAGCGTTGCTGAATAAAGGCTTCGAAGATGGGGCGTTCGATGGTGTCCGGCAACGCTCTGGACAGGCTCATCGACGGTGTTTCGGCGTGGCCGAAGCGCAGGGGTAGAGGAATATTCCATTCAAAATCAGGCATTGGAAGACGCCTCCCGAGTAAGTGTGGGAGGAGTATCCAAGGGAATTCTTAACGGAGTCTGAAGGTGGGACTGAGTCAGAGTGCCGACGCTGTCTTCAGATTGCCTTAAGACTGGGAAGGCAGAGTTTGCGCCACTCGGCTCTACCGCCATGACACCCCGCAAGAGGCCCCCTATGACAAGTCACTCAGTACCACAGCGGTACGCAGCACTTTCGATCACCTTGCATTGGCTGATGCTCGCGCTGTTTGTGGGCGTCTATGGCTGTATCGAGCTCAAAGGCTGGCTCCCCCGCCAGCATCCATTGAAGGGCCCATTGCTGGGCACCCATGCACTGTTCGGACTGGCGATTTTCACCCTGGTGTGGGTCCGGTTACTCAGTCGCTTACAAAAACGTCCGCCCATCTCGCCCCGCCCTCCTGCCTGGCAGACCGCGTTGGCTCACCTGACTCATTTATCGCTTTATGCGCTGATGATCCTGACACCCCTGCTCGGCTGGCTGATGCTCAGTGCTGCCGGTAAACCGATACCGTATTTTGCTTTCACACTGCCCTCGCCAATCGCAATCGATCCCGATATGGCGAAGCAACTGAAATACTGGCATGAATGGCTGGGCACCGCCGGGTACTGGCTGATTGGCTTGCACGCCTGCGCGGGCGTTTTCCATCACTACTGGATGCGCGACAACACCCTTACGCGAATGCTGCCGGAACGCTTCCTGACCTGGCGTCAGGCCACAGAATCCCGCCAAGGACCTGCAAACCGTCACCAGCCTTAGACGAACGACATTCGCCCCCATCTTTCGCCTCTCTTCTGATTTAAATCAAACACGGACAGCCAGTTTCCACCGAAATTAGGAAACAGCGGACGCTACGGTCCACTGACATTTGTCAGGTTCTTGTTCCGTCGTGGCGGGCCTTCATGGATGACGCTCCGGTCCGGCCCGACTAACCAAGAGGAGATATGAAAATGGCCAACTCTGTGAAAAAGATGCCCGCTCGCAATGACGACAAAGCCAGTCAACATCCTGCGACGACAGATCCCTGGAAGCCCCTGGAAAGACTGCGGCAACAGGTCGATCACCTGTTCGAAGATTTCAATCGTGGATCGGGACTCTCACCCTTCGGCCGAGGGCTGTTTGATATCGAGCCATTCTGGCGGCGGGAGTTGATAGGGCAAGGCATGCCTGCCGTGGACATTACCGAAAAGGATAAAAGCTACGAAATCACGGCTGAACTGCCCGGTATGGACCAGAAGAACATCGAGCTCAAACTGTCCAACGGCAGCCTGATCATCAGGGGAGAAAAGAAAGAGGACAAGGAAGAAAAAAGAAAGGGCTCTTACCTTAGTGAGCGTCACTATGGTTCCTTCGAACGGGTGTTCAACCTGCCCAAAGGGGTCGATGCCGACAAGATTGAAGCGAACTTCAGCAAAGGCGTCCTGAGTATCTCGTTGCCGAAAAAACCCGAAGCCATGAAGGCCGACAAAACTGTGCCGATCAAGGCTGATTGACGCCCGGTTGTACAATGCCCCGGCCGTGAAAGCGGCCGGGGTTTTTTATTTGTCGCACCCTTTCACCCGGACCGGTTTATGGCGTGAGTTCAACGCTGTCACGATACTCCGGCACTGAAACCGACCACCCCAGTTCCAGACTGATACGCCGGCGCAGCACATCCGAGGCATTGGGTTCTCCGTGCACGACATAGGTGTGCCTGGGCGGCCGTTTGAACCCGCGCAGCCACTGCATGATTTCATCGGCGTCAGCATGCGCGGACAGGGTTTGCATCGGCACTACCTCGGCCCTGATCGGCACGTCCTTGCCGTGAATGCGCACCGAAGGAGCACCCGCGACAATTTGCGCGCCACGGGTACCGCCGGCCTGGAAACCCGGCATCAGCAGCGTGTTGATCGGATTGGAGGCCAGCGCCTTGAGGTGGTGGATCACCCGCCCCCCCGTGGCCATGCCGCTGGCAGCAATAATCACCGCCGGGGTGCGCTGGCGATCCAGCTCGATCGAGTCTTTGGTACTGCGCACGAACTTCGCGACGCGACACATACCTTCGCACTCCTCGAGCGATAACCGGTGTTCGCTGCGAAAACGCTGGTACAAACGCGTGACGTCCGTGGCCATCGGGCTGTTGAGATAGATCGGCACATCGGGAATAGCGTGTTGCTGTTTCAGACGATACAGGTGGTACATCAGCAGCTGGGCACGCCCTACTGCGAACGATGGCACCAAGGTGATGTCATGACGCAGCGTGGTGCGGGTGATGACGTCGGCCAATTGTGCCTGCGGCGACTCAGCCGGATGCTTGCGGTCACCGTAGGTCGATTCCACCAGCAGGTAATCCGCCTGCTCGACCGTTTCGGGAGCGAACATCAATGGGTCATCTGGCCGCCCCAGATCCCCTGAACAGACTAGCGTGATGCCATCGGCGATCACCTCCACCGTAGCCGCGCCCAATATATGCCCGGCGCAACGAAACTGGATGGTCATGCCCGGGGCAATGTAGACCCGATGATGCAACTCCACGGGGTGTAACAATTTCAGTGCCCGCTCGGCATCGTGCTCGGTATACAGCGGCAACGCCGGGTTATGCCGGGAGAAACCATGCCGATTGGCAAACTCGGCGGCCTCCTCCTGTAATCGGCCGCTGTCCAACAGCAGGATCCTCACCAGTTCACAGGTGGCGGGCGTGGCATACACCGGCCCGCGATAACCGCTGCGCACCAGTACTGGAAGGTAGCCGCTGTGATCCACGTGGGCATGGGTAAGAACGATGGCGCCGAGGTCACCAACCGGAAGCTGGAACGGGTCCCAATTGTGCAATCGCAGCTGTTTGTAACCCTGGAACAGGCCGCAATCGATCAGTACGCGTTGGTCGCGATGCTCCAGCAGGTATTTGCTACCGGTGACCGTGCCAGCCGCACCGAGAAATGTCATTCGCATGGCCGTCTCCATGAGCACTCAGGGGAGTTCGATTGATCGCTCTTTATGGCTCAGGTGCAGCTGATTTTTATCAACTGAGAGCGTTACCGGTCCTGATTCAATGGAGCCAGGGCAAGGGTTTGACGATGGTCAAACTGCAGGGCGCACGGTTCAGCACGCTCTCGGCGGTACTGCCGATGAACCTGTCGATGCCGTGTTGATAGACCGTGCCCAGCACCACCATGTCAAAAGCATTCTGCCGGGCGAACTGCGTAATGACTTTATGCGGGATACCCGTTAATAGATGTCGGCGTGCTTTTTGAATGCCATAACGCTCGGCAAGCGTCTCAAAAGCCTCTTGCTGGGCATCGCTGACCGCATCTCTCAAGCTGGCAGCCAGCGTCACGGTCGGCACGCTCATCGCAGAATCACCCACTACAGACCAACTGTTAACGCTCAACAGGGACAAAGTGGCCCCGCAGGAGGTCGCCAGCGTCGAGGCAAGATCGAGGACCCGGTCGTTCAGCCCTTGAGTCATATCTTCCAAATGAGACAGATCGACAGCGCAAAGTATTTTGAGCGGCTTGGGGTTCCTGGCATCAGTCACCAGGTGCAAGTGGGCCGGGCAATCGCGCAGCAACCGCCAGTCAAGCGGCTGGTGAAAAGCCCGGTCGAGTGCTGGCACATACTGGGTGTCCTTGATCACCAGGTCCGCATGGAAATCATTTACGTACTCAAGCAGGTGCGCCAGGCTCGATCTCGCCCAGACCACTTCCGTTGTCACCTGCAACCCCGCGCACCGTTGAAACCTGGCTTGCTGCTCCAGCCAGTGTCGATGCACTTGCAAATACCCCTCACGCGCCTGCGCCATCGCATCGTGGTCAAACAGCCCGGCCACCGCGAGCGCCTGAACATAGTCGAATGCGACAATATGCAATAACGCACCAGTGGCACAGGCCAGTGCCCGCGCTCGCTCAAACGCCGGAGTGCGGGTCATTTCGGCTGGGGCAATCAACAGGATACGTTTGAGTTTCAACATGACCGACCTCACCCTGATAATGCTTACAGGCCTCGATGCAGCCTGACGTCCTGTCAGCGCTTCGTGCAATTGCCACTCACTGGCCGGGCACCTTTGCGCCCATCCGACGGATACGCACATTCGCCTCATCAGCAGTGCGTTGCGCCTGGCTGGCTAGCTCGACAGCCATTTGTGCCTTCAAGTACGCCTCATCGGCCCTGAGCCGCGCCGACGCTGCATTGTTTTCGGCGGACTCCAATCGGGCATCGATCTCCTGCGTGTACTTATGACTGCAACCGGCAGTCGTGACCAACAGGATGCTCAACAACGCCAAGGACAAACACTTGTTCATGATTTCGCCCTCAATCTATCGCGGCTGGAAAAGCTTCAGATAGCTAGCCCAAGTATCTGACGCCGACAGCTGCACCCTCTGATTTTTATCAATTAATAGCCCGCCGGCGATTGGCAGAGCGCCTCATTGAAGACTTGTTGATTTAGCTCAATGTCCTGGCGCCTCTGCGGCGTAGAAAGAGCGAACCAGGCGCTCGCGGCCCGTCAACGGAGGCTCACTGTCATGAGCGACTTGAGTCTGTGTAATTCATTGTGGAAGTTGCCCAAGTGATCTTGACTTCACTCTAAGGAGCACGTCTTTTCGACACATCTTATTGCGGGTCGACAGGTATCCGCTATCGTCGCAGGTGCGCCATGCTTGGTGTCACGTTGATCAATACACTGGTGGTCATCGTCGTCGTGGTAATCCACTACGAATGCCTGTTGCGCCTGAATGACTGGCTGCCACGGCTCAAGCTTTGGAGCCGCTTCAGGATTGTCGTCGGGGTATTCGGAGCGTTGATAGCCCATGCGCTGGAAGTCTGGTGCTTCGCTATCGTCTATTACCTGATGGTGCGCTCCGGTGACTGGGGCAACTTGACCGGCAATTTCGATGGCTCGCTGCTGGACTGTGTCTACTTTTCCTTTACCACCTACACGACCATCGGCTTCGGCGATATTTCACCCGTGGGAAATCTCAAGTACCTGACCGGCCTGCAGGCATTGACCGGCCTGGTCCTCATTACCTGGACAGCGTCCTTTCTGTTTCTGGAAATGCAGAAGTATTGGAAGCGCAAGTAAACCACCTCCTTTACCACCGCTCGCAGCCCGCTATACCGCCAGAATGCAGCAAGGTACCTGATACAGAATGTGTTCGGTCGTACTGCCCAACAGCTTGTCCAGTCGACGTGACTGAACCTTTCCCATCACGATGACATCGACGTTTTGCTCCTTGGCGAACTCGCTAAGAACCGAAACGGGGTGGCCCATAATGAAATGTCGATGATCGGCGGACACCCCATACCGGCCCGCCAGCGTGAGGAAGTTTTTTTCCAGGTCTTTGCGCAACTCTTTGGTGAGGTCAGCCAGCGTCAGACCATCCATGGCCGCCAGGTAACCGGCCGAAATATCGCAGGCAAACAGCAAATGCAAGTCGGCCCCACACTGCATGGCCAGACCGGTCGCTTGCTGAATAATCCGCTCGTTGAGTTCGTTGTCGGGAGACTCGGTCTCTGGCACTTCGACCGCTGCCACAATCTTGCGCGGCAAGACGAAGCCACTGCCGCCCACCAGATACACCGGTATCGGGCAGTGCCGCAGCAGATACCAGTCCAGTGGGGTGAAAAAGGCACGTTTAAGCACTGATTCATGCTGAATTTCTTTTATCAGCAGGTCGGGCTGCATTTCCATGACATGAGCGAGGATGTCTTGCTCCACATCGTCGGCCCATGCCACTTCGGTAGTCACCGCGAGTCCACGCCCCCGCAGATTGCTCGCCTGGGCCTTGAGCCAGTCGCGGTGATCCTGCAGATAACTTTGCCGCGCCTGTTCCCGATCTCCCTGTTCAAGAAACGATAAAAGGTCCAGCGACTTTATCAGCGCCGCGATATGCAAACTTGCGCCGCTCGCCTTCGCTAGCGCGGCCGCATGATTGATTGCGGGGGAATCGCGCAAGGTCGGGTTGATGATCAGTAACAACCTTTGATACTGGCTCATGATCTACCTCTACTCGGGTGAGTGTTCGATTGCAGCGGCTGCCCAGGGCCGAGGGCGCCGTATTCAGTGAGCTACCACGGCGTCCATTGCCAGTTCAGCACTTCGGGCATGTCCTGCCCATGTTCGATGAGATAGAGCTTGTGTTTCTCCATGGTCGACCAGTAGCGCGATCGCGCGGTTTGCACTTGATCCTGCAGCCGGGGTACCCGCTCGATGACATCCAGCGCCAACTGATAACGATCCAGATTGTTGAGCACCGCCATGTCGAACGGTGTCGTGGTCGCGCCCTCCTCCTTGTAACCGCGCACGTGGAAATTCTGATGATTGGTGCGCTTGTACAGCAGACGGTGGATCAGCGCCGGGTAGCCGTGAAAGGCAAAAATCACCGGTTTGTCCACCGTAAACAACTCATTGAACGCGGTGTCCGGCAAACCGTGGGGGTGCTGATTCGATGGCTGCAATACCATCAAGTCCACGACGTTGACCACCCTGACCCGCACATCCGGTACGTATTCGCGTAACAAGGTCACCGCCGCCAGGGTTTCCAGGGTTGGCACGTCGCCGGCGCAGGCCATCACCACCTCCGGATCCCCCTCATCGCGACACGCCCAGTCCCATCGACCGATACCCGCCAGGCAATGCCGGATGGCCGCATCGATATCCAGCCACTGCCATTCCGGTTGCTTGCCGGCGACGATGACGTTGATGTAGTCGCGACTTCTCAGGCAATGGTCAGTCACCGACAGCAGGCAATTGGCATCGGGCGGGAGATAGATCCGCACCACGTCCGACTTTTTATTGGCCACCAAATCGATAAACCCCGGGTCCTGATGAGAGAAACCGTTATGGTCCTGGCGCCAGACGTGGGAAGTGAGCAGGTAATTGAGCGAAGCAACGGGCTTGCGCCACGGCACCTCGGCGGCGGTTTTCAGCCATTTGGCGTGTTGATTGACCATTGAGTCGACGATATGGATAAACGCCTCGTAACAGGACAGCAAACCATGACGCCCTGTCAGCAGATAACCTTCGAGCCAGCCTTCGCACACCTGCTCACTGAGGATCTCCATCACTCGACCGTCGGCCGCCAGGTTCACATCGTCTGGCTCCAGCGGGTCCAGCCACGTTTTTGCACTGACTTCATACACCGCATCCAGTCGGTTCGAGGCGGTTTCATCGGGGCCGAACAGGCGGAAGTTGTTGGCGGCCAGACTGTTTTTCATCACATCACGCAAAAACGTACCCAGCACCCGCGTCGCTTCGGCACGCAGGCTGCCGGGCCCTTCGAATTTCACCGCGTAATCGGCAAATCGTGGCAGGTCCAGCGCGCGCAACAACACCCCGCCGTTGGCGTGAAGATTGGCACTCATGCGTCGATGCCCGGTGGGTGCCAGCGCAGCAATCTCGGGCAACAAGGCGCCCGTTGCATCGAACAGTTCGTCCGGACGGTAGCTGTTGAGCCATTCCTCCAGTTGGCGCAGATGAACAGGCTGCCGAAAATCGGCCAGGGGTACCTGATGCGCGCGCCAGGTGCCTTCGACCCGATGACCATCGACGAATTTCGGGCCCGTCCAGCCTTTGGGCGTGCGTAATACCAGCATGGGCCACAGCTGACGTTCAGGGACGCCGAGGGGCGGCGAATGGCGTGCCACACGCTGAATTTCGCGAATGTTCAGCACTATCGTGTCCAGCGTCCGGGCCAGCGCCTGATGCACCTGCACCGGGTCATCGCCTTCCACGAAGTACGGATCGTAGCCGTAGCCATAGAACAGTGCTGACAGTTCATCCTCACTGATTCTGGACAGCACCGTGGGGTTGGCGATTTTGTAGCCGTTGAGGTGCAGGATCGGCAATACAGCCCCGTCACGTGCAGGATTGAGAAACTTGTTGGAGTGCCAACTGGCCGCCAGCGTACCGGTTTCGGCCTCGCCGTCACCGATGACGCAGGCGACGATCAGGTCTGGATTGTCAAACGCGGCGCCGTAGGCATGAGCCAGGCTGTAGCCCAGTTCGCCGCCTTCGTGGATCGATCCAGGAATCTGTGCCGACACATGGCTGGAGATGCCATACGGCCAGGAAAACTGCCGAAACAGGTGAGCCAGACCGTTGCTATTGCGCTCCACTAATGGATAGCACTCGGTGTAAGTACCTTCCAGGTAGGTTTGAGCCACCACCGCAGGACCGCCATGGCCGGGACCGGCGACAAATATCATGTTCAGGTCATACTGATTGATCAGTCGATTGAGATGCGTATAGATCAGGTTCAACCCCGGCGTCGTGCCCCAATGCCCCAACAGGCGCGGCTTGATGTGCGCCAGGGTCAGGGGCTGCCTGAGTAGCGGGTTGTCCTTGAGGTAAATCTGCCCGACGGCCAGATAATTGGATGCGCGCCAATAGGCGTCCAGTCCCTCCAGTTGTTCAGCATTCAGGAAGTCGCTCATGAACCCTCCCGTCACAGGCTCAGCCTATCGATAGACTTTCGTCTATTGTGAGAGTCTGAACGGCTGATGATTTGATATACATCAAGTCTCGCAGATGGCATTCAAACCGGACGGCTCAGTTTTTGACGGCGGACCGAGCACGCCCCGTTCGTCTATTAGATCCTCGGTAATTTGAATCAAGTGTTTGTCCGCCGATGTGGGAACTAAGCTTACAAAACCCTTTGCGAGGCATTCGGATCATGTCTGAAACCAGGCCGTTGGAAAGTCATCACCTCAAGTCTGCCTGTTCCAACTGCAGCGTTTTGGAGTTGTGTCTGCCGCTTGGGCTGTCCGATCAGGAAATCGAGCGCCTGGACACTCTGATCGTGCAACGCGTCAAGGTTAAAAAAGGCGCGGCCCTCTATCGCACCGACGATCCGCTTCGTTCGCTGTACGCCGTGCGCATCGGTTCATTCAAGACCAGTGTGCTGTCGATCGATGGTCGCGAGCAGGTCACGGGGTTCCAGATGCCCGGTGAAATGCTCGGCCTGGACGCTATCAGCAGCGACCTGCATACGTGTAATGCATTTGCCCTGGAGGACAGCGAAGTCTGCCCCATTCATTACGCGCACCTGGAAAAACTCTCCCGGGAGCTGCCCTCGCTGCAACATAACCTGAACAAAATCCTCAGCCGGGAAATCGTGCGCGATCACGACATGCTGATGCTGCTGGGCAATATGAATTCGGATGAGCGCCTGGCAGCCTTTTTGCTCAACCTGTCGCAGCGTTTGAGTATGCGCGGGTATTCGTCCAAAAATTTCGTTCTGAAAATGCGCCGCGAGGAAATCGGCTCCTACCTGGGGTTGCGGCTGGAAACCGTTTGCCGAGGTATTGCGCACCTGCGGGATCAGGAACTGGTCGAAATAACAGGGCGTGACGTGAGAATCCGCAACATGGAAGGACTCAAGCAGTTGATTTCAGGCTGTCATCGTCCTCCTCTGTGCTAATCCGCCGGTTGACTGGAATTGCATCATGCGTGCCATGGTCCTGCACACGCCCAACCAGCCACTGCAAAGGGAAGAGCGTCCAATCCCGACGCCCGGACGCCACCAACTCTTGCTTAAAGTCCTGGCCTGCGGTGTGTGCCGCACCGACCTGCATCTGGTGGACGGCGAGTTGCCACAAGCGGTGCTGCCGCGAGTACCGGGGCATGAAATCGTCGGCGAAGTCATAGCGGCAGGCGCCGATGTCGGCCCCGACTGGATTGGCCGGCGAGTGGGCGTCCCATGGTTGGGCTGGACATGCGGTCAATGCGGGTTTTGCCGCTCGGGCCGGGAGAATCTTTGCGATCAGGCGCAGTTCACCGGTTGTCATCTGGACGGTGGTTACGCGGAATACACCGTGGCCGACCCGCGCTTCTGCTTTCACATTCCGCAGGCACTGTCGGACCTGCAAGCGGCACCGCTGCTGTGTGCCGGGCTGATCGGCTTCCGGGCCTTGCAAATGGTCAAGGATGCACGCCACCTCGGACTCTATGGCTTCGGCGCTGCCGCCCATTTGGCCATTCAGGTGGCGCAGGGCCGAGGTCAGCAGGTGTACGCCTTCACCCGACCGGATGATCAGGCAAGCCAAACCTATGCACGATCCCTGGGCGCCAGATGGGCCGGTCCTTCGGACCAGGCACCGCCGCATCTGCTCGATGCCAGTCTGATCTTCGCTCCCGTCGGTGCGCTGGTTCCGGCGGCGCTGGCGGTTACCGTCAAAGGTGGCTGTGTGGTGTGCGCCGGTATTCACATGAGTGACATTCCGGCGTTTCCCTATCGGCTGCTGTGGGGCGAGCGCAGCGTCCGCTCGGTGGCCAACCTGACACGGGAAGACGGCATCGCGTTTTTCGCAGAATTGCAACACACGCCGATGCAGTGCGACGTCACCCGATTCGCCCTCGACGACGCCAATGAAGCCCTGGCGTGTTTAAGGGCGGGCCAGTTCAACGGAGCAATCGTCCTCACGCCCTGACGCCCTGCCCCACGGCCAGAATGCTCCCTGGCACCGAGTACAGTGCCCACTCGGTGTTGCTGCCGATCATCCGGTCAATGCCCACCCGGTGCACCGTCCCCATCACCACCACGTCTACCAGGTATTGCTCGACGAATTCACTGATCACCGGCACCGGCAGCCCCATGATGAAATGCCGACGCTCGGGCGGCACGCCGTAGCGATCCGCCAGGGTGACAAAGGCCAGGTGCAACGATTCACGCAGATCTTCGAGGTAGTCCACGCCCCAGCCGCCGGCCAGCGGCGCGTCGCCATTGAAGGCTGGCGACAAATCATAGGCATAAAGCAGGTGCAGCGGCGCGTCGCATTGCAAGGCTAATGCGTTGGCGGTCTGGATGATGGTGTCGTTGAGGCCGTTGATCTGGGTTGAGGGATCGGACGGGTCTACCGCCGCCACGATACGGTGCGGCAAGCTGTATCGTGCCTGGTTGACCAAATGCACCGGGACCGGGCATTCGCGCAACAAGTGGCAATCGAGCGGGGTTATAAACACGCGCTTGAGCAGCGGTTCAAGGGTGACGTCCTTGATCAGCAGGTCGGGTTTGAGGTCTTCGACCGTCTTCAGAATGTCCAGCAGCGAATGGGTGGTGAACACCACTTCGACAGTCGCCTCAACCCCTGCCTCATTGAGCCGGTCCGTCTCATCGGCAGCCCAGCGACGATAGCGGCGCAAATAGCCCTGGTACCTCGCGTCATCGACTTTCTCCTCCCACAAATGCACCACCGGTGCCGGTTCGACAAAGGCCCGCACATCCAGGACCGCCCCGCTTTCCTTGGCCAGCGCGACGGCACGCAACATCGCCGGGGATGGATGCAGGGTTTGGTCGGCGATCAGCAACAAACGTTGATAGTGGCCCATCACACACCTCGATTCGACACCAGCCCGCACGGGCCGGCAGGTAGCTCAGACTGCACCCGTTGCTCCCTGCCCCGGGTTGATTTACGTCAAACAGCTACAAATGAATGCGCTTCGTCACGACTCTCTGATCCAGATCAGATTCAAACGCCGACAGTGGCGTAGAAAGGAACGAACGGCGCGGTTCATCACTGCGCGCTTCTTTTTTCAAACCCGCTGGAGGATTACCCCATGCTCACCGTCAAAGACCACAATGACCGGGCGGCGGCGGCCTATGCCGCGGTCTCCGGAAAGTACTGGATCGAAGCGCTCAAGGATGGTCGCCACGTATTGATCCGGCCGTTGGCGGAGAAAGACCGCGAGCGTGAATACGCCTTCATCAAACGGCTCTCTCCCGAGTCTCGCCACATGCGTTTTCTGGCGCAGATCAACGAACCCAGCGGCGCTTTGCTCGATCAGTTGATGGACACCGACAACAACAAGCGCCTGGCCTTCATTGCCCTGGTCCACGACAACGGCCAACTGGTCGAGATCGGTGTGAGCCGGTATGCCGCCACGGGCGAATTCGAATGTGAATGCGCCGTTACGGTCGCTGATGAATGGAAGCACCTGGGCCTGGGCACACTTCTGATGGAACATTTGATCAAAGCCGCGCGCAAGAACGGTTTTCGCCAGATGTATTCGGTGGACGCCTCCAGCAATACGCCGATGCGCGACCTGGCCAAAGCACTGGGCTTCGAAACACACAATGACCCCGAAGACAGCCATCAGGTCATTCATCGTCTTTACCTGTAAACCCTCGCCCCGCGATGTCACGGCCAACGTTTCATCGCGGGGCGATCCACCTTCAGGACTGCAGCATCCGGCCCGGCTTGATCGCCAGCACACTGCACGGCGCCTGCTGTAACAGCTGCTCGGCCGTGGTTCCCAGTAGTTTGTTAAGTCCCTTGTGTTGCACCGTCCCCATCACGATGACATCGGTGTGATGCTCGGCGGCGAACTCACAAATACTGTTCAGCGGTATGCCCTCGATGAGGTGCCGGCATTCCGGTGGCACACCGTGGCGTTCGGCCAATGCCGCAAACGCCTCGTGCTGCGCCGAGCCCAGGCTTTCATAAATACCAACGGCCATCGGCAGCGCGCCAAAGCCAATGTCTTTGGCATACACGGCCGTCCAGTCATAGGCATGCAACAGCTCAAGCCGGGCGTCACATACCTCGGCCAGTTTGGTCGCGGCATCGATGATCTGGTCGTTGAACACCAGGTCCTGGTCTTCGTTGCGCAGCACATCGACGATGGCCAGCACGTTGCGCGGGCGTGGGTTGAGGGCGTTGGTCACCAGATGCACCGGCACCGGACAATCGCGCAGCAATTGCCAATCCAGCGGCGTGAAAAACACTCGCTTGAGCGCCGACTCTTCCTGCGCATCCTTGATGATCAGCGCCAGCGGCATCTCGTTGACGAAGTGCAGGATTTCCTCATAAGGGTGCTGCACCCACACCACTTCGCTGGTGACCTCCACGCCGTGCTTGCTCATCAACCCGGCCTGTTCCGTGAGCCAGTGCCGGTGGGTTTGCAGATAGCCGTCACGTGCAAGGCTCATTTGTTCGGGAGCGAACAAGCCGGCCACCGCCAGTGCCTGCGAATAATCGAATGCCACGATATGCAATGGCATTTGCATCGCCCGAGCCAATGCGGCAGCCCGGTCGAACGCCGGTGTACGGGTCATGGCTGAAGGAGCTATTAACAATAAGCGCTGAGTCTGTGACATGGGACACCTCGGCATAAGGCCTTCTGGATAGCGTAGGCATACAGATTGCGCGGTCCCGATTCAGTCGACTTGATCTTTATCAGCCCAACGCGAGATGTACCTCAGAGCAGCAAGATGCCGGCCCACATCGCCGCCGTCAGCAACACCTGCCCCGGGATGAGATAAGCGGCGAACCGTCGCCCGCCACTGACCCAGGCCACCAGGCATTTGCTCAGCGAGTTACTGCTGACGGCGATCAGCGTAGGGACGGCAATGGCGTCGAACGGCAACTGGCCCGACTTGGCTAATGTGGCAATCGACGCTGTCGAGGAATGGGCATCGGCGAAACCGGTAAAGATCGCCGTCAGCATCACCCCCACTTCGCCGTAGTGGCTAAGCATCACCGACGACAGGAAAGTGATCCCCGTCATGGTCAAGGTGACGAGCAGGGCCAGCTTGAGATTGAACGCGCCACCCACCTTGATCGGTTGGCTCGCGCCAATTGATGGCCTTGGAAACATCAAGCACAGGCCATACAGCGCCGTGGCGACGGCACCAAACAACAGCGGGCCCCAGATGTGACGCAACAGATCGGTATCGACCGTTCCCAGGATCAGGCCGACCTGGGTGACGGTAGCGAGGTTGGACAATAACGCCGCTGCGCTAATGACCTTGATATTGTCCGGATCCTTGGCGGCAATATGGCCCATAACGGCAATGGTCACGGTGCTCGACGCAAATCCGGAGGCGATGGCGCTGATCGCATAGCCATACCGGGTGCCCAGCGTACGAACAGCAATATGTCCCACCGCCCCCACCACCATGAGCAATACCGTAAGGGTGCAAATGGTGCGCAGATTGATGGCGGCATAGGGACCGATAAAGCGATCAGGCACCAGCGGCAACACCACCAGTGCGGCAGTCAGCAGGACCAGACCGTCGCGCATCTCTGCATCAGTCAATTGGCTGCGGGCAAAGTGGTGCAGCTTCTGTCGATACGTCAACAATCCCGTCATCACCACGGCAATGGCAATGGCCAGTTCGGGCGCAGTGCTACACAGTGCCCCCAGGACCAACACCGTGAGCAATGCGACTTCGCTGGTCACGCCCGGGTCATCACTCAGGTTGCGCCAGTACGCCACGGTGACCAGCAACCCCAGCGTGATCGCCACGATGCCTACCAGCAGACCGCCACCGACCTGCATTGCTACGTAGCCCAACAGCGCGGTAATGGCAAACGTGCGCAACCCGGCACAGGCACGGCTTTCTCCTTTCCCTTTGTGCCGCTCGCGCTCAAGTCCAATGAGCATGCCGATTCCCAACGCCGCCGCTGCTCCCGTCATGCCGAGGGTTTCATTCATGGGTTTGTCATCTGCGCAGGCCTCGCCTTCCCGGACAAAAATCCCCACACACCCTCACGGCGTAATCGCCACCTTCATCACACCGTCCCGTTGGTGAGCAAATAACTCATAGGCCGCTTCAATGTCGTCGAGTTTGAAACGGTGAGTCACCAGGGGAGACAGGTCCACACCGCCGCTGTTCACCACCGCCATCAAGCGGCGCATGCGTTCCTTGCCACCGGGGCACAGGGTGGTGACGATGCTGTAGTCACCCAATCCTGCGGCGAAGGCATCGAGAGGAATGCGCAGATCACTTGAATAAACGCCAAGGCTGGACAACCGGCCGCCCGGGCGCAACACCCGCAGTGCGGACTCGAAAGTCCCTTGAGTGCCCGGCGCCTCGATAGACACATCGACACCACGGCCTTCGGTCAGGGCCATGATTTGCTCGACGACGTTGCCGTCCTTGAAATTGACCACGTGGGTCGCGCCTAACTGCCGCGCAACGCTCATCCGCTCCGCCACGGCATCAACGCCAATAATGGTGGTCGCGCCCTTGAGACGTGCACCGGCCACTGCGCAGAGGCCGATTGGCCCGAGGGCAAACACGGCAACGGTATCGCCGATGCTCACCTCGCCACGCTCCGCCCCGGAAAAACCGGTGGACATGATGTCCGGGCACATCAGCACCTGCTCATCGCTGAGGCCATCCGGGATGGGGCACAAATTGGCAATCGCGTCCGGCACCAGCACGTACTCGGCCTGGCAGCCATCAATGATGTTGCCGAATTTCCAGCCGCCCGTGGCGCGAAAGCCATGGCGGGTGTCCGGGCCATCCTGCGAGCCGCAGCCGCACAGGCACGCGTAACTTTGCCCGCTGGGCGTGATGGCGCCGGCAATGACTCGCTGCCCCTCGACAAAGCCACGCACCTGCGAGCCCAGCCGTTCGATGACACCTACCGGCTCATGACCCATAGTCAGCCCTTTGGCCACCGGATACTCGCCGCGCAAGATGTGCACGTCGGTACCGCAAATGGTCGTGGTGGTGATGCGGATCAGTGCATCCAGCGGCCCGACTTCGGGGACGGGTTTGTCCTCCAGCACGATCCGGTTTTTTTCAACGAAAACTGCCGCTTTCATGGTCGCCATGGTGATCCCTTATTTTGTTCGATGTGCGCAAGAGTTCAGCACGAAGCCAAGACTGCGCCGGGGTGACGGACGAAAGGTTGATAATGGTCAACAATGTCGTCACTGAACGCAGCGCGGATAACCGTACGTCGGGCGGCATTGTCGCTGCCCCTTGCGTTTGACAAAGATCAAGCCCGCCTCCCCGGCCAGCCGCATGATTGTTGCAAAGCTTCACTTCCCCATTGCACCGGCGTCATTGGAGCAAGCATTTGCACGATTACCTGCGGGAGAATTGTCATGTCTGATCAAACGCGTTTCATGTTGGTCGCCTCGCCCTTGATGGAAAACAGCCCCGCTTTCGACCGGGCCGCCGCGCTGGCAAAAGCGTCAGATGCGGCGCTGCACATCGTGGCGTTCGACTATCTCGAAGGGCTGGCGACCGCTGGGATGGTCAATGGACAGGCGCTGGAACAGATGCGGCTCGGGTACGTTGAACGCCATCGCCAATGGCTGGAAGACCAGGCCCGTCCGTTGCGCAAAATCGGGGTACACGTCACCACTGAAGTGGTCTGGGTGGAGCGTCCCTTGCAGGAAATCCTCATCCATCTCAAAGAACAACCCATGGCTGCACTGATCAAGGCACTGGAACACGAATCGCTCCTGTCGCGCCTGATGTTTACTCCGCTGGATATTCATCTGCTGCGTGAATGCCCGGTGCCTTTGCATTTTGTCAGCCATATGCGCCATGTCCTGCCGCGCAAGATTGTCGCTGCCGTCGACCCTTTCCATCGCGATGGGCAGTACGAGGGCTTCAATGACAGAATTCTGCAAGACGCCGCAAAACTGGCGAGCACCTGTCATGCAGAACTCGACGTTATCTATGCCCATGACCTTTCATCCATCAGCTCTGACGAATTCGGTTTCCGCGATGGCTCGACGTTTTTCTCTTCCAGCAAAGCCAAAACCCTGTTCGATGCACAGGCTGATGCCTTCCGCGAACTGTCGGAGCGCAACGGTATCCCGCCGGAGCGCCAACACATGATCATGGGCAACCCGGCCAAGGTACTTTCCAGCTACGCAGCCGCTTATGACATCGACATGATTGTCATGGGCCGGGTCGGGCATCGTGTTTTGGACAGGTTGGTCGGCAGTACGGTGGAACACTTGCTGTACAAGATGCCGTGCAGCGTCTGGGTGGTTGCACCGCAGGAATTGATTGAGGAATAAAGCGAGTTGGTCCGGGAGGCCAAGTGAATGGCGACCCAATCCCTATTGCGAGTCAGAAACGAACAAGGGTTTGCATCAGCTTTCGCCCGCAAACCCTTGATTTTTAGATGGTGCCGAAGCCGGAATCGAACCTTTCTCATTGTTATTGAAAATAAAGGGAAATTTTCACGTCGAAAATTTTTCTACCTCTATGTGTACCCTCAGTCTGCGAGCAGACTCAATAATGAGCGTTGCTACCGGTTTCCACCGAGTAATCGCCATGGAAAATTCGAGTGTGGTCATCCACGCGAAAGGGGCCCTTCGGTAAGTGGACTTTTCCAATGGTACGACTGGAACGCAGTAGAGCACCGCATGAAACAGAAGCGGGTCGCAGTTGGAACCTGTTAGGCGACAAGCTCATTGATACCTTGATACGCCAGGATGATTTGGTGGACTTGGGACACAATAAGAGATGTCATCGCCTCCGCCATCTTATATACGACAGAGCTCTGATTTTTCAGGGCTTTGTCGTTTCTGGCTTTTAGAAAAAACCTGCCAGCCCACACTTCAGCCCACACCCTGGATGAAGTATTGCTTTTCGACCAGCGGCTAACTTTTCGAATGGTCTCTTGCCTACACCTACAGGCCTAAAGAACGGGTTTAGAGGCAGCTTCCGCAGGAAGCGCCGGAACGGAAACAGAGGTTGTGATCTCTCTTTCGACGCAGCCCAACACACTACGCGCAAACAAAAACGCCGCTCAGTACAGACAGTGTGAAAACCTGGCAATCTGCTGGCCGGTTAACGCCATGCTCCGAATTGCCTTCTGCTTCGCTTAACAGCATCGGCATCCTGGATTCCTGATTACGCAGCTCAATGGCTGGCCTATCGGTTTCCCCTGTCAACGCTTCACCCTGCACCTCACGGTGCAACATGCATGACTCGGGATCTGGTTGATTCGCCATTTCTTACCAGTATCGAACTTTCATCGACTATCCTCCGACAGCTTTAACTGGCGCCCTAAGCGACCGGTTATATCGGCCTGGGGCACGAACACCCAGCTCCAGTGGGACTACGACCACACGGCGACAAATTTATGCGCAACCGTACGGGACTCGTCTTCAATCCATATAACCTGCTCACTGCATGTTTAAGTCTGATTTCGACATATTGATCGCTCGACAGGGCCAGATCCAGACACATGGACCGGAATACTCATGACGATAGAGAGCGGCGTATCCGACCTCATCGAGCAAGCGCAGCGTGCGCCAGCAAGGCGCGTTACAAGGTGTAGGAAATACCGACTTGCACGGTTCGTGGCGCACCCGGATAGGCGTATACGTTGCCGAACGCACCTTCTTCGTAATCGCGATCAAACAGGTTTTTCACGTCGAGATTGAGCCGCACCTTGTCATTGATCTTGTAGAAGCTGAGCAAGTCAACGACGGTGTAGCTGCCCATCGAAAACGCGGTGTTGGCGGTTTGCCCAGCGCGCTCGTCGACGTACTTGAGTCCGCTGCCCAGGCCGAGCCCCTTGAGGGTACCGTCCTGGAACTCATACATATTGAGCAGACTGAAGCTGTTTTTCGGGATGTTTAGCAGGCGAGTGCCAGAGCGCAGCACGTTATCTTTGGTCACCACTGCATCGACATAGGCGTAGCCGCCGATCACGCGCCATTCGGGAGTGATGTTACCGGCGACGTTGACGTCGAAACCGCGGCTGCTCACTTCACCGGCAGCAACGCTGAAGGTCGAATCAACGGGATCGGTGGTCAAAACGTTACGTTTCTCGATCTGATAGATCGCCGCATCGACACTCAACTGCTCATCCAGTGCTTCCCACTTGATACCCATTTCGTAAGACTTGCCCTTCTCCGGCGCAAACCCACCGCCGAGACGGCTTGCCCCGGTGTTGGGCTTGAACGATCGCGCGGTGTCGGCGTAGACCGCTAATGTCTCGGTCAAATCGTAGGTCACGCCAATGCGCGGGGTCACCGCGTTGTCACTGGCCTGCCAGCTCTTGCCGCCCGGCACGTAGGTTTCGTAGTCATGTTCGAAACGTTCGAAACGCGCCCCTGCCAGCACTTTCAGTTTGTCGGTCAGTGCCACCTGATCCTGCACGAACGCGGCATACGTCTTGAGGTTTTCCTTGTCATGAGTCGGCGTTCGAGTCAGCGCCGGACGCGGCTGGCCGTACACCGGATCGAAGATGTCGATCGGGTACGCGCCGACAGCACCGCTGGAGCGTTGAATGATCGACTTGTAGTCGTAATCTTCGTACTCGATACCGGTGAGCAAAGTGTGCTGCAAACCAGCGGTATCGAAATGGCCGGTCAAATTGAGTTGGGTGTCCTTATCGGTCCATTCCAGCTTGCGATAGTTGAAGTTGCGCCCCAAGGTGCGGCCGTCATCGGCAATACCGTTGGCCTCGACCGCGTTGCCCTTGAGCGAACCATCAAGCCACTGGAAGCCGCCTCCCAGCGTCCAGTCGTCATTGAGCATGTGCTCGAAACGCAATTGCGCCATGTTGTTGTCGTTGTGCAATTTGCCAACGTCTTTTTCGCCGAAAAAGCTGTCTCGGGAGGCGGTGCCAATCTGTTTGGCGTAACGCGTAACGCCACGATCCAGAGGCGCGTTGTTGCGCATGAAATCGCCTTCGAAAATGAGCTTGGTCGCATCGGTTGCCTGCCACGTCAGCACAGGAGTGATTCCGTAGCGCTCGGTTTCGACGTGATCGCGGAAGGTGTCGCCGCCCTCGCCCACTACGTTCAGTCGATAAGCCAGGCGGCCTTCTTCGTCGAGCGGGCCGGAAGCGTCCAGCGTGCCGCGCTTCATGCCCTGATCGTTCAATTGACTGCCCAAGGTGACGGTGCGCTCGGGTAGCGGCTGTTTGGAAACTACGTTAAACGTCCCGCCAGGATCACCCCGACCGTAGAGCATGGTTGCCGGGCCGCGCAGCACTTCGAGTCGCTCGATGGTGTTGGCATCCGGCATGTTCGGGTAGCCGCGGTTGATCGGAAAACCGTTGCGGTAAAACTCGCCAGTGGTGAAGCCACGAACGGTAAACGTGGTCAGGCCCTGCCCACCGAAATTGTTCGCCCGCCCCACGCCCCCGGCGTAGTCCAGTGCTTCCTGCAAACGGGTCGCTCCGAGATCCTCGACCGCATCCTTCGAGACTACACTGATCGATTGCGGGGTTTCATGGATCGACGTGTCGGTACGCGTGGCGCTGGCCGAGCGCGTTGCCCGATAACCCTGAACCGGCCCGTCCGCCCTTTCGTAATTCGCGGTACCGACAACATCGGTTGCGTCCAGCTCAAGCGTTGAGGGGGCTACATCCGTTTGTTCAGCCCATGAGGAAGACGACAACGCTTGCAGTACACAAATGGAAAACAGGGTTCGACGCATGGAGAGGGAAACCTTTACGAATAGGCCAATGCACAGGGTAAAAACGCCAATAAAGACCCGTGCATGCTATACAAAACCATTCGCAATTAATACTTATTCCCATTAGTGCACATGAACAACTCATCACGTCATTCGGAGAATGGGCGAAACGAGCGGTGCGCCATCCACTGAATTTTCGCTGCGATGCTTACGTGATGCTCTCTCACGCGCCCTCTCTACCAAGCCAAAGAGCGGCCTCCTTCCAGGCTCCAACCGTCACAAGCTCTTCTAAAGTTTCCAACAGAATTTTTTCCCAACTCAACGCCAGGCGACTGTTTCTGCGCTCCCTGAGCGTAGTGAGCGAAACGGTAGACCGGATGCCGGGTCTCTCAATGGCATGCCCCACCAGAATGCCATTGGCGATATCCTCCTGGACTGCGGCGTGGGCAAGAATCGAATAGCCCATGCCTTCGTTCTCATACTCGCCAGCCGTTGGCGCCTGGGTCGCGGCAGTTCTCGCTGCGGATTTACCCGGGGCGTTGTCGCGGAGTGCCTCCTTGCCGAGCCCTTCAGCTCTCCTTGACTAACTGCGCAAGCAGACTCGTTTCAGGCTTTTTTGCGAAGACCTTCTGCGGCAGCAGCAGCCAGGCCAGTGCCGGCAGCAGGATCAACGCGCCGAGCATGTTCACCAGGAACATGAAGGCCAGCAGGATGCCCATGTCCGCCTGGAACTTGATCGGTGACAAAGCCCAGGTCGACACCGCGACCGCCAGTGTCATGCCGGTCAGCAAGACCACTTTGCCGGTGAACAGCAACGACTGGTAATACGCTTGGGCCAGGGTATCGCCGGCACGCATTCGAGCCAGGATCACGCTCAACACATAGAGCGCGTAGTCAACGCCGATACCCACGCCGAGTGCGATCACCGGCAGTGTCGCGACTTTCACGCCCATGCCCAGACTCACCATCAGCGCCTCGCAAAGAATCGAGGTGAGCAGAAGCGGCAGCATTGCACAGAGGGTAGCGCGCCAACTGCGGAAGGTCAGCAGGCATAACAGGCTGACCGCACCGTAAACCCAGAACAGCATCTCGTTCATGGATTTTTTCACCACGATGTTGGTCGCGGCTTCGATCCCGGCACTGCCGGCGGCCAACATGAATTTGACCTCTGGCACCTGATGCTCAGCGATAAATTTCTCGCTGGCCTCCACTACCCGATTTAAGGTATCTGCCTTGTGATCGGCCAGGTAAACGTACAGCGACAGCATCGAGCAACCTTGATTGAACAGCTCCCGCGGCGCTCGGGTCTGCACCGCACCCAACGCGCCGTCATTGGGAATCAGCTCATACCATCTGAAGTTACCTTCGTTGTAACCCACCGTGGCGATCTTGCTCAGCGCCGCCATGGAGGTGGTCGACTCCACACCCGGTAGTTGCTCCAGCTGCCAGGCCAGCGCATCTACCGCAGACAGGCTGGCGTAGCGCGTGCACTGATCTTCCGGGGTCTTGATCATGACCACGAAAATATCCGAGCTGGCCGCATAGTTGCGGGTCATGAACAGCGCATCGCGGTTGTAGCGCGAGTCGGCGCGCAGCTCCGGTGCGCCGGGATCAAGATCACCAATTTTCAGGTGCAGGCTCACGGCAAAACCGAACGCGGCCAGAAGCAGGCCGCCCAGCATGGCGCCAATGGCCCAGCGCCGCTGGGTGAACAGATCGAGAAAACGCCACAACGGATGCTTGATCTGCGCCTGCAGCTCGGCGGTTTCCGAACTCAGGCTGCGTTGTGCCGCTGCCGGGCTGACACCGATATAGCTGAGCAGGATCGGCAGCAGAATCAGGTTGGTGAAGATCAGCACCGCCACGCCGAGGCTGGCGGTGATCGCCAGGTCCTGAATCACCCGAATATTGATCAGCAGCAACACCGCGAAGCCCACCGCATCGCAGAGCAACGCGGTCATGCCGGCGGCAAACAATCGGCGAAAGGTATAACGCGCGGCCACCACCCGATGGGTGCCGCGACCGACGTCCTGCATGATGCCGTTCATCTTTTGCGCGCCATGACTCATGCCGATGGCGAACACCAGAAACGGCACCAGCGCCGAATAAGGGTCCAGCTCATAACCGAGGATGGCGAGCAGACCGAGCTGCCAGAGCACCGCCACCAGCGAACACGTCACCACCACCAAGGTGCTGCGTGCGCAACGGGTGTAGCCATAGAGCACCACCACAGTCACCAGTACCGCCACCACGAAAAACAGCAGTACCTGGGTCAACCCCTCGATCAGATCACCGACAATTTTGGTGAAACCGGTGATGTGAATTCGCAGATCATCGGTCTGGTACTTGTCCCGCAGGGCTTCCAGTTGCCGGGAAAACTCGCCGTAGTCCAGGGCTTTGCCCGTCTGCGGACTGATTTCGAGCAAGGGCACGAAGATCACACTGGACTTGAAGTTGCCGGCCACCAACTGGCCGACCTCGCCAGAACGGGCGACGTTGGTCCGCACTTGTTCGATGCTGGCGGCAGAGCCATCGTAGTCGTCGGGGATCACCGTACCGCCATCGAGGCCCTCCTCTGTCACTGCGGTCCAGCGCGTGGTCGGGGTCCATAACGACTTCATATAAGGCCGATCGACGCCCGGCAGCAGGTAGAGCTCATCGTTGAGCCTGGCCAGGGTGTCGAGGTAGTCCTTGCTGAATATATTGCCCTGCTTGACCTCCACGGCGATCCGCAACGAGTTGCCCAGGCCACTCAACTCGCTGCGATTTGCCAGGAAGTTGGCGACATAAGGGTGTCCAGTCGGGATGGTCTTCTCATAACTGGCGTTGATGCCGATGCGCGTTGCTTGCCAACCGAGCAGCAGAGTCACCAACAGACACAGCAGGATCATCAGCGGTCGATGGTTGAAAATCGCTCGCTCGGCGAAGTTGCCCGAAGCCTGGTCAAAGTCTTCCAGGCGGCCGATCACGGTTTGGGTTTTGTCGTCTTTCAAGTCTGACTCCTGTTGCACGGGCCTCGGCCCGATAGCGCTACACCGTGAAGTTTCAAGGTTTGCCGGACGCCCGCGGATCCTGGTCAGCGGCCACGCCACTCAAACCGACGCTGGCCAGACTGCCGTCGGCCGCCTGCTGCAGGGCCGCGACCGTCGCGCCGCTGCGGCTCTGACGTTTGTCGAAGCTGCGGCCCTGGTCATGGCTGAACAAAAATTCACCGCTCTGGCTGACCATTAGCAGGCTGCCGTCACGCAGTTCGATGGCGGTCGCAAGCGTTGAGTCGACGCCGGTGTCGAGGCGCCGCCAACGGTTGCCACGGTCATCGGACCACCAGGCGTTGCCGCGCAATCCATAGGCAATCAAGGCGCCGCTGCGGGTGCCAAGCAAACCGAAAAAGCTGCCTTCATAAGGTGATTTCAAGGCCTGGAACGAATGCCCGGCATCGCTCGAACGCAACAGCAAACCGCGCTCCCCCACCAGCAGCAGGTCATTGCCCGAGGCACGGATGCCATACAGGTTGAGGCCCTGCGGATTGGCCACATGCTGCATCCAGGGTTGCCAGTTTTGCCCGCCGTCGTCAGTGCGGTAGATCTGGTTGTAGGCACCCACGATGTAGCCATGCAGCCGGTCACTGAAGTACAGGTCGAGAAACGGCTTGTCCGGTCCGTCGCTCAGCAGATGCCGTGCCTGTTCCAGGTTGCTGGCGCCATCCGACTGATCGGCATCACGCTGCGCTGCCTGCACTGCCAACTTGGCAGCACCTTCGCCGTCGAGTTGCTTGTGCCAGGTTTCACCGCCGTCCTCGCTGTGCAACACCACACCCAGATGACCGACCGCCCAACCCTGCTCGGCATCGACGAATTGCACCTCCGTCAAGCTGACGCTGACCGGCACACTGGCCTGGCGCCAACTTTTCCCCGAGTCGTCCGAGAGCAGCACGATGCCCCGCTCTCCGACCGCCACCAAACGCTCCCCGGCCCGGGCCAACCCGAGCAATACCGCGCGCGGGGCCTTGGCGGTCAGCAACGCCGGCTGCTGCAGCACCGCGAACGTCGCGGCTTGCGCAGCCATGGACGTGCTCGCCAACAGACACAACGCCAGGGCGCAGACACCCCATCGCAGGCGAAAACTCGCAAAGATTTTTTCAACGTTCATGTCTTTATCCCGCTTGGAAAATCGCTCGCGACCGCGACGAGCTTCTCGCCCGTCGCAGCCCCCCAGGGTTCAACGCATGTTTTCGTTGGCCATCGCATCCGGCGTGAAGTAAGAGGCCGAAGGCTTCGCGACTTTCTGGTACTGAACCGCCAGGTCATTGCTCGAGGAGTTGAGGAAGTAGGCGCCGGTGTCGAGGTTGTAGCTGCCCCACATGATCTGTGCGGTGAGCGCCGGCAGGTCCGGTGCCAGCAGCGTCAGCGAATACATCTGGCGTCCCAGTTTGCCCTGGGCGTCATACCCGTCGGCCATCAGGATCTGCCAGGAGTCCTCGTCGATGTAGTAGGTCCGACGCGGCACCACATGGCGCTTGCCGGATTTAAGCGTGGCCTCGACCACCCAGACCCGATGTTTCTCCCAGCGCACCAGATCGGGATTGAGGAAGTTCTGTTTGACCAAATCGTCGCTCTTGGCAAGACCGGCGCGGTTGTTGTTGTAGGCGACGATCAGTTCTTTCTTGCCCATCAGCTTGAGGTCGTAGCGATCGGTCGGTCCGAATAGCATGAACGCCTCGTCGAACAGACCGACCCCGGAGGTGACGAAGTCCGGGGTGTCGTAGGCGATGTTCGGCGCCCGGCGCACACGACGCTGGCCAACCAGGTACTGCCAGGCCGCACGGTTGGCCGGGTCCAGGTCCCAATGGGTCATCAGGCCTTCGCCGGCCTTCGACGACGGCAGTTCGGTCAACAGTTTGCCGATCAGGTATTTGCCGGAAAAATTTTCCGGGCTGCCGTTTTCGACGTAGTAGGGAAACTGGTAGGTGTACTGGGCACGGGTCGCCTGGACTTTCTTGCCGCCCGCCGTCATCAGCCAGGTGTCGAAAGGCGAGCTGATGGTATCGCCGCCCTGCCAGGACAGCCGGTAGTTCCACAGGACTTGCGCGCCGTTGTCCGGAATCGGAAACGGGATGCCGCCGTAGGCGCTGGCGACTTTCTCGGTCTCAACGTCCAGCGTGGCGCGGAGGGCATTCTTGGCGGTGTTGTCATAGACCCATTGCGGGGCCGCTGCCGAGCGATGGGTCGGGTAAACGTCCAGCCGGTAGTCCGGGTATTTCTTCAACAGAACCTTGGTTCCTTCGGCCAGCTCGCTGGCGTACTGCTCCATGTTCGAGGCCTTGATCGAGTACAGCGGTTTCTCGCCGGCGAATGGATCGGGACGTTTGTCACCCGCCTTGTAACCCGGCGCAACCTTGGTGTAGCCGCCATCCCAGGCCGGGATGCTGCCATCGGCGTTGCCGGCGCGCTCGCCGCCAAGGGGTGTCAATTCGGACTTCAAACGGGCCGACTGTTCGGGCGACACCGCTGCCTGTGTCAGGCTCATGCCGGCAAGGGCCAGGGTGAGGACGCACGTGTTGAGAAATGCTTTGTTCTGCATGGCGAATCCACCTTATTAGAATGAGGTTTTCACGTAGAGCGAGACGAAGTCGCGGTCGGCCAGCGACTGCCCGTAGCTGAAATTCCCGTCCTCGCGCAGCCCGGCTTTCGGCGCACCGAAGAAGTTCACGTAGTTGAGGCCAACATCCCAGCGCTGCAGATAAGTGGCCTTGAGCCCGACACTCCAGTCGCCGGAATGGGTATTGCCGAAGCCCGATTTGTTAACGGCCGAAGAGCGCCCATCGAGCACCACGCCCATGCCGATCGGCACGGTCAGGTCGATCCCGTCGATAATCTGGAAGTACGCCGGCTCCACCAACACGCGTAATGCCGTCGCATCGCGGGTCGTGTTGGAATCCAGCGCCGCGGCGTTCTCGGTGACGCTCAGGGTTCGGTTCCAGGCCAGTTCGGCCAGTGCCGAGCCGCCGTCCCAGAAGGCCGTCGGTGATAACAGGTAAATCGCCGACAGGTTGGCGTGCGCGGTTTTGCCCCGAGCAAACAGCGAGTTGTCGCCACCATCGGCATCCATGCCCGGTGTCACCACTTGCAGATTGCTCACCAGCGGCGCATTCCAGCGCACAGAGGTTTCACCGGCGAAGTTGAACGGGCCATAGGCAGTGGAAAAGCTGACGCCAGCCGTCTTGATATCTTCGGCGTAGACCTGACGATAAGAACTCAGGATCGGCAACCCGGTGGCCGCCGCCGCGGCGCCGTCGAGGTAGGCGTACAGCCCAATCGGGGTTTTGTCGTGATACTGCGCGGCGTAAAAACCCAGTTCCAGTTCGGTCCCGGTCGGTTTGAAACGAATCTGCATACCGCCCTGCCCCGAGTTCTTCGGTTTCAGATCGCCGCCATTCACGGTGTCGTTGCCAAACACCTCGCGCAGCGAACCGCTGCCGTAGCCGATGGCATCGGCATCGCTCAGGTAGCTGCCGGCACCGGGCAGATTGGAACGCTCCCACTCGAACTGGTAGTAGGCGCCCACCGACAACTGCGGATTGATCTGCAACTGCCCGGAGATCTGATTGACCGGACGCAGGATCTCCTTGAACTGGGTCCCCGGCACGCTAAGCAACTTGACCACGTCGGTCGGGCCCTGGGCATTGGCAATCCCGTTGCCGCCGTAGAACAGGCTTTCACCGTAGATCAGGCTGTGCCGCCCCAGACGCACCACGCCCTGGGAGTCTTCACCGAGGTCACCGCGCAGGAACACAAAGGCGTCGAGGATTTCGCCGTCGCGGCCATGGAGCTTACGGGTCTCACTGAGGAAATGCGTTTGCTCGCTGCTGTCGGTGTCCTTGTTGTAGATATCGTCGTACCAGGCCGCGCCACTCACACGCAGCCCGTAGTTTTGCCGACTGAGGTCCATTTCGGAAAACAGGTCCAGACGGTTGGAGACCAGACCGCTACTGAAATTTTTATCGCCCTGGCTCTGGATCGAGGGATACAGGCCGTTGGCGGTCGGCGCGTTGACCAAACGGCTGTCCTGACCCTGTAGACGCCAGGCCTGGCTGTATTTGATGGTGTTGTCCCAACGCAGTTTCCAGTCGGAATCACCGAGGTCCATTTGCATGGCCTCGACCCTTCCGACCATCACACCTGTGCCGCATAACGCCAGAAACAGGGCGCAATGCTTGAAACGAAAGCAACGTTTAACGTTGTCCATGGACGCTCCTCATTATTTTTATTTTTGGCATGGCTTTGCACGCATCGCGCCAGCCAACACGCTCGGGTAGCGGCTTGCGCCGCTGTCTACGGGTGTCCGTTTCAGATGTAGGTGGAGGCCAGGCCGCCATCGACTGCCAGGTTGACGCCGTTGATCCAGCGCGACTCGTCGGCACACAGGAAAGCGATCACCGCCGCCACCTCGTCGGCATAACCGGGGCGTTTCATGCGATGGGCATCAGCCTGGGTCCGGGCCTCACCGAGCATGCTTACGAAGTCGCCGAGGATCGGCGTGAAAACCGGGCCTGGCGCCACGCTGTTCATGCGCACCGAATGCTCGAGAAACCAGGGCTGGGCCTGCACGTAGTTCCAGACGATCAAGGCTTCCTTGAAATACTGGTAGCAGGTCTCGTCCGGTACCGGGTGTTCGGCCAGCCAGGCTTGCGCGGCGGCAAAATCTTCGATGCTCGCCAGCGCCTTGTGCAGGTCCAGGCGCTGCGGCCATTCGGCACCGAGGATCGAGGCGATATTGACGATGCTGCCGCCAGCCGTGATGCGCGGCAGTAGCGCGCTGCTCAGGTGGCGCAACCCCAGGTAATTGACCTGCGCCAGCAGTTGCGGATTCGCGGTGCCCGGGACCCCGGCGATATTGCACAGGCTATCGATCCGTGCCGGTAACTGCGGCAACAGCCGGTCGATGCTCTCGGCACTGCTCAGATCGCCCTGGACAAAGCCGTCCAGGGTCATGTGCGGGGCCTTCAGATCCACGCCAATCACTTGGGCACCGTGGCCGCGCAGCAGGCTTGCAGTGGCGGCGCCGATACCCGAGGAGACCCCGGTCACCAGTACAATCTTGTTGTCGAGTTTCATGTTGTGTCCTCTTATTGTTTTTGTGTATTCACCCGGTTGGCCAACCACTCGCTTAGGCCGGCTCCCGTCAGAATGGGTAGCGCGGCGCGGTGTCCTTGACCGTCACCCATTGCCATTGGGTGTATTCGTCCCAGTCGGCCGGGCCACCAACGCTGCCGGCATTTCCCGAACTGCCACGCCCACCGAATGGATTGACGCATTCGTCGGCCACCGTCTGATCGTTGATGTGCAGAAGACCGCAATTGAGTTGCTCACCCATCGCCATGGCACGCCCGACCGAAGGCGAGATGATCGCCGCGGACAAGCCATACTCGGTGCGATTGGCCAACTCGATGGCCTCCTCGTCACTAGCAAAACTCACCACCGTGGCCACCGGACCGAAGATCTCCTCGTCGAACGCACGCATGCCCGGGCGCACGCCTGAAAGAACCGTAGGTTGATAGAAGAGCTGTTCAAACTCGCCGCCGGCTTCCAGTGTTGCCCCGGCACTTAAACTGTCCGTGACGATTTCATGCACACGTTGCAACTGTCGTTTGTTGATCAAAGGCCCCAGTACCGCCTCGCCGCGAGCGGCATTGCCGACCGTGATCGTCCGTGCTTTCTCTGCCAGTCTGCGGACCAGCTCTTCAGCGATCGACTCATGGGCCAGGATACGTCCGGTGGCCATGCAGATTTGCCCCTGGTGCAGCCAGGCACCCCAAGCGGCATTGCTGGCCGCCAGGTCGAGATCGGCGTCTTCGAGCACGATCAGCGAGTTCTTGCCGCCCAACTCCAGGGCCACTTTCTTCAGATGACGCCCAGCCACCTCCGCGACCTTGCGTCCCGCCGCGGTAGAGCCGGTGAACGCGATCATCCGTACATGCGGGTCGCGGCACAGCGCCTCACCGGCCACCGCTGCACCCGGCAAAACCTGCAGCAAACCTTTGGGCAGACCGGCTGCCTCGAACAACCGGGCAATGATGAAGCCACCACTGACCGGGGTCTGCGGATCAGGCTTGAGCACCACAGCGTTGCCGGCCGCTAGTGCGGGCGCCACCGAGCGCAGGGACAGCACCAGAGGAAAGTTGAACGGAGAAATCACCCCGACCACGCCATGGGGCAACCGGCGTGCATAGGACAAGCGCCCCGCCTCGCTCGGAAGAACCAGGCCATGGGGTTGCGACAGCAGACCGGCCGCCTGATGCAGCAAGACGATCGCCTCACGGACCTCATGTTCACCCTTGAACAGACTGCCGCCGCTTTCCCGAGCGATGTACAGCGCCAGCTCGGCAAAGTGTTGCTGGGCCAGTGCTGCGGCTTTGCGAAAGATCTCCGCCCGCTCGCGCGGCCCCAATGCCGCCCAGGCCGGCTGGACACGGGCAGCGTTGAGACTGGCAAACGCGATGTCCGCCGCATCGGCCAGGCCGGTGACAGTCAGCACCTCGCCGGTGGCTGGCTCGCGTACGCTATTGTTTCCGCCTAACGGGCGTATCCAGTCGCCATTGAAAACGCGTTCACACCACACCTCGTCCCGCAGAAAATCAGAGGGTTCACTTACCGACATTTCGGCCTCCCGGCTCTTGTGTTTGTCATCGCCCGACGACGCCTTGCTGAAGCGGTGAAGTCGTCTGCTTCGTGAAAGCACTAGAGCAAGGGCTGTGCCGATTTCCTGCGTGCCACCATTATTTAGATGGCGAAGGCTCTGGCCTGTGGGCTCAAGATGAGCACTCAAAGATCAGGCGAGGGTCTCGACGCTCCGCCAGCACCGGGCCACTTGTTCAAATGATAAAGTTATGTTTAATAACTATTTTTGAAGTTACTGATTTCGATCAGTCATTGCGCTCAGGGGCATAACAATGAATAACCCCCACTTGCTGTTTCCCGGTCTCGCGATGCGGGAGGAGCATTTCTCGCCCCGCGGGGACAGTACCCAGCTAGCCGAGGGCAACTCACCGACCGTGGCCGAGTTGACCGAATGCCTGTTCTTTTCCCCTGTCGACGGACGCATCTGGCTCAACGATCAGCGAATGCTGCTGTTGCACAGTTCATCCTTCGGCGCACTTCGGCGCGAGATCATCGACCGCCAGGGTCTGGAACAGACCCGGGGTCTGTTTACCCGCACCGGCTACCTGTCAGGCGCACGCGATGCACGGCTGATCCGCGAGCGTTGGCCGGACGCCGATGCCGCGGCGATTTTCTCCGCCGGCACTCGCCTGCACACCCTCGAGGGCATGACCAAGGTCGAACCCCTGCACTTCAAGTTCGACGCCGACTCCGGCTTCTACGAAGGTGAGTTCCTCTGGCATCACTCCTGCGAGGCCGACGAACATATCGCCGCTTACGGGATCGGCCAGGACCCGTGCTGGACCGAACTGGGTTATGCCATCGGTTATGTCAGCGGGCTGTTCGGCCGCCTGGTGATCTTCCGTGAAACCGAATGCCGGGGCATGGGCCACGAGATCTGCCGAGTGGTCGGCAAGACCGCCGAACAATGGGGCGATGTCGAACAAGACCTGAGTTATCTCACCGCCTCGCCATCAAGCGTCGCTCCCAGGCAGCGTCCAGCACCAGTACCCGCCCCCGATGACGACAGTGAAATGCCTGGCGGGCCAAAACCTATCGGAGCCAGCGCTGCCTTCAATGCCGCCACCCTCGCGTTGCAGCGCGTGGCGCCGACCCCCGCTACGGTACTGTTCAGCGGTGAGTCCGGGGTCGGCAAGGAGCTATTTGCCCGCCAGCTGCATCAGTACAGCCCGCGCCATCAAGCACCCTTCGTGGCCCTCAACTGTGCCGCGATCCCGGACAATCTGATCGAGGCGGAGCTGTTCGGTGTCGAACGCGGTGCCTATACCGGTGCCACCCATTCGCGCCCCGGGCGCTTCGAACGGGCCCACGGCGGCACCCTGTTTCTCGATGAGATCGCCAGCCTCAGCCTGCCCGGACAAGGCAAGCTACTGCGGGCCTTACAGGAACGTGAGATAGAGCGAGTCGGTGGTGGTCAGCCAATCAAGGTCGATGTACGGGTGGTGGCGGCAACCAACGTCGACTTGCGCAAAGCGGTAGCGGCTGGAGACTTTCGTGAGGACCTGTTCTACCGCTTGAACGTCTTCCCCATCACCCTGCCGCCACTGCGTGAACGACGCGACGACATCCCGTTACTGGTCAATGCGTTCCTGCGGCGCTTCTGCCAGGACTACGCGCGCAAACCCGCCGGGCTGACCATGCGCGCACTCAAAGCATTGCTACGCTACGACTTCCCCGGCAACGTGCGGGAACTGCAGAACCTGGTAGAGCGCGGTCTGATCGCCAGCGAGGATGGTCAAGCCATCGACCTGGTCCACCTGTTTCGCAACGAGCCAATACCCCAGGAGTTGTACTCTCTGGACGACAAGGGCAGCCTCGCGGCCATCGACCAGAGCCCCGCCAGCGCACAGCCTCGCCCGGCCTTGCTGGAAACCTTGACCCGGCTGGAGCAAGGATTCTCCATTGAAGGACTGGAGTCGCGCTTGATCGACGAAGCGTTGCAACAGAGCGAAGGCAATCTGGCTGCGGCCGCACGACTGCTGGGATTGAGTCGTGCGCAGTTCGCCTATCGGCTGAAGAAGTACCAACAGGCGTCGGCAGAGCGGGCATCCTGAAGCGCAAAGCCATTCACGTTTATCACCCCCAAAAAAACCGCCATTGGCGGTTTTTTTGTACATAAATATTTTTTAATGGATCCATTACGCATGCCTAAAACATACTCGACTTGAGTAAGTCATACCTTCTTATGCCTTATCACAAGCATTAACGGCAGCATGACACGGTTGACTTGCGACATCCGCTTATCGCCTAATGGATCCATCAAAACAAAAACAAGCGCTGACCTGGAGAATGTTCATGTACCCAAAAAACACGTGGTACGTCGCCTGCACCCCCGATGAAATTGCACAAGGCCCCCTCGGGCGGCAGATCTGCGGCGAAAAAATCGTTTTCTATCGCAGCCAGGAAAACCAGGTTGCAGCGGTCGAGGACTTTTGCCCGCACCGCGGCGCGCCGCTCTCATTGGGCTATGTCGAAAACGGCAACCTTGTGTGCGGCTATCACGGTCTGGTCATGGGTTGCGACGGCAAAACGGTCGAAATGCCAGGGCAACGGGTACGCGGCTTCCCTTGCAACAAGACTTTCGCGGTGGTCGAACGTTACGGTTTTATCTGGGTCTGGCCTGGTGAACAGGACAAGGCCGACCCGACACTGATCCACCACCTGGAGTGGGCCGTGAGCGATCAATGGGCGTACGGCGGCGGTCTGTTCCACATCGGCTGCGACTATCGCCTGATGATCGACAACCTCATGGATCTGACGCACGAAACCTACGTACATGCGTCCAGCATCGGCCAGAAAGAAATCGATGAGGCCGCCCCGACCACGACGGTCGAGGGCGACGAAGTGGTCACCGCACGCCACATGGAAAACATCATGGCGCCGCCGTTCTGGCGCATGGCCTTGCGCGGCAATAATCTGGCCGATGATGTGCCGGTGGACCGCTGGCAAATCTGCCGCTTCTCGCCACCCAGTCACGTACTGATCGAAGTGGGTGTCGCCCATGCCGGCAAAGGCGGCTACCACGCCGACGCCGAGTTCAAAGCTTCAAGCATCGTGGTCGACTTCATCACCCCGGAAACCGACACCTCCATCTGGTACTTCTGGGGCATGGCGCGCAACTTCAATCCTCAGGATGAAGCACTCACCGCGACCATTCGCGAGGGTCAGGGGAAGATTTTCAGTGAAGACCTGGAGATGCTCGAACGCCAGCAGCAAAACCTGCTGGACCACCCCCAGCGCAATGTGCTCAAGCTCAATATCGATGCGGGCGGCGTGCAGTCACGCCGTGTCCTGGAACGCATCATCGCCAGCGAGCGAGCCCCCGAACCGCAATTGATCGCCACCGTTCAATAGGCTGGCCAGGGCACGCCATGTCGTGCCCGTCCCTTGCGCAGCACACGTTCAAAATAACCAGAAGTGACCACTGCGGTGGCAACGCTCCGAGGATGAAGCATGATCGATGTAGTGGTGGTATCGCGCAAAAACGAAGCTCAGGACATCTGCAGCTATGAATTGGCCTGCGTCAATGACAGCGCACTGCCCGGTTTCAGTGCCGGCGCGCACATTGACGTGCACCTGCCCGGCGGACTCATCCGTCAATACTCCCTGTGCAATCACCCCGAAGAGCGCCACCGTTACCTGATCGGTGTGCTCAAGGATCCAGACTCGCGCGGCGGCTCGCAATGCCTGCACGAACAGATCAACACTGGAGATCGCCTGCGCATCAGCGAGCCACGCAATCTGTTCCCGCTGGCACACCAGGCCAGGCGCAGCCTGTTGTTTGCCGGCGGCATCGGTATCACACCGATTCTGTGCATGGCTGAACGTCTTGCACACAGCGACGCGGACTTCGAGATGCATTACTGCGCACGCTCAAGCGAGCGTGCAGCCTTTGTCGAACGAATCAGGAACTCGTCTTTCGCCGACCGGGTATTTCTGCATTTCGATGAACAACCCGAAACAGCGCTGAACGCCGCCAGGGTATTGGCCCAGCCAGGAGAAAACGTTCATCTGTATGTTTGCGGGCCGGGGGGTTTTATGCAGCACGTGCTGGACAGCGCCAAGGCTCAAGGCTGGCAGGAAGACTCGCTGCACCGCGAATACTTTGCCGCCACGCCAGCCGATACCAGCAACGACGGAAGCTTTTCGGTCAAGGTCGGCAGCACCGGCCAGGTCTTCGAAGTCCCGGCCGACAAGACCGTGGTTCAAGTACTGGAAAGCCATGGCATCGATATCGCCATGTCCTGCGAACAGGGCATTTGCGGCACGTGCCTGACCAGGGTACTGGAGGGCGTGCCGGATCACCGCGACCTGTTCCTCACCGAAAATGAGCAGGCACTCAATGATCAGTTCACTCCGTGCTGCTCGCGCTCGAAATCACCGCTGCTGGTGCTGGACCTCTGAAAAGGCCGAGCCTCACTCAGAGCGGTGAATGACCTTCATCCGCTCATTGGCTGTCGCAGAACCAAATATCTCGGCATAGCGCAGGGTAGCGTTGGCGTGTTCGCGCATGATCGCTTCGGCGCGGGCCCCCTGGCGATTGATCAGGGCATCGAAGACGGAATGATGTTGCATGTGGGCGAAGTTGAAACGCCGATACTCGCGGACCATGTCGTTACGATCCACCGCCAGCGCGGTCACCGAAGCAAACGGCAGGTGGTCATTGCGCGCCAGCGCATCGGCGATGGCCGGGTTGTGGCTGCCGTCGACGATCACCTGATGGAAACGCATGTTGAGGTCATGGTAGACCTCCAGATCGTCTTCTGTGACATAGCCCTTGTCGAACAACTCGTCACCTTGCAGCAGGCATAGTTCCAGGATCGCGCGCCCCTCTGCCGAAAGCCCGCGCTCGGCGGTCTGACGCGCCGCCAGGCCTTCGAGCACTCCGCGCACCTCGACGGCACCGGCGATGTCATCGGCACTGACCGAGCGCACCTGAAACCCTCGACCGCCGAACCGCACCAACAACCCTTCCTGTTCGAGGGTTCGAAAAGCCATACGTACCGGCATCCGGGACACCCCGAACAGCTGCGCCGTGGGAATTTCCATCAGTCGTTCGCCAGCAGCCAGCTCTCCCGAGGCGATCATCTTGCGCAGCGCTACCAGCACCAACTGACCGGGCTTACTCATCCAGGCAACTTCCAGAAAACGTGGGCGGCCATAGTAACGCAAGCCTTGCACAAGCTGGAGATCAACTCGCACAGCAGCAAATACGCAAAAAAGAAGCTCGCGGTTTCCAGTTTGCCAGCGCGCAGGAGGCTATAGGGCTCAGTCGCGGTACTGCGGGTTCTCGATCAGCACGGCCATGCCCTGCCCGCCACCGACACAGGCAGCGGCGATCCCATAGCGCAGATTCTGCTCGCGCAACTGCCGGGCCAGCGTCATCACCAGACGCAGGCCGGTGGCGGCCAATGGATGGCCGAGGGCAATTGAGCCGCCACGGCGGTTGAGCTTGTTGGTGTCCAGCTCCAGCGCCTTGGCCACTGCCAGCACCTGCGCCCCCTGCGCCTCGTTGATTTCAAACAGGGCGATATCATCCTGCGCCAACCCGCTGCGTTGCAGCAGCAGCTGGATCGCCGGAGCCGGGCCGATCCCCATGAACTCCGGGGCCACACCGACCACCGCCGCCAGCAGGTTTGCCAGTGCCGGTCGCGTACCCGCCGTTGCGCGGCCGACCAGAGCCGCCGCTGCACCGTCCACCACCGCACAGCTGTTACCAGCGGTTTGCACACCCCCCGCATGAATCGCCCGCAACGTCGCCAACGCGAGGAAATCAGTGGGCCGAATGTGGCTGTCGAGGGTGACTGCGTCTACCCGACGCGGCAGCGTAATGCCCCGAGGCTGATAGCCGTCCAGATCGAATGACTCGTTGCGCACTGCGACGATTTCATCGGCGAACCAGTCAGAAGTCTGCGCTTGCAACGCTTGCTCGTGGCTGTTGAGGGCATAGGTATCCACCGCTTCGCGACTCAGGACATGACGCCGGGCAAGGTTTTCCGCCGTGGCGATCATGTCCAGTCCCGGTGCCGGGTCGTACAGCGCCTCCCAGAGGAAATCCTTGAAATCCACCGACGCACCGAGACGAAATCCGTCCCGATGGGTGTAGGCAGCAATCGGGTTGCGCGACATGGATTCGGCGCCCACGCACAGCGCCAGTTCCACGCCGTCGCGAAGTTGCTCACCGGCCTGGCGCAACAGCTCAAAACCGGTCGCGCAAATGCGCTGCACCGCCAGCGCCGGCACCTGTTGCGGCACACCGCTGTAAAGACCGATGTGGCGTGGCAGCAAGTAGGCGTCGAAGCTGGCCTGGGCCATGGAGCCCGCCAGCACACTGTCGACCGCTCGCGGATCGAACCCGGCACGGGCCAGCACCTCACGACCGACCTTGATGCCCAGATCGATGGGCGACACCTGAGCCAGCGCACCACCGACGTCAATCCAGGGCGTGCGCACGGCCTCAAGAATCGCCACATCGGTGAAGGCCGAATACTGCCCTGCGTAACTCAAGACCGTGGACCGGCGCGCAGGATCGAGAGGTCTTCGCCTCGATACAGCGCCTCAACCTTGTCGGCACGCCATTGCAAGACCGCCCGCTGGTTGATCGAGCCTTTGTCGGTGATTTCACCGCGATCGATGGAGGCGGGTTCATCGAGCAGCGCGATCCATTCCAGGCGGCTGGCATTGCCGGTGGCGTCGCGGTTGAGCCGTTGCAGCCAATCACCAAACCACTGACGCACCGGCGCGCTGGCCAGGACCTCGGCATCACTAGCGTCCGGACTCAAACCGGCCAGACGTCGGCATTCGTACAGCCGAGGAAAGACCAGCGCACCCAGACATTCGCGGTCCGGCGCGGCCACCACCATATCCTGAACATAGGGCGAACCTTCGAGCACTGCGCGATTGCGTAACGGGCCAACGCTGACAAACACGCCGGAGCTCAGTTTGAAGTCCTCGGCAATGCGCCCGTCGAACATCAGCCCCAGTTGTGGATCACGGGCATCGGCCAGTTTCAGCGCATCGCCGGAACAGTAGAAACCTTGTTCGTCGAACACTTCGGCGGTCTGCTGTGGTGCACGCCAATAACCGGGCATGATGTGCGGCCCGCGAAAACGCCCCTCCAGCTTGCCGTCCACCGGCACCAGCCGCACTTCACAACCGGGAGCCGGCAGGCCGATATAACCGGCCATGGACAGTGGCCCGGTGGTGAAGGTGCAAGACGGTGCCGCCTCGGTCATTCCGAGCCCTGCCATCATGCGAATGCGTTCGCCACAATGCTGTTCGGCGACCCGGTCCAGGCGATCCCAAATCCTCTGGGACAAGCCGGCAGCGGCGAAAAAGAACAGCTTCATGCGCGAGAAAAAACGTTCACGCAACTCGCCATCCTGCTCCAGGGCGTTGACCAGTTCTTCCCAGCCCTTGGGCACAGTCAGGTAGGCGGTGGGCGATACCTCTTTGAGGTTGCGCAGTGTTTCGGCAAAACCCTGGGCGGTCGGCTTGCCATCGTCCAGGTAAAAGGTGCCGCCGTTGTACAGTACGATGCCAACGTTGTGGCTGCCGCCGAAGGTGTGATTCCACGGCAACCAATCCACCAGCACCGGTGGTTCTTCGCCGAATACCGGGAAGGTCTGCAACAGCATCTGTTGGTTGGCGCAGAGCATGCGCTGGGTGGTGACCACCGCCTTGGGCAGCCTGGTGGAGCCGGAGGTAAACAGAAACTTGGCGATGCTGTCCGGCCCGGTCGCCGTGAAGGCGCAATCGGCCTCGGCACCGCCGGGCTGCTCCAGCAGGCCGGCAAAGCTCATCTGACTCCGGCCCGGTATTTGGCCATGCACGGTGATCAGCGGCGTGTCAGCCGGCACCACCGCATCGATTGCCCGCTGATAGGTCGAGGCGTCGCTGACAAACACCAGGCCCGGTTGTAGCAGGTCGCAGACATGCCGCAACTTGGCGAAATCCTGAGACAACAACGAATAGGCCGGTGAGACCGGGCTATAGGGAATGCCCGCGTACATGGCGCCCAGAGCAATTTGCAAATGCTCGATGTCGTTGCCCGAGAGGATCGCCAGCGGTCGTTCGGCCGAAAGCCCATAACTGAGCAGGCTTTGGGCAATGGCGCGGACGCTGGTCAGCATCTCAGCGTAACTCACCCGGCGCCAGTCGCCGCCGTCCTGGCGAGCAGCGATAAAGGTCTGTTGCGGGCGCACCTGTGCCCAGTGCACCAGGCGATCGAGCAGGCGTGCGGGCAACTCAGCCAAAGGCTCCAGGGAGCGCATGTGCAAAATGCCCTGCTCTTCGCTGACCTCGACCGCTGGACGGCCGATGGATACGTGGCGATAGCGCGGCGCACTGGCTTCGTTCTGGGGTGGCGATCTGAATTCGGAACTCACGTGCTTGTTCTCCATCAAGGCACACCACGGCTCGCACAAATGCGTTCACCGGGGCATGGCAGCCTGCGACTGCAGCCTCGTTATTGTTATGTCTGGCCTGCACGCGGGCGACGATCGCTCTCAAGCGTTCGTCGCCCAAAGGTGCGACGTCTGCTCAGATCGGGTAGTGCCGCGGTCCGTTCTGCAAGGTCACCCAACGTAACTGAGTGAAGTGCTCGATGGACGCCTTGCCGCCAAAACTGCCATAGCCGCTGGACTTGACTCCGCCGAAGGGCATCTGCGCCTCGTCGTGCACGGTCGGGCCGTTGATATGGCAGATACCCGATTCGACCCGCTGAGCCAAGGCCAGAGCGCGGCTAGTGTCGCGACTGAAGATCGCCGCCGACAAGCCGAATTCGGAATCGTTGGCCAAGTGCAACAGCTCTTCGTCGCCCTCGCCTCGTAGCACCACCGCCACCGGGCCAAAGGATTCTTCGCGGTACAGACGCATGGCATCGGTGACGCCGTCGAGCAAGGTCGGCTGCAGAATGCTGCCCTCCAGCTGACCACCCGCAACCAGGGCTGCGCCCTTATCGAGGGCATCGTCGATCAACAGTTTGATGCGTTCACCGGCATTGCTGTCCACCAGAGAACCGAGGACCGAACCTTCGGCATTGGGATTGCCCGCGGGCAAGGTGGCGATCTTCGCCGCCAGCCTGGCGACAAAGTCATCGGCCACTTTGGCATCGACAATCAGGCGCTCGGTGGACATGCAAATCTGGCCCTGATTAAAGAAGGCGCCAAAGGCCGCCGCCTCCACCGCTGCATCCAGGTCGGCATCCTCCAGCACCAGGAACGGCGCCTTGCCTCCCAGCTCCAGTAACGCCGGTTTGAGATGACGCGCCGACAGTTCGCCGACGATGCGCCCAACATGGGTCGAACCGGTGAAGTTGACCCGACGCACCGCCGGGTTGGCGATCAGCCGTTCAACAATCGCCGCGGCATCCTGGGGCGCGTTGCTGATGACGTTGACCACGCCATCACCGAGGCCGGCGTCTTGCAACACTTGACCGATCAGCCGGTGCACCGCCGGGCTCAGTTCCGACGCCTTGAGCACCACGGTGTTGCCGCAGGCCAACGGCATGGCGATAGCGCGAGTGGCGAGGATCACCGGCGCGTTCCAGGGCGCGATGCCCAGCACCACGCCGCAGGGTTGACGCAAGGCCATGGCGAAGCTGCCGGGCACATCGGAGGGAATAATTTCGCCGGTGATCTGGGTGGTCATGCACGCGGCTTCGCGCAGCATGTTGGACGCCAGGTGCACATTGAAACCGTACCAGTTGGCCATGGCACCAGTCTCGCCGGCCGCCGCGATGAACTCCGCGCAGCGAGCCTGCAACTGCTCAGCCGCGCGCAGCAACCGGGTACGTCGCTCGTTGGGGGCCAGGGCCGCCCAGGCGGGGAATGCCGCTTTGGCCGCGGCGACCGCAGCATCGGCATCTTCCAGGGTGGCGGCGGCAACGCGCGACACAACTTCACCGGTCACCGGATTACGCCGTTCGAAAGTTCGACCGTCTCGGGCGGGGCACGACTGGCCGCCAATCAGCAGGGGCACGTCCAGCATGGTGATTCCTCTTTATTGTCTTTATCGGGAATACGTTCGAGGGGTTCACAGTAGCGCCGAGGCGCCGGGGCGAACAGCTGGCGGACGCTCGATCGCCCGGCCAGCTCGCCTTGATTTCAACGCCGCAATTCAGCGCTTGTAAGTCTGCAAACCGGGCTTGATGCTCTTGTCGTCGAGGAACTGCTTCATGCCCTGCTCGCGGCCACCTTCGGCGTCCAGCAGGCGTGACTGATCGAGCTTGGCGTACAGGTAATCTTCGTTCTGCTCCCAGGTGAGTTCGCGGCAACGCTTGAAGCCATGCTTGGCCGCGCGCAGCACCACCGGGTTCTTCTCCAACAGATTACGCGCCAGTTCGATTGTCACGTCACGCAGTTGCGCCAGGGGTACGCTCTCGTTGACCAGGCCCATTTCGGCGGCTTTTTGACCATCAAAGGTCTTGCCGGTCATGATGTAGTACAGCGACTGGCGATGCCCCACGGTGTCGGCCATGGCTTTGCTCACCAGGTTGCCCGGCGGAATGCCCCAGTTGATTTCCGACAGGCCGAAGGTCGCTTCATCGGCGCAGATCGCCAGGTCACAGGCCACCAGCGGGCTGAAACCACCACCAAAGCACCAGCCGTTGACCATGGCGATGGTCGGCTTGGCGTACATGCGCAGCAGTTTCCATTGCCATTGAGAGGCTTCGCGACGGATTTTTTCCTGAAGGATTTCCGGGCCGGCGTCCACTTCACGGAAGTATTCCTTGAGGTCCATGCCTGCGGTCCAGGCTTCGCCCGCACCGGTCAGCACCAGTACACCGGCGTCTGGATCCTGCTCCAGGGTTTCCAGAACGTCGATCATCTCGCGGTTCAGGGTCGGGCTCATGGCGTTGCGTTTTTCCGGGCGGTTGAGGATGACCCACGCGATGCCTTCCTCGATTTCCACTTTGACGGTTGTCCAGCGACCTTCGTAATTGCTCATGGTGATGCTCTCTTGTTCTTGGCTTGACGATGGGTAAAAACTAAACCGACAAATTAGTTATGTCAATTAACTATTAATTGAATTAACCAAATATTTTTCGCCATCGAGCTCCATGGAAGGGCGACGTGTTAGGCTCCTGACATAGCTATTCCTGTCCAACCTCGTCAAACTAGATACCTTTATTAACCTGAAACCCGAGGGATTTTCCCGCAATGGCCAAGTCGTCCAAAAATGTCGCTGCCCCAGAAGCCCTGGCCGTCAACGCTGAAATTCAGGCGCCGATGGACTCCGCATTGGACGAGCTGATCGGTTACGCCATGCGCCGGGCCCAGTTGAAACTGTTCCAGAATCTGATCAGCCGACTTGCGGCCCACGACTTGCGGCCCGCCCAGTTCTCGGCCCTGGCGATCATCGAGCAGCACCCCGGACTGATGCAGTCCGACCTGGCCAAAGCCCTGGCTATCGAACCGCCCCAAGTGGTGCCGCTGCTTAACAAACTCGAAGAGCGCGCGCTCGCGGTACGGGTACGTTGCAAACCGGACAAACGCTCCTATGGGATATTCCTGAGCAAGACCGGCGAGACGCTACTCAAGGAGTTGAAGCTGATTGCCGCCGAGAGCGACATGGATGCCACGTCCGCTCTCGACAGTCAGGAACGCGAAGAACTGCTCAGGTTGCTGAAAAAGGTCTATCAAGCCTGAAACGCGAACGCCGGCGCGCTCTTGGGGAGCGGCCGGATTCATTACAAGTGAAACGGCTTACCAGATCGGCACGGTGTAGAGCACCAGAAAGCGCGTCTGGTTTTCATCGCGAAACGCCGCGTCGGCGGGGAAGTCGTTGCGATAGATCGACTTGCGCGCCATCAGCCCGACATTCTTCAGCGGACCACTCTGGATCACATACCCCAGCTCCATCTGGAACTCCCGTTCCTTGCGGTCGTCGGCATTCAACGCCGCCAGTTCGATATGGTCACCGCGCACATAACGCAGCCGGCTCTTCAGGCCAGGCACCCCGGCGGCGGCGAAGTCATAATCGTACATCGCTTGCCAGGTCCGCTCCTTGGCATTGAGAAAGTCCGAGCTCATGGTCAGCTCGCTCATGCCCATCAACTCGGTGCCCGACACATAGGGCGTCGCTGTGTCGCCACTGGCGTGCATATAGCCGAGGCTCAGACGATGGCCGCCAAAGCGATAGCCGAACAGCGCCGAGAGGTTGCGGTTGTCCACTTTGCCGGCCTTGGCGCTGCCGTCTTCATCGCTGAAAAAACTGCGCAGGTCGCTGGTCAGCGTGCCCTCGCCCACCTGCAGATTGTGCAGCAAGGCCAGGGTGTTCTGCTGATACAGGTCCGCCACTTCGGCGTGATAAGCGCGCAGGCTAAGGTTCTTGTTCACCTGGTAATCGCCGCCGACATAGGCCATGTGCGATGAGGTGGCCGCGCCATTGAAACGCCGGTTCGGCGAAGCGATGCTCATTGGCTGGTAGTCGGTGGAATCACGCTTGTTGATGCGATCGATGTAGCCGGTGTTGAAGATCAGTCCGTCGATGTCCTTTGAGCTGAGCGTGGTGCCGCGAAAAGTCTGCGGCAGCAGCCGCGACGGGCTGGCGAAAGCGAATGGCAGGAAGATCGACACGTCGCCGGTTTTCACCGTGGTTTGGGCAACACGCATCTTGGCAGTCATGGCCAGGCGCGAATACTCGTCCGCCGCGCGCTTGTCGCTGCTAGACACCGGCAGCAACTCGGTGCCGCTGCGGTCCGGCGCCGAATCCAGCTTGCCCCCCATCAACCCACGAGCGTCCAGGCCGAAGCCGACACTCCCCGGGGTAAAGCCCGACTCCACGTTCATGATGAAACCCTGAGCCCATTCCCGTGCCGCGGTTTTCGCCCCGTCATCCTTGTAGTCCCGATCCAGGTAGTAATTGCGCAAGGTCAAGGTGCCGTGACTGTCATCGATAAAACCGTCAGCCAGCGCCGATGGCGCAATCAAACTCAGGCCCAGCAAGGCCAGGTGGCGTGCGCGAACAGGTAAGGTTGAATCCGCCACAAGGGCGTCCCAAGGAAGGTTTGGCATGTTCGATGTCCACTTATTGTTGTTGTTTTTTGAACGGGACTGTTGGGACTATCCCGGAGATCTGCAGCCAGAGAATGGAAACAGCCTGGCGTGGCGTCAATCGCGAGCGACCGATAAACGAACATTAATGTAATTATCTATTTTTCGAGCAACTCTCTATCGCCACGCCATATACCTGATTTAATTGACTTAAATGGTGTTTTTTAGCGAAAAATCTTTTGTATTCATTTTTTAGTTATATTTGTTAATCTTATTTCAGCCCTGTCATCGCCTCGTGAGAACAGGCTCGCGCTCATCCGTCAGCACACCAACAAAAACAATAATGAGGTTCGCCATGGACACCCCATCACGTCGTACGACGCTGACCATTGCCCTGTGTTTTATCGTTGCACTGATCGAAGGTTTCGACCTGCAAGCTGCCGGTACTGCCGCCGCGGGCCTGCGCCAGACCTTTGCCCTGGACCCGAAATCGATGGGCTGGGTATTCAGCGCCGGAATTATCGGTTTGCTGCCGGGCGCCTTTTTCGGTGGCTGGATTGCCGATCGAATCGGCCGCAAGAAAATCCTCATCGCAGCGGTGCTGCTGTTCGGTGTGTTCTCCCTTAGCACCGCTTACGTCAGCAGTTTCTCTGGCCTGCTACTGGCTCGCTTCATGACTGGCCTGGGCCTGGGCGCCGCCTTGCCCAACCTGATCGCCCTGTGTGCCGAGGCCGTGGGTGAGCAGCGTCGCGGTACCGCGATCAGCATCATGTATGCCGGCGTGCCGTTGGGCGGCGCATTGGCGGCGGTGGTCGCCATGCTCTTCACCGAGCATTGGCAGACGACCTTCATCATCGGCGGGCTCGCACCCTTGCTGGTGGTGCCGCTGATGATCCTGCTGCTGCCCGAGTCAAGCGCCTTTCGCCAGCAACAAGGCACCGTCACCGTGGCCCGCGCTTCAACCGTCCAGGCGTTATTCGGCGAAGACCGGGCTCGCGTCACCCTGGCGTTGTGGCTCAGCTACTTCTTCACCCTGACTGTGATGTACATGTTGCTCAACTGGCTGCCATCACTGCTGCTGGAACAAGGGTTCAGCAAAGCCGAAGCTGGCCTGGTGCAGATGCTGTTCAACATCGGCGGCGCCCTCGGCTCATTACTTGGCGGGGTGCTACTGGATCGCTGTAACGGCGTCAAGGTGGTGCTGTCCGTATACGCCGGATTGCTGGCAGCGCTGACCGGGGTCGGTCTGTCGGTGGGCATCGTCCCCATGGCCATCGCCGGGTTTTGCGCAGGGTTGTTTGTGATGGCCGCGCAGTTGGTGCTTTACGCCCTGGCACCACCTTCGTACCCGACTTCGGTGCGTGCCACCGGCGTCGGCGCAGCGGTAGCCATCGGTCGTCTGGGGTCGGTGGCCGGTCCCCTGGCCGCGGGGCAGATTCTGGCGGCCGGGGCCGGCACCACTGGGGTGTTACTGGCGACTTCACCGGGGTTGGTGATTGCAGCACTGACCATTATCAGTGTGATTGTCCGATCGGACCCGCAAACTGCGCCCGAGCTGAGGACGGCGAACCCGGTCGCGGACAAACCCTGACTGCGCCCTCTGCCACAGAAACAAGAAAAGAGACCGAGGTCTCTTTTCTTGTTTTCAGCGGCCCGCTACCACACGGCAATATGGGAATCGGCTCGCGGCTCGGTGCCGCCGCACAGTACACCAGTGTCCGGGTCACGGATGATGATCTGCCCTCGGCCATAGTTGATCAGGTCGCAATCAACCTGAATCTGGTGTCCGCGCCGTGCCAGCGAAGCCGCCAGGTCCCGAGATGCCCCCTGTTCGATGCCGACCTTCATTTCCCCCAGCCATTGCCACCGCGGAGCGTCCAGCGCGGCTTGGGGGTTGAGACCAAAATCAACCAGATTCATGACCATCTGCACATGGCCTTGGGGTTGCATATACCCCCCCATAACGCCGAACGGTCCCACCGGTACGTCGCCTTTGCTGATGAAACCGGGAATGATCGTATGAAAGGTTTTTTTGCCCGGAACCAGGCAGTTGGCGTGCTCGGGATCGAGACTGAATTCCTGCCCGCGGTTCTGCAAGGCGATGCCGCTGTCGGGCAGCACCACACCGGAACCGAAGCCGTGGTAGTTGCTCTGGATAAAGGAGACCATATTGCCCTCCGCATCCGCCGTGGCCAGATACACCGTACCACTGGAGTGGGGGGTGCCGGGCTTGGGAGTCTGAGCTTGATCAACGATCTGTTCACGGCGCTGGCTACTGTAGGCATCGCTGAGAAGGTCAGCCACCGCCACACGCATGTGCAGCGGATCGGTGATGTAATGCAGGCCGTCGCTGTAGGCCAGCTTCATGGCTTCCAACTGACGATGCCAGGTCTGCTGGCTGTCTCGGTGGTCGAAGTCGAAGCCCTGAAGGATTTTCAGGGTCATCAGGGCCACCAGCCCTTGCCCGCTTGGGGGGATTTCCCACACATCGTAGCCGCGGTAGTTGATGCTGATCGGATCCACCCATTGAGCGCGATAGTCCCGCAGGTCGCTGGCTCGCAGGTAGCCGCCGGTGGCGCGGGAATGGGCATCCAGACGCTGAGCCAGGTCGCCGCGATAGAGACTTTCGCAAGCGCTGTCCGCCAGTTCTTCAAGCGTTCGGGCTTGCGCCGGGTTGCGGAATAATTCACCGGCCTTTGGCGCACGACCTTCAATCAGGAACGTGTCGAACCAGACGTCGAGCACTGGGTCTCGATGGGGGCCGAATTCATCCAGAGCGGTCTGCCATTGTCGGGCGACCACCGGTGACAGTGGAAAGCCATCCCGGGCCAGACTGATGGCGGGCTGCAGCAACTCGGCAAAGGGCAGCTTGCCGAAACGTTTGGACAGCTCCGCCCAGGCCGAAGGGCAACCGGGCACCGTGACCGGCGTCCAGCCATAAAGCGGCATCTGCTCGTGACCACTCGCTTTGACGGCATCAATAGTCAGTGCCGCCGGCGCGTGGCCGTTGCCGTTGAGTCCGTGTAATCGGCCTTTGCTCCAGACCAGGGCGAAGGCGTCGCCGCCCAAGCCGCAGCCAGTGGGTTCAACCACAGTAAGCGCTGCTGCCGTGGCAATCGCGGCATCAATCGCATTGCCCCCTTTGCGCATGATCTCGATGCCGGCCTCGGCAGCCAGTGGCTGTGAAGCCGCGACCATGCCACGGCGGGCAAACACGCTCTGACGTTGCGACGGATAGGGATATTCGTGGGCAGAAAATTTCAACATGGCAAAAGTTCTTCCAAACAAGGATTCATTGGCCGCAGGTGTCCGGTTTCATTGCCGGGTGAAAAAAGACCCGACTGAGAAGGTCAAAGCACGCGACTGAGAAAGGCCTGGGTTCGCGGGTGAGTCGGTCGACTGAAGATCTGTTCCGGCGGCCCCTGTTCGATCAGTTCCCCCTGATCGAGGACCACCACGCGGTCAGCGACTTCTCGGGCAAAACCCATTTCATGGGTGACCACCACCATGGTCATGCCGTCATCGGCCAACTGTTTCATCACCTGCAACACCTCACCGACGGTCTCCGGATCGAGGGCGCTGGTGGGCTCGTCGAACAGCATGGCCTGGGGTTTCATCGCCAACGCCCGGGCGATGGCCACGCGCTGTTGCTGTCCACCGGACAACATCGACGGGTAATGCATGGCCTTGTCCGCCAGACCGACCCGCGCGAGCAAGGCCCGGGCCTGTTCCAACGCTTCGGCGCGTGGCACGCCGAGCACCTGGATCGGTGCCTCGATGATATTTTCCAGCGCGGTCATGTGGGGGAACAGATTGAAACGCTGGAAGACCATACCGATGTCCCGACGCTGGCGAGCGATGTTGCGCTCGGAGTCGCGCACCAGGCTGCCATCTGCGCGCTCGCGGTAACCCATGGAGCGACCGTTGACGCGAATGCGCCCACCCTGAATGTCTTCCAGCAGATTGATACAGCGAATGAAGGTGGTTTTGCCTGAACCCGAGGCGCCGATCAACACCACCACTTCACCGCGCCGCACCTGCAAGGAAATCCCCTTTAGAATCTCCAGGTCACCGAAGGACTTGTGAATGTCCAGGGCCTCGATGATCAGTTCTTCACTTTTGTGCGCCATGCTTAACGCCCCCTCAGCAATTTCAGAGTGCCGCGGCCGAACATGCGGCTACCAGCCGCTGGCGGTGCGGGTCGATCGGACTGTCCGAAACGCGCCTCCAACCAACGCTGGAAGAAGCCCCAAAGGGTGGTCAGCAGCAGGAAATAAATCGCCACCACCAGGTAGAGTTCAAATACCCGGAATGTCGCCGAGGTGACCATTTGCGTGCTCAGCAGCAATTCCTGCACGCCAATCACACTGACCAGCGTCGTATTCTTGAGCATCACGTTGAACTCGTTGCCCAGCGGAGGAACGATGACCCGGAACGCCTGAGGCAGAACGATTCGCCGCATCAGTTTGGCGAAGGTCATGCCCAGCGAACGCCCAGCCTCGTATTGCCCCTTGTCCACGGCGCCGATCCCCGCGCGGATGATCTCGGCCATGTAGGCGCCTTCGTTCAGGCCCAGGGCGATGATCGCAGCCTGAATGTTGCCAGGCACCACCAGACCCAACAGCTCCACGTCCTCGAAACGGAAGATCCCGCCGGCGGCCAATGCGGTGTAGAGAAAAACGATCTGCACCAACAGCGGCGTGCCGCGCATCAGCCACACGTAAAACCGTACCGGCAGGTTGAGTAGCGGGTTGCGCGACAGACGCATCAGCGCCGCCGCCAGCCCCAGTACACAGCCTAACGCCATCGCCAGCACACTGATCAGACAGGTCAGCCAAAGTCCGGTGAGGTAAACCCCGCTGGGCTGCAACAGGTATTGCCAGAACACATCCCAATTGAAATTCATCAAGCGTTCACCTCAGTCGAGTGTGTCGCTGGAAACATGCCATTTGCTCAGCAACTGCACGTAACTGTCATCGCTGCGCATGTCAGTGATGATCTGTTGTACCGCTGCAGTGAGCTGCGGATCATCCTTGCGAATTCCCAAGCCAGTGAGAATCCGGCTGAAGGCCGGCACCCCTTCCTCGAACAGATCAGGCGCCATGGCGGCGTAGTAACCGGCGGTTTCCACGGTGGTACCGTAAGCGTCTACCTGACTGATGCGCAGCGCCTGAAAGGCATCAGTATCGCTGTTGTAGACCACCAGTTTCATTGGGGTCTTGCCAGCCTTGGTCAGCTTTTCGTTTTCGGCGTCCAGCAGAGTCTTGATCGTCGAGCCATTGAGTACTGCCACCTTGTGCCCGGACAGTCCATCCAGGGTTTTGATGCCCTTGGGATTGCCTTTCGGGACGACCACTGACTGGCTGGAATACATGTAGTTGACGATGTCGATCACCTCCCGCCGTTCGGGCTTGTCGAACAGCTGATCAACGATCATGTCGCACTGCTGGGCGAGCAATGCCGGCAGCAGCCCGGAGAAAGGAATGACCCGCCATTGCACCGGTTTGTTTCCCAGGCGCTTGGCGATTTCGAGCCCCAGATCGACCGTCAGGCCCCTGGGTTTTTGCGCCTCATCGAAAGACACCAAGGGCGGTGAATCCATGCCCGAGCAATACGTGAGTTTGTCGACCTTTTGCAGTCGCTCCGGCACCTGGGGCGCGGCAACCGCCCACTGTGCACAGAGCCCGAGGGATACAGCCGCAAGTAACATATGGCGTTTATGCATGACGAGACACTCCAGTTGTTTAGTAACGGGGCAGTACTCAAAGTCAAAACACTGTCGGGTTTAAGCCCGATTCTATTTTTCCGATTGCAGAAACTGGATCAGCGCCGGCACCGTACCCTCGATGTGCTCGCGCACTATTGCCTCCGCCCGGTCGACATCGCCTGAGCGAATGGCATCAAGGATCACCGCGTGCTCCTGGCGAGCGCTCAAAGGTTTTTCGCTGTGTTGCAGCCACAGGCGCATTGGCGCCTCGATCAGCGAGTACAGTGCAGATATCTGCTTCATCAGCCGAGGGCGACCGCTGAGGCTGCACAGATATTCATGGAAAGCCCGATGAAGTCGGACCCACTCGGCGCTTTCGTCGCGGTAGTCATCCATCTCGTCCAGCATGCGTTCCAGAGCCGCCAGCTGGCGCTCACCGATCTTGCCCACGGCCACGCGAATGGCCAGCCCCTCCAGGGCACTGCGCATCTCGAAGACTTCGTGCAATTCGTCGAAATCCAGGCCACTGACTATGGCCCCGCGGTTAGGCCGCAGGGTGACGAGGCCTTGAGCATCGAGACGGCGAAAGGCTTCGCGCACTGGCATCCGGCTCATGCCGACTTCGCTGGCAATGTCCTCAGCGATCAGACGGTCGCCTTTGCGGTAACGACCGCCACAGATCGCTTCCAGCAGAAAGTTGTAAGCCTCCTCCTCGGCGGTCAGGGGCTGACGTTCAACGTAGGTGGGAGCGAATTGCATAAAGTCACCTTTTGCAGTTTTGTATCCAATTATCCATGGATTCAAAAAGGCAGAAACCGTGCCAGCCTGCCAAGAATTGCCTCAAGTTATTAATGGGAAAGGAGTTTCGACTAAAAAACTGGTGATCTTTAGATCGGCGTGACACTCGCCGTGTGCTACGAAATGGCCCAACGCGTCCCAAAATGGGTGAATAATGGTATCCAGGTAACAGCTCATTTCGCCTCCGAAGGCTTTCTTTCTAGCGAAAGAGCGCACTACAGAAATTAGCGCTTTAAAAGTTTTACTCGATTAAGTATTTTGCATGGATGATTGGGCGACATCCGCCCCCCCCCCCCCCTTTTTTTCATAGCGACAGGGACCTCCCGTGAGCGGACTACGTGAACGTCAGAAAGTCGAACGACGCCAAGCCATCAGCAAGGCGGCGATCGAATTGTTTGAGCGCCAGGGTTTCCAGAACACCACCATCGAACAAATCGCCAACCAAGCCGGGGTGTCGGCGCCCACCGTGTTCAAGTACTTCGGTAACAAGCAGGAAATCATTCTGGAAATCCTGCACGACGCCGACCAGCGAGCACTCAAGGACGCCCGCAGCCAGATGCCTGACATCAAAGATCCGGTCGATGCCATGTGTTACCTGGAGCGGCGGCTGACCGGTTACGCACTGGAGGTCATGCACCCCAGCCTCTGGCGTGAACTGCTGCCACTGATCCTGTTTGGCGGCGACAACGGACTGCCCGAAGGCTATCGCGCCATGAACGATGCGCTCCGGGCTGAAATCAGTGGATTGCTCAGAGAGCTGCAACAGGCTGGCAAGCTACGCGCTGACCTCAACGTCGACCTGGCCGCTTTCCTGTTGAACGACTATTCACACCTGCAGTTGTTCAGGCTGGTCAACCAGGAACCGCCGGATGTCGAGTCCCACTCCGCTCAGGTAAGGCATATTACCGAGCTGCTCTTTTACGGCATGCGGGCCTGAGAAAACACACAGATGCAACCACCTCGCAGGGTGTATGGCTGAAGGCCAAACACCAGAGGGGCGATTATTAAATCGAACGGCGGACCGGTATGAAAAAAGATAATTCGAGCAGTTCAACGATGGAGAGTTCACGCCTGGTGCTGGGCGGCAATGTCTTTGGCTGGACCGTCAACGAACAAGATTCGCTGAATCTACTCGACGCAGCGTTTGAACTCGGCATCAACACCTTTGATACCGCAGACGCCTATTCCATCTGGGCCAGTGGCAATAGCGGCGGCGAGTCGGAAGCCATCATTGGCAAATGGCTGAGTCAGAACAGCCACCGGCGTAGTGAAGTGAAGATTATCACCAAGGTCGGGGCCGAACTCTCGCCCGATCAACACGGGCTCTCGAAAGGCAGAATCCTGCAAGCCGTGGATGATTCGCTGCGTCGACTGCGAACCGATTACATCGATTTGTACTTCTCCCACTACCCGGATGCCTCGACAGCGCACGAGGAAACCCTGGAGACTTACAGCACGTTGATCGCCTGCGGCAAAGTTCGCTCGATCGGCGCATCCAACTACACCCTGGAAGATCTACAGGCCGCGAAATCCTCTGCCGATCGCCACGCCCTGCCCCATTACGCCTGCCTTCAGGTGGAGTACAACCTCTATGATCGCCATGACTTCGAACAGCAGTTGCGTTCTTTTGCCCTGGCCGAGGGTTGCGAGGTCCTGACTTACTTCAGCCTTGCGTCGGGTTTCCTCAGTGGCAAATACAAAGGCCTGAATGATCTGACGCATAGTGCTCGCCGCGAGGACCTGGAAAAGTACTTCGATGAGCGCGGCATGCGCATTTTGCACGCTCTGCATCAGGTGGCGCAGGAGCAGCAAGTCTCACCTGCGGAAATCGCCTTGGCCTGGGTCATGCACCAACCCGGCATTACCTCTGCCATTGCGAGTGCCACCAACCTGGAACAACTAAACAGCCTGGCGCGCTCGACGCAGCTGAGGCTGGATGCTCAAACCCTTGAGCGACTAGACCTCGCCAGTCTCCTTTAAGACTGGCTGTACGCGATAGCCCAGGCACGTGGCTGGCATGACCGGCCACAGCGCCCCTCACCTCAGGTCTTGAAACGCTCCAGCAAACGTCCTTGCTCTGTGGCCTGTCCACTGACCTCGGCGATGCGCTGCGCCGATTCACGTGCGCTGACCGTCAGGTCCTCGCTGAGCTGGCGGATGCGACCGACCGAATGGTTGATCTGCTCCGACACTGCGCTCTGTTCTTCGGCAGCACTGGCAATCTGGACGTTCATCTGAGCCACCCGACCTATGCCTTCACCGACGCCGTACAGCGACTCGACTAACGCACCAAATAGCGCCGCCAGTTCCTTGCCGAGATTCTGATTCAGACTCATCGAATGCACGACGCCGACGGTATTCTGCTGCAGGTCTTCGATGATCGAGCGCGTTTCCTGGATCGAGTCCTGAATGCGGCTGGACAGGTTGCGCACCTCATCGGCCACCACGGCAAACCCTCTTCCATATTCACCAGCCCGTGCAGCCTCGATCGCTGCGTTGAGCGCCAGCAGGTTGGTCTGTTCGGCGATGTCGCGGATGATGTCGAGGACGCTGCCGATCTTTTCGCTCTTGACGGACAGCTGGTTGACCTGACGGTTAGCGTTGGCCAGATCCTCGCCCTGACGGGCAACTATTTGGGTGGTTCTTTCGATCAGCCCCGTGCCGTCATCGATGGCCTGCAAAATAGCCCCCGTCGCTTCCGACGCCGATGCGGTATTGCGAGCAATCTCCTGCGCCGAAAGGTTCATCTGGTACATAGCCGTTGCGACCTGATCGATGTCCTGGCGTTGGTGCTCCATGGTTTGCAAGTTGGCGGTGCTGCCTTGGGCAGATATGGCCGCCGCCGCCCGCAACGCGGTCATCGAGCCCTTGAGCCGGGTGACGATAGGCTGCAATACATCAAGAAAAGCGTTTAGCCCGCTGGCCACCCCGCCCAGTTCGTCGGCACGGGCGTAGTCCAGGCGCTTGACCAGATCGCCTTCGCCACGGGCGAGATCGTCGGCCATCCGCGACATTGCCTGCAGTGGTCGTACGATGCTCCGGGACGCGAGCCAGATCACCACCAGTCCAAAAACCATCAGCGCCAAGCCCATCAGCACCTCCTTTTTCACGGCCCCGAGCAGGTAGTCATTCATCGTTTCGTGCAACTTAAGCAGCGGTGCGAACATCTGCTTCGAGGGTACCTTGACCACAATGCGCCAGGGCTCGGCCCCTGGAATGGGTGAGAACGTCTGACTGACGAGCAAATCCTGCAGCGGTCGTGATTGTCCTGGCAATAATGCGGAAGACTCCACGCTAGGTTCCTTGAATTGACCGCCCAGTGCATCCTTGTCCAGCGTACTGCCAGCAACCAGTCCAGAGGCGCTGACAATCCACACATCCCCACCCTGCCCCGGCAAGCCTGCTTTGGCGGCCAGGGATAAGGCTTGAATCTGGCTTAACTGAATGTCGATACCCAGCACCGCCACCACGCGACCGTGATCGATCACTGGCAGGGTCAGCGAGGTCATGAGAATCGGACTGCCAGAGGCATCATCGAGATAGGGATTCAGCAGACAAGGCTGCATCGTTCGTAGCGGGCAGTCATACCAGGTGCGGGACACCTTGCCGTCGGCCATGGGCGTGTCGTCAACAATGCTCTTTTCTTGCACCGTGACTTGCTCCATCTTCCCGCCGCTCTGGCGAAACCAGACCGGTGCAAAACGCCCCAGCTCGTTGCTACCCAGTTCGCTCTGTCCGGCAAAGCGCGCGTCCTGCCCGTCGAAAGCGTTGGGCTCGAAGGCGACATAAGTGCTAATAAACATCGTATTGGCTTGCAAGCTGGCCTGCAACTGCCCCGTGATGTAGGCCCTGGCGCGCTCTGGTGTCAGCGCCCCACTACGGCTAAGCGACATGATTCGCATGACCTCCGCTGATGAGGTCTCACCGACGCGCAGGGCATCGCGGAAAAACACCTGGACGCCAGAGGACTGAAAACCGACGGACTCGGCCACGCGCTCCTCGATAGCCTGGGTCAGGCTGGCAGAGGTCAACCCCTCGGCGCGCTGACTCAAGCCACTCATTTCCTTGATTGCGGTGCCGATCAGGGCCAAGGCCAACAGTGTCAGGCATAGCCCGACCAGTAGAATAATTCGGGCTCGTAAAGTGACAAACATGGCGCGTCTCCTGTGCCGAGCGGCTACACAAAAAAATGGCGACATGCCTGTCGCCGATCAGAAAATGAGCCCGTCACACCGCCCTGCACTGCCTGTCGTCCACACGCGTCCAACCGGCGATGCGCGCCGGCGACAAGGGTTGACAGAGGCCGTACTCAACAGCAGAAGTGAATCTCGGGCATCAATAGAAGCGGTAGCAGCGAATCACCACCTGGCTTGCGTTAGGGTAATGAATCAGGCCGATAAAGCTTGCGCGGGTGAGCCAGTCCAGGCGTCCCTTGGGTACTTGAAACACCGGCGTGCAGGTGCAGTGATACTCCGTCTCGGGAATCGGCCACTGACCTTGCCGCTCCAGCTGACGACCGTATTCGGTCATGTTCAGCAGACCGACGTTATGGATGTTGATCAACGCTCCCTCATCGGTGCGCAAGCTGTACCGTGCGTCCAGTTGACCGACGCCGTCAGGGCGCAGCAGGAAGAAATCTTCGCCCCCGGCCAGCACCTGACCTTTGAAGTCCAGCCCTTCGAAATCCCCTCCGAGAATAGGGTAGTTGCAACGCATCCCCTCGACGCTCTCCCCCATCATCAGCTCAGGGCCAATATCGACACGCAGGGTCAGCACCCGTTGCAGGTTGGGAGCAACGCCCATCAACTCCAATGGTTCAGTCATGGCAAACACTCCTGTGTGGCCCGGTACAACAGCACCGGGCCACAATGATCAGAGATTGGTCTTGATGCTGGTCCAGGTGCGAGTGCGGATGCGCTCCATGGCTGGCGGCATGGGCTGTAAAGCGAACAGGGTTTTGCGAGCTTCGTCCGGCACATACATGTTGGGGTTATTACGGATGTCGGCGTTCACCAGCGCGGTGGCATCCTTGTTCGGGTTGGGGTAACCGATCTTGTTGCTGATTCGGGCGATCACATCGGGGCGAAGGATGTAGTTGATGAACTCGTAGGCCTCCTTGGTGTGGGGCGCGTTAACCGGCACCATCATCACGTCTGACCACATCGGCGCACCCTCCTTGGGTAACGCCATTGCCACCCTGACACCCTTGCCTGCGGCATCGGCCAGCTGTTTGGCCAGCGCTACGCCGCCCGACCAGCCCACGGCGACACAGATGTCACCGTTGGCGAGGTCCATGCCGTAGCGCGACGAGTTGAAGTAGGTGACGTAAGGGCGAATCTTCATCATCGCCGCCTGAGCCTGCGGGTAGTCCTCGCGTTTCTGGCTGTTGGGGTCGAGGCCCTTGTAGTGCAAAGCGATGGGCACGATCTCGTTGGCTGCATCGAGGAAACCGACACCACAACTGGCCAGCTTGGCGAGGTTCTCTTCCTTGAAGATCATGTCCCAGGTGTTCATCTGCACATTGGCGCCCAGAATCTGCTGAACCTTGTCGACGTTGTAGCCGATCAGCGTGGTGCCCCACAGGTAGGGCGCAGCGTAACGGTTGCCCGTATCACCCACCGCCTCCAGGGATTTCATGAACTCCGGGTCCAGATGCTGCCAATTCGGCAACTGGCTGCGGTCCAGAGGCTGGACGGCACCCGCCGCGATCAAGTGGCTCAGGTTGGCGCTGCCGGGGTAGACAACATCATAGCCAGAGTTGCCGGTGAGCAACTTGGACTCCAGGGTCTCGACGCTGTCGAACACGTCATAGATCGGACGGATTCCGGTTTCCTCCTGAAAGCTCTTGAGGATCTCCGGTGGCAAGTACTCGATCCAGTTATAGATCCGAACCGTGCGCTCTTCAGCCAGGGAAACGCCCGCCGTCAACAACGACAGCGCAACGGACAACAGGGTGCTACGTACATGCTTGTTCATAATGAAACACTCCTACGCGGCCGCGGGGCTCGCGACACTTAATAGCGGTAGGTGAAGTACAGTTCCAGCGCGCTGAATTTCTGATCATCGCCGAATACTTGCTTGGCAGCGGCCAGCGGCTTGACCCAGTTATACGACAGTGACGTATAGAACGACGGAGTCGGCGTCCAGTCGAGGAAAACCACGCTTTCATCGGCAAAGCGCCGATCGCTGACGGGGGCGCCCATGTAGTTTTTCTCGTCCAGCCAGAACTGATAGTGAATCGCACCGAGGGTCAGGGTTGGGTTCAGGTGAGTTTTGAGTGAGAACTGCTGAACGTTTTCATTGCTGTTGAACAACAGGTAGTTACCAACAACATCCCCCACCAGCCAGGTGCTCCAGTCGACGAAGCCTTTACTCAGCGAGTCCCAGGCTTTCTGGCGGTTGTCGGTGAGGTTGTCATCGCCGGAAAAACTGGTATAGCGATAGCCGATGACCGGCGTCAGGGGCAAGGTATTGAAGGCATAGTCCGCCTGACCATACCAAGCCTTGGCATCATAATCGACGCCCTCGCCGCTGCCTTTCTCCAACGCGTATTCGGCGTTGAGCGTCAGGGCGGACACACCCGGCACTTTGGCGTTGAGTGCCCTTACGTTGTACACCTGCATTCCGTCCCGGAATCGAGGGGCCGTGCTGCCCTTGGGGCCCAGCGCATGAACTTTCATTGCCATGGCACCCAGCGTCACCTGGTCATCGAGGTTGTAATCCAGGTTGACGCCTGTCATGCGGAAGTCACCCAGATCGTCGTCGGTACGCAAGGTGAAGGCCTGGCTCTTCAATGCCCCATGATCCCAGGCCAGGATCGCCGAATCCTTGAACGCGGTTCTTGGGCCAAGCCAGTAGGCGCCGTCATCGAGCTGGTCAAGGTTGCCGTCCATGACGATGAAGCCTGTACCGATCATGTAGTTCTGGCGCCCGGCAGTCAGCGTCCATTCCCCGGTGCGGAAACCGCCGTAGAGTTCTTCGGCGGCCACATCACCGTCAGAGCTGCGCGTAAAACCGCCGGCGTCGCCATCGCCGAAGGTTGTCGCCGCCACGAGCGAGCCTCCGGCCAAAAGGCTGAAGTCGGGCTGCAGGGCGTAATCCAGCTTAATACCTGGCTTGACGTAGAACTCCTGCCAGTCGATTTTCGTGCCGCCGTTTTTGCCGCTGCGCGTATCGACGCGGCCGGCGCCGAAGTTGACGTTACGGGTGGAAAGGGTCGCACCGCCGGCGGTGAGGTTGACTTCACCCTGGAGGTTGCCGTCCTCGAAGGTGTAGCCCGCCAACGCAACGTGGGTGGTCAGGGGTAAGCCGAGCGCCAAGAGCGCTCGAGAGAAACGCGTCATCGAAACCATGTGAAGCTCCTGTGTGATTATTGTTGTTACAGGGCAGTGAAATGGCGGCGCAAAGCGCCGCCAACACCTGGCTGAGCCAGGCGAATAGGACGCAAACTTCTTGTATTTATGGGGCGTTTCAGTGGCTCAGATGTGCAGCAATGGCACGCAGCATGCGCACGCTGTCAGCATCGAACTGGCTGACGGCGTCGGTCAGCGATGACTGCTTGACGATCACCACACCGGACGGCTTATCGACAAACAGGTATTGGCCGTGAATACCACCCGCCATAATCGCCTGGCTGTGGTCGTTGAAGACGTACCACTGGCTTCGGTAAGAAGCGCCGGGGGTCCATTTGGAGAAGTCGGAGTCTTTGGCGTAGATCGTCGGATCGGCGCCGGCGAAGAGGCGTGCGACCGTCTCGGTTGACAGCAGTTGCAGTTCATCCTGGCGACCATCGTTGGCCAGCAGGCGACCGAAACGCGCCATGTCACGCAAGGTGGCGCTGAAACCCGCACCGGCGACGCTACGTCCCCAGGGGTCGGCCATAAAGTAGCCGTCACGCTCACACCCCAACTGGTTCCAGATTTCTTGCATCAACAGATCGCAGGCCTTACCCGAGGCGCGCTCCATGACCCAAGCCAAGGCTTCGGTGGTGGCGGTCACGTAATGAAAAAAGCCGCCGTGGGTGCCGCGTTTTTTTAGAGACGGCAGGTACTGGTACAGCGACTCGAACTGGGCGTACTGCGCAGGTGCAGGCTGAAAACCGCAGGCATAGCCATATTGCGAACTCTCCGAGTTGGGGTCGTCATAGACCTCGCTGTACTCGATGCCCACGGCCATGTCGAACAGCTGGCGTACGGTGGCATCACCAAACGCGCTGCCCACCAATTCAGGCACGTAATACGCAGCGGGCAACGTTGGGTTGAGTACACTGTCACAGACCAGTTGTTCACCGAGGGTGCCGATCAGCGACTTGGTCACCGAGAACATGATGTGCCGATCCCGGGGACGCTGACCGTTGAAGTAGCGCTCGAACAACACGGTGTCGCCCTTCATCACCAAAAAAGCATCGGTCTGACTGGCCACCAGGTGATCGATGACGCTGACACTCAGACCACATTCACTGTCGAAGTGCAGCTCATCCAGCGCCTGTGGAGATTCTTGCAAAGTACTGACCGGCCCGGAGCCCGCCTGCACATCAATGGAGGGACGCAGGCGCGCCAGATTACGGAAACCCCACTGGTTGAACGGCGGGCGCATCCAATTGTTCCAGGTGACGCGGCGTTGCGGCTCTGCCGGGAAGCCCTGCATAAGCAAAGGCGCCTGGCGCGCGTCGAATGACGATCCATTAGTCTCGACGTAAAGACTGGCCAGTGAAGGCACGGTGTTCTGACTCATCGGGTTGACCCTGAAAATGACTCTGCGTGCGAGCAGATGCAGGGAAATAATTACCCGATATTTTATTTTAGTCAATAAACCTTTTTTCTCGATTAAATTACTTTGAGCGTTCAGCGTGGACCTACCCTCCTCTGGTGTCGCGTGTCACCGCCCGGTAAGTGCACAACTCCTGAAAGCGGCCTCAAATCCCGCCCTCGCCAGCAAACCATTGAGTAGCATTCTTCCAATCGCCCCAGGTTCGTTCGAACCTTCTGAAACTGGCTGCCGACTGTGAGCATGTTGCTGCAATGGGGGGATCACGATGACGCACCAACCGAAAGGCGGCATGTGTCACACCTGCGTCCATGCCCACCGCAATTGCAGCAACCTTCCCTTCAGCACCATGCCCGTGCTTGCCCGGGACGCTCAGACCGTGATCGTCCGCGGCACTGAATTCCAGAGGAGACAGCGATGATCAAGTGCCTCTTCAGCCACAAATGGACGATCGTCGGCGGCTTACTTCATAGCATCGTCGATGGCTCGTGCCGCGGTGAGTACAAGATCGTTCAGTGCGAGCGCTGCGGAAAGCTGAAGCAGCGCCGATTTTACTAATCCCCCTCTTCCACCTACCAGCCTGCTGCTGAACGGCGAATGTCACCGGCACCACTGTGTCTCACAGGGTACTCCGTCATTGTCGCCATCCATTTCCATTCCTGGACAAATTTGCAGAAAGTTTTTGGCCTCTGCGCACGAGGTCATCTGCGAGCAATATTTGCGCCCATCGCATTTGACTGGAGCCGAAACAGGCTTCGGCGCAGTCACGATCGTAGAGATGATTTGGGGCGTGGATAGCCGAGCCTCAGCCCAGGACTGTAATTCAGGGGAAAGCTTCCAAGCTAACAGACCCACAACAAGCACAACCAAAATCAGTTTCATCTTGATCCATCCATGATGAGAGACCGTTTGCGTTCTCACGTTGCCTGCTTTCCAGCGTAACCCACAAATTCACATATAGCCTGCCGGTGAACGGCGGGCGAGGAATACTCATGACCAAAGAAGTCATCTACGACGAACAGATCAACCGCTGATGGCGCAAATCATCAAGATCGGCAAAGAGCACAGCATCGCAATGATCTCAGCGCGCACATCCCGAACGAAGAAGATGCCGATCTTGCCTGCACCACTCACCTGGCAGGTGATGACGGCGAATGCTACGGGGCTTTCGTCAAAGCGTTTCATGCCGTCCGCCCACAAGCAGCACCGGTAGTGCATACGCGGATCACTCACCGCGACGGCAGCGCCACGCTGGCAGCTTTTATCGGCTGAACCCCTTCCCCATGGACCTTGCCTATCTGACCGGGCAGCGCGTGACTGACACGCGACTATTGGACGAACAGGATGTGCGCAACGGTGAAATCTGGGTTCTGCAAGGGAAGACAAATGCAAAACGTCGGATTGAAATAACAGGAGAGCTGAAAGTTTTGATTGATCGAATCATGCTCCGAAAGAAAGAACATAAGATCCGCTCGACGCGGCTGATCGTTTCGGAGGATGGCACACCAACGACGGTGGCGATGTTGCGGGGGAGATTTGACTTAGCCAGGGAGGCGGCAGGTGTTGCCAAGATCGAACTTCAAATGCGGGATCTGCGCGCTAAAGCTGTTACAGACAAGGCTGAATCGAGCGGTGACATCATGCAGGCGAGAGATCAACTTGGGCATACGGCCGTGGTTATGACGGAGCAATACATCCGGAATCGCCTGGGCAAGAAAGTCACTCCAACTAAGTGAATTGCGGACCAACTCCAAAATAGCGGACCAGAAACAATCAAGGGTTTGCCTCAGCCTTCGCTCGCAAACCCTTGATTTTAAATGGTGCCCGAAGCCGGAATCGAACCGGCACGCCCTTACGAGCGGGGGATTTTAAGTCCCATGCGTCTACCAGTTTCGCCATTCGGGCGGTAGCGCGGTAAGCCGTCTGAAGACTGGCAGATGAAGATCTGTCAGTTTTGACGCCTGTGCAGCAGAGGACGAAATATATACATCCCGTCCCGGTGAAGCAAGTTGGCAAATGCCCATTTCAAGACTAAATCTTGCAGGACAATGCAAATAAAAAAGCTCCGTAAATCATTGATCTACGGAGCTTGTTTAAAGTGGAGGCCGAGGTCGGAATCGAACCGGCGTAGGTGGATTTGCAATCCACTGCATAACCATTTTGCTACTCGGCCTCAAACATCTGATGTCATGTAGCACAACATCAAACGCGTACAGTCTTGGAGCAGATTCTAGATCTAACTCCTTGAAAACATTGAGCTTTTTCAGCGGTCAGTGCTTTCGATGGCGTGAATTATGTACTGATTTCCGAGGGCTGGCAACCCCTTGATTTCAAAAAAATTTTATCGGGCGCTTTGCATGTTTCGACGCAGGCTCGACTCCTCGCCCACGTCTCCCGCGTGCCGCCGGCCCGCTTAGTGCCCACGAATGTAGTACTCCAACTGCCGAATCAAATCGGCCTGCTCGACAATCGCCTCTTTCACCAAATCGCCAATCGACAACAAACCGATCAACTCGCCGCTATCCACTACCGGCAGATGGCGCAGATGGCTGTCGGTCATGACCTCCATACAGCGCTCGATGCTCTGCTGACTGTCGGCTGTCACGACCGGTGCGCTCATGATGTCGCGCACCGGCGTGCCGACCGAGGAACGTCCCTGCAGAACGACCTTGCGCGCATAGTCGCGCTCGCTGATGACGCCGACCACCTGCCCTGCTTCGATGACCGGCAGCGCGCCCACATTCTTCTCGGCCATCATTTTCAGCGCTTCAAGCACCATCTGGTCCGGCGCGATGCTATGCACGTGCTGGTTTTGCACGACTTTCAGTTTCAGCAGCTGTGCGGCTGTTTTCATGGATGCCTCCGCTATCGTTGCTCATTGCCGACGCTTGAACTCAAGCCACGCCGACTTCCACCACGCCACCGTTCAGCCGTACCGGCCAGACCCGCAGACGCTGCTGCGGATATTCCAGGCAACTGCCGTCTTCCAGCCGGAAATGCTGTTTGTAGATCGGTGAAGCGACGACCAGATCACCCTTGATGCTGCCCACCAATCCACGACCGATGACGTTCGCCCCGGATTGCGGATCATGGTTATCGATCGCATAGAGGCTCCGACCCTCTGCACCCGGCAGGTAGAACAGCGCCACTTGGGCGCCATCGAGCCAGACGACAACGCCGGAGTTGCTGACCAGATCCTGCTGCGTGCACACGGTTTGCCAGACATCGGTGTTGGCCAGAGAATCGATGCGTCGGGTAGTGGACTGGCTCATCAGGCAAGCTCCTCGGTGACAGGGATAAGGTTGAGTTCGGCCGCCATGATGGGGCGCCGCTGACCACGCTCCTGGACAAAGTGAATGTCCGGGTCCGGGCGTTTATCGTTGACGAAGGTGCGAAAGCGCTTGAGCTTTTCCGGGTCTTTGAGTGCGTTGGCCCACTCGCATTCATAGCGATCGACCACCAACTGCATTTGCGATTCAAGTTCCGCGCCAAGCCCGAGGCTGTCGTGGATGATCACGTCCTTGAGGTAGTCGAGGCCGCCTTCGAGGCTTTCTCGCCACACCGAGGTGCGCTGCAGTTTGTCGGCGGTGCGGATGTAGAACATCAGGAAGCGGTCGATGTAGCGGATCAGGGTGGCGTCGTCGAGGTCGGTGGCGAACAGCTCGGCGTGGCGCGGGCGCATGCCGCCGTTACCGGCGATGTACAGGTTCCAGCCGTTCTCGGTGGCGATCACGCCGACGTCTTTGCTTTGGGCTTCTGCGCATTCGCGGGTGCAACCGGACACCGCGAACTTGAGCTTGTGCGGCGAACGCAAACCTTTGTAGCGGTCCTCGATCATCAGGGCCATTTGCACGCTGTCCTGCACGCCATAGCGGCACCAGGTGCTGCCGACGCAAGACTTCACGGTTCGGGTCGATTTGCCGTAGGCGTGCCCGGTTTCGAAACCGGCTTCAATCAACTCGGCCCAGATGTCCGGCAACTCATGCAACTGCGCGCCGAACAGATCGATACGCTGGCCGCCGGTGATTTTGGTGTAGAGGTCGTATTTCTTCGCCACCACACCGATCGCGATCAGTTTGTCGGCGGTGATTTCGCCACCGGGAATGCGTGGCACCACCGAATAGGTGCCGTTTTTCTGCATGTTGGCCATGAAGGTGTCGTTGGTGTCCTGCAACGGCACCAGCGACGCGTCCATGATCGGCTGGTTCCAGCACGACGCGAGGATCGAGCCAACCGCCGGCTTGCAGACGTCGCACCCGGTGTGGCCACGGCCATGTTTGGCCAGCAGTTCTTCGAAGGTGATCACCCCTTCTACCCGCACCAGCGCATACAACTCCTGACGGGTGTAGGCGAAGTGTTCGCAGAGGCTTTTGTCGACACTGACGCCACGGGCAATCAGTTCATGCTCGAAGACTTGCTTGAGCAAACCCGCGCAGCCGCCGCAGCCGGTGCAGGCCTTGGTCTGCGACTTCAGCAGGCCGAGGTCGGTGCAGCCTCCGTCGATGGCCGAACAGATGGCCCCTTTGGTGACGTTGTGGCACGAGCAGACCGTGGCCGACTCGGGCAACGCGCCCGGGCCCAGGGTCGGCGCGCCTTCGGAAGACGGCAGAATCAGGCTGGCCGGTTCCGACGGCAGGGCTATGGCGTTCTGCATGTATTGCAGCAGCGTGTCGTAATAGCTGTTGTCGCCGACCAGCACCGCACCGATGACGTGCTTGCCGGAGGCATCCACCACCAGCCGCCGATAGCTGGCCGTGGTTTCGTCGATGAACTGATAACTGCGCGCGCCCGGCGTGCTGCCATGGGCATCGCCGATGGAGCCGACATCGACGCCCAGCAGCTTGAGCTTGGTCGACATGTCGGCACCCAGAAACGGTTCTGCGACCTCGTTGCACAAGCGTGCCGCGACGCTGCGCGCCATCTGGTAGCCCGGCGCGACGAGGCCGAACAGGCCGCCATTCCACGAGGCGCACTCGCCGATGGCATAGATATCCGGATCACTGCTCAGGCATTCGTCGTCAATCACGACGCCGCCGCGCGGTCCGATGTCCAGCGCACACTGGCGGGCCAGCGCATCTTGTGCGCGGATGCCGGCCGAGAACACGATCAGGTCGGCTTCGAGAAACTCGTCGTTGGCGAAGTTCATGCGGTAGCGATACTCCTCGCCCACGCTGATCGACTGTGTGGCGCGTGACAGGTGCACACCAACGCCCAACCTTTCGATCTGCGACTTGAGCGCAAGCCCGCCCATCTCGTCCAGCTGCACCGGCATCAGGCGCGGCGCGAATTCCACGACATGCGCTTCCAGGCCCAGGCTTTTCAGCGCATTGGCAGCTTCAAGACCCAGCAGCCCCCCGCCCACCACGACACCACGTCGGGCGTTGGCAGCGGCAGCGCGGATGGCGTCGAGGTCTTCAAGGGTTCGATACACCAGGCGTGAATCACCCTCCGCGCCTTCAATCGGCGGCACAAACGGATAAGACCCGGTGGCCAGGACCAGTTTGTCGTAAGGGACGCAACCTTGCGCAGTGATCACCTGGCGACGGGCGCGGTCGATTTCCAGCACCGGCACGCCCAAATGCAGGGTGACGCCTGGCGTCTGGTACAGCGAGGCTTCACCCAAGGCCAAGGATTCAGCATCGCGACCAGAAAAATACTCGGAAAGATGCACACGATCGTAGGCACGCATCGGCTCTTCGCTGAACACGTGCACTTGATACTGTTCAAGCGCTCCCCGCTCGATCAACTGCTCGACACAATGATGGCCGACCATGCCATTGCCAATCACGATCAGCGTTTGCAATTTGTTCAACGCGGCAACATTGGAATTCATAAGAAGCACCCGGCTAAAGCGGTTCAAAAAGCAAAAAAAAACGCCTGAAACCTTTCGGTTCCAGGCGTCTTTGCCTGTTCTTTTGCGGTGTTGATGCCAGACGTCTATGCCCGACCCACCGATGTTGCCCACGAATCGATCGTCGTTGACCGAGGGGCTACCCACTCGACAGCATTCAGGGTGGGCCTGTTCGGTGTATTGCAGTGTTTGTGCCAGATCGCAAAAGTGCTGCTCAGGGGCGGCGCGGCCCTGAATTCACTGCGACAAACCGGCCGCTTTTGCCTTCGCATAGTGCAGCGAGGTGCAGCAAAGCTTTATAAAAGTGCACAAATGCCTCATCAGAAATACTTGAGCCAGGCAATGTCTCGACGTCTAGCCTTCAACAACGAGAACCCTCTGACCGGGCGATAAAGCGCAATCGCCAGCAAGATTGCCACCAGCCAGACCGCCCCGACCGACGTGAAACCAAACCACGCGCCCTGATTCAACCCGAACAGCGCGACAGCGATGACATACAAAACCTTCAGCGCGTACAGGTGCAACAGATAGAAGAACATCGGCGCCGACCCGAAGACCGTCAACGGACGCAGCCACCGGCTCTTCTGTGCATGCTCAAACCACAGAAGCAGCAAGCATCCAACACTAAGGGTCAGTGCAACAAACAGCAGCGACGGCGGATATTTGGTGATGTTGAAAAAACTCATCAGCGTTTGCAGGGACGTCTCGCCCACGCTCCAGGGCTTCTCGCCATAACCATTGAGCAGTCGCAGCGCAATGAATCCCGCCAGCCCGGCGACACCACCGATCAGCAATGTGCGTTGACGCACCCTCGCGTCCGCCGCGCGCCCGAACCACGGCCCCATGGCATAACCCAGGCCGATCACGCCAATCCACGGCAGCACCGGGTAAGACGTGCGCAGCCGAAACCCTTCGGCCAGTTCGATCCAGCCGCGATCATGGAGAATCGCCCAAGGCACGTGCAACGCCGATTCCACTGGAAAGTGCAGAGCATCCAGCAGGTTGTGCCCGGCGATGATCGCCAGGCTCAAGAGCAGCAGCATCGGGCGTGGCAGCCAGACCATCACCGACAGCGCAATCATGCTCAGGCCGATGGCCCAAATCACCTGCAGGTAGATAACCGTCGGCGGAAACTGGAACGTCCAGGCGAAGTTCACCAGGGTGAACTCAAGCACCACCAGAAACAGACCGCGCTTGAACAGAAAACTGCAAACATCGGCCTTGCCAGCGTATTTCTCAGCGTACAGCCAGGCCGACAGACCGGTAAGCAGCACGAAGACCGGCGCGCACAAATGAGCGAGTGTGCGGCTAAAGAACAGTGCGGGTTCGGTCGTGGCAATGTCCATGGGATCGGACACCTGTCGATGCAGGAAAAAGGTCTCGCGGACGTGGTCGAGCAGCATGAACAGAATCACCATGCCTCTCAATGCATCGATGGAAAGAAGCCGGCCGACTGTCGTGCCGATGGAGCGAGGGGGAGCAATAGTCATGGAGATTTCGCAACACAAGGGGTGAATAAACGTGTCCCGCAGAACAGATTGCCGGGCACCTTATATTGTTACCCTATAACATTTCCAGGCATTTTTTCATCTGTACACCTGCGGGAGCGAGCTTGCTCGCGATGGTCGTTCACGAAAACGCGTGTCGCCTGGATAAACACGGCGTCCCTCAGACCATCGCGAGCAAGCACGCTCCTACAGTGATAATGTGGAAACGTTTTGTTTCATTAATCAAACACTTCTAACTCACTCCCTGCAAAGGAATGCCACAGCAATGGACTTTTCTCTCAAGCATCTGGCCGTGACAACGCTGATGTTGGCCAGCCTTTCGTCCTTCACCACGGCTGCGCACGCCAACATCACCCCGGAACAGAGCGCGACCATCCTCAAGACGTTCAGTGACGCCTCGGCAACCGATTTCAGGCAGTTCCTGACAAGCCTGGCCAAGACCGACCTGACCAAAACCGATGACCTCGGCGCGGCGATCAGTGCCTTCCTGGACAACAAGGCCCTTTCCGCCGACCAACAGAACGAAATCCATCGCCTGCTGGGGCTCTATGCGCGAGTGAAGTACGGCAAAGCCGCCACCGAGACGCTGCGTGAGCTGGTGGCCATTCCGACCTTCCGCGTGGACGGCGTTGACCAGCACGCCAACCCTGAATTCATCAGGATCGCCGACAAGATCAAGAGCCTTGCCCAGGCCTTCAACCTGAACTTTCGCAACATCGACAACCGCGTCTATGAGATCTCCCTCGAGGGCACTGGAGATGAAGTGGTCGGCATTCACGCCCACGCCGACGTGGTGCCCGTGACGCCGGAGAACTGGGTCCTGGAAGACGGCACCAGACTCGATCCGTTCAAGGTCACCCTGATCGGCGACCGCATGTATGGCCGGGGCACCGAAGACGACAAGAACGGCATCGTGGTAGCGCTCTACGCCATGAAAGTCATCAAGGAAGAAAAACTGCCGCTGGCGAGGAATTTCAAGCTGCTGGTCGACACCACCGAGGAAACCTCTGGCGACGCCATCCCCTATTACTTCGAACACAACCCGACACCCAACTACAACCTGGCGCTGGATGGTGGCTACCCGGTGGTAATCGCCGAGAAAGGCTACGGCACCGTCATGGCCAATTTCCCCAAGCGCAAGGCTGACGGCAAAGGCGCTGAAATCGTCTCGATGACGGGCGGCCTGGCCACCAACCAGATTCCATCGGCTTCGGTCGCCACTCTGCTGAGTGACAAGCCTGCCGAACTGGCTTCCAGCCTGCAGAAGGCGGGTAGCGATTTTGCCAAGCGCAATGGCGGCAATTTCAGCGTGACTGCCAAGGTTGACGGCAAGGACGTCAAACTGACGGTCACTGGCGTTTCAGCCCACTCCTCCGAGCCGGAGTCCGGCGTCAACCCGGTATCCCGGATGCTGGTCTTCATCAATAGCCTCGACGGCAAGGTCGCGATCAAGCACAACCACATCACCGACGCTGCCCGCTACGCCGCCGACAACTGGGGCCTGGATTACCTCGGAGGCAAACTGGGAGTCGGTTTCTCCGATGCCTTCATGGGCCCGCTGACCACGTCCCTGACGTTTGTCGGGATGGATGAAAAAACCTTCAAGCTCGCGGTCAACCTGCGCGTGCCAAAGGGCAAGTCCCCGGAAGCGCTCAAGGCCGAAATCGCCGACAAGATTGGCGCCTGGAGCAAGAAATCCCACGTAGCAGCGACGTTCGATTACTCGATTGCCGAGCCGATGTACCGCAACCCCGAGGGTGAATGGGTCAAGGCCCTGCTGGCCGTGGCCAGCGAAAACCTTGGCATGAAACACGAGTACGGCACTTCTGCCGGCGCCACTTCGGTTCATGAATTGCCCAATGGCGTGCAGTTCGGCCTGGCCCGGCCCGAGGTCAAATACACCGGCCACACGGACAACGAGTTCAAGACCGTCGACCAGTTCCTGCTGGACCTGCAGATCGTGACCGAAATGATGGGGCGCATCGGGCAATTGCCGAAACTCTGACCCACTGTCGTGCCCGCCGTTCTGGCGGGTCCATTTCTTGATCCGATTTCCTATCGCACTATCGTTGCCTCCAGAGCAACGATGTCTGAATTAAGTTGCTCTTGCTGCCATTGGTCAATGGAGCGAGCATCGCTCTCGACACCGCAGCGACGTCAAAAGCCGCACAGCTGACGGCTGTCACTACCTCCCCGTCCTACTCGCAAGGCCCTCGAAAGAGGGTCTACGGCGGAGTCATGTCTAATAAAAACAAGAGTCAACCTATGACAAAAGATCGAGGCAAACTGTGTGCGCTGTTCATCACAGGAGCGGGCGCCAACCTCGCCCAGGCCGCCGACAGCGGGTTCGTGGAGCAGTCCACTGCAACGCTGGTGACCCGAAACTATTTTTTCAGCAGGGATTTCTCCGATATCCGAGGTTCGGAAAAATCAATGGCTCAGGAGTGGGCGCAAGGCTTCATCCTCAATTTCAAGTCCGGTTACACGCCCGGGCTGGTGGGATTTGGCCTGGATGCCACAGGCAAGTTCGGCATCAAGCTCGACAGCAGTCCGGACCGGGTCAACTCGGGCTTGTTACCGGTGAAGGACGATGGCCGTGCCGCTGACAACTATGGTCGCCTGGGATTGACGGCCAAGGTGCGTTTTTCCAAAACCGAACTGAAGGTCGGTGAACTGCAACCCAATATTCCTTCGCTAGTTTTCAGCGATATCCGCTTGCTGCCCCCCGCCTATCAAGGCGCGAGCATGACCAGCAGTGAAATACCCGGCCTGACGCTGCAAGCCGGGCACCTGACCTCTACGACCCTGCGCAACGAGGCCGGCGAGAGCAAACTGCAGGCCTTGCTGGGCAACAAGCCGCAACGCCAGGTGTCGAGCGATGCCTTCAACTACGTGGGCGGCGACTACGCGTTCAACAGTAATCGCACCACCGTGAGTGCCTGGCATTCCCGACTGGAGGATATCTACGAGCAGAACTTCTTCGGTTTAAAACACAGTGTGCCGGTGGGAAGTTGGGTGCTGGGGGCCAATCTCGGTTATTACGACGCCAAGGAAGAAGGTCGCAAACTGGTTGGCAAAGTCGACAACCAGGCGTTCTTCTCGCTGCTGTCGGCCAAGCTCGGGGGGCATACGTTCTATGCCGGTTACCAGGGCATGTACGGTGACAGCCCCTTTCCTCGCGTGTTTCTCAATGTCAGCGCGCTGGGTAACGAACTGCCGACCTACGAGTTCGTCTCGACCCATGAGCGCTCTTATCAATTGCGCTATGACTATGACTTCGCGGCCCTCGGTGTACCTGGATTATTAGCCAGCACACGCTATGTCACCGGCGACAATGTGAAAACGGGAATGGGCTTTGAAGGCAAAGATCGGGAGCGTGACCTGGACCTCAGTTACACCTTCCAGTCCGCCCCGCTGAAAGGCCTCGGCGTGCGAGTGCGCAACGCGATGGCGCGCTCCAACTACCGCACGGATATCAACGAGAACCGGTTGATCATCAGTTACACCTGGACGCTGTTCTAAGCGTTTGTCACGAACTGTGGGGGCGAATCGCTTCGCCCCCACACGTCACCTTTCACCGTTATCGATCTTCAACGGACTTCAACGGTTATCTCTATTTCGACACAAGCCCCCAATGGAATCTGAGCCACACCGAATGCCGAGCGTGCGTGTTTTCCCTGATCGCCGAACACCTCGGCAAACAGCTCCGAGGCGCCGTTCGTGACCAGGTGCTGCTCGGTGAAACGGGACGTTGAATTCACCAGGCTCAGCACTTTGACAATCCGCGTGACCCGATTCAGATCACCAAGATGAGCCTGCAGCGTCGCCAGCAAGTCGATGGCCGTCGAACGCGCGGCCGCATAGCCCTCCTCTGTCGTCAGCGATTCGCCCAGTTTGCCTGCCCAGACTTTGCCGTCCTTTTTCGCAATATGGCCGGACAGGTAAACGACGTTGCCAGTCTGCGCACTCATCACATAGGCAGCGGCGGGAGCGCCGGTGGCGGGTAACTCGATACCGAGGTCTTTCAGACGGGTATAAACGTCACGTTCATTCATGGGATTTCCTCGAACAGGATGTGCCAACGCCCGGAACTTCCGGGCGTTGGTCAAGTTGAAAAGTCTGAATCCGATGGTTTAGCCGGGCATCGATTCACGGCTGAAGGCGTCGAGTTCCTGCACCAGGCTCTGTGCTGCCATCATCACCAGGTCGCGGCCTTTATCCGGGCTGGCCAAGGACGGATCCGACCCCATGCGGCCATCCGGATGACGTGCGCGGAAATCGAGCGCTTCGCGGATAGGCCCCCACGGCGCGATCTGCGGCGAATACTGGGCGGACTTGATCGCGTCCGGGTAAGCCCATTGGGTGACGGCAATCTCGGACGGCGTGGCATGAATGCCGTGCCCCGTTGGGAACTGCTCTCGCGCCAGCTCACCTACCCCTTCCAGGTCCCACCAGTTGCACAACTTCAGCGCGAACCCCGCGGGGCGTCGAGCGAAGCTTGCTTCGGCATAGAGCTCCGAGAACGCCGCTTCAATGGAGGCGACGTTGCCGCCGTGGCCGTTGAGGAAGAGGATTTTCTCGAACCCGTGAGCGGCCAACGAACGTACCCAGTCGCCAATCGCGGCTATGAACGTCGACGGGCGAAGTGAGATGGTCCCGGGGAATCCAAGGTGGTGTTGGGCCATGCCGATGTTGAAGGTCGGAGCGATCAGGATGTCTGCCGATTTCTGCGCTTCGCGTGCAATGATTTCGGGACACATCCAGTCGGTCCCCAAAAGACCGGTCGGGCCGTGTTGTTCGTTGGAGCCGATCGGGATCACGATGGTGCGGCTGCGTTCAAGGAATTGCCCGATCTCGGCCCAGGTCGATAGGTGTAAAAGCATTTGGGTTCTCTCTTTAAAAGGGTTCCTTTCGGAACTCGATTGATCAAGTGGGAGGCGGTTGATCAACCCGCACTGAATTCAGAAACCGGGCTGTCACCGGTGCGCGGTTTGGTGGAAAGGATCACGAAGGCTGCGCACAGGAACACGCAGCCCACAATGACGATGCCGAGATTGACGCTGCCGGTTGCCGTTTTTGCCCAGCCAATAACAGCGGGCCCCCAGAAGCCGCCGGAAAGACCGATGGTGTTGATCAAGGCGATCCCGCCCGCCGCCGCGTCACCCTTGATGTGTTCGGAGGGCATCGCCCAGAGCACGGTGTAGGCCATGAACATCATGGCGGTTGCCACGGTCAGCAGAACCAGCGACGCCATCAGGTGACCGTCGGCAAAGGGGTACATGAGCAGCAATGTTGCGCCAATGCCCGCAGGGACTGCGCAGTGATAGCGCCTTTCACCGACCCGGTCGGACCGGCGCCCTATCCAGTACATGCCGCATGCCGCTGCGACGTAGGGAATCGCGGCATACCAACCCAGTTGCATGGTGTCGTTGACGCCCTGGGCCTTGAGGATGGCCGGCAGCCAGAAACTCATGGCGTAGATCGAGAAGATGATGCAGAAATAGGCTGAGGCCAGGACGTAGATTTTCGGGTCGCGCAACACCGCCCGGAACGAATGGACGCGCCCCGTCGATGCACCGAGTTCACTCTCCAGCAGTTTCCTTTCCTCACCATTCAGCCAGCAGGCCTCAGAGGGCCGATTGGAAAGAACGAAATAGGTCAGAATGCCAAGGAACACGCAAGGCAGGCCTTCAATCAAGAACATCCATTGCCACCCCGCCAGACCACCAACGCCTTCAAACGTGGTGATCAGCCAGGCCGACAGTGGGCCGCCAACAATGCCACCGATGGGGCCGGCGATAAACACGATCGCAATGGCCCGCGCCATACGTTTCGGGCCATACCAGCAGGACAGGTAATAGATCATGCCCGGCGCAAAACCGGCTTCGAATACACCCAGCAGAAAACGCATCGCGTAAAACATCGGCACGTTACGCACGAACAGCATGCAGGCCGAGGTGATGCCCCAACACACCAGAATGCGGCTGAAGGTTTTCCGCGCCCCCACCTTCGGCAACATCAGGTTGCTCGGCAACTCGAACAACACATACCCCAGAAAGAAAATCCCCGCGCCCGCGCCGTAGGCCGCATCGGAAAGTCCGAGATCATTTTGCATCTGCAGCTTGGCAAAGCCGACGTTGATCCGGTCCAGATACGCAAACACGTAGCAAATGAACAGGAGCGGCAGCAGCCGCCAATTGAGCTTGCGGTAAAGGGCGGAAATGGCATCACTTCCTGCCGACGCTGAAAAGGTTGACATGCGACTCTCCAATTATTCTTGTTGGGCTGCGTTCGTGCCCAGGAATGTTGCACCGGCACCTCAGGCCCAGCAAGAGCAACTAAGTTCGTGTATCGTTGCTCTGCAGGCAACACAGACTTTTTGAGGGAGACCCGGCATGCGCGAGATCAACCAACAACGGCTGCGATATTTTCATGAAGTGCTGGTCCACGGGTCGATTCGCGGTGCGGCGGACAGCATCAATACGTCGCCCTCGGTGATCACGCGCCAGATCAAGCTGCTGGAAGAGGAATTGGGAGCGAAGCTGTTCGAGCGTCAGGCCCGTGGCGTCCAACCCACCGAAGCCGCAGCGCACTTGCTGGAGTTCTGGCGAGGTTATCGCTCACATCAGGAGAAACTCGAAGACCAGCTCCAGGCGATCAAGGGCCTGCAGCAAGGCCATGTTCGAGTGGTGATCAGCGAGGGCTATGTCGATGCATTGGTCGACAACGTGCTCGCACCGTTTTGCAAACAGTACCCCAAGCTCGACGTCAGGCTGGACATCCTGCCCGTGGACGACGTGCTGAATGAAGTCGCCGAAAACCGTGCGCATATCGGCCTTGCCTATAACCCCCCTCCCCATTCGCACATCGATTATCGCGCGACGTCATCGCAGCCTGTGATGCTGCTGGTTCGACCCGATCATCCGTTGGCATTGAGAGGGGGAACCGCAACTGTCGCAGACATACTCGCTTGCCAACTGGTGTTGACGCCCACCACATTCGGCATCGGTCATGCGATAAAAATGCTGGAGTACGCCGAGAAGATCGAAATTCGCCCGGCGCTGGTCAGCAACTCCCTCGCAGCGCTCAAGCGCCTGGTGGCCTCCGGGGATTTCGCCTCGTTGCTCGGCGAATTCGCGGCCTATCGGGAAATCGCCAAGGGCAGCCTGGCAGCGGTATCGATCGACCATCCGTTGTTCCTGGGGGTCGAGGCCAAACTGCTGGTGAAGTCCGGCCGACCACTGGCCGCCCCGGCTCAGGAGTTGCTGAACTGGATGTTGCAGCGCTTGCCAATGTTTGCGTCAGGCGACGAAATGGCATTGGCTTCACGGTGACCTCAGCGTTGCTTGCTGATCGGCTCAATGAACAAAGCCCGGGTCATTCAACAGTGTGCCCAGCCCGGCGCTTCGACTACCAGCATCGCGCTCAGCCATAGCCTCAACGCAAACCTGGTGTCACTCGTATGAACGTTCGAAACGCCGGTCAGCGCTGGATGGACTGACTCGGCTGCCGACGCAGCGGACGATTGAGATTGGCCAATTGCTTCCGCATCGGTGGGTCACTGCATAACTTAGACAGGGAGACTTCGGCAGACGCTGACCCTGATTCTACTCACGCGCCATTTCAAAAAAATCAGGCCATGAGCCAAACGAAGATCGATTAGCTTCATGGCATTACGTAAATACGACGAATCCGTCATGCAGGGCGATCGGGATATTTCGTCTGATTATCGGGTAGAGCATCGTGCTCCGCTTGGCTATTGCGAGCGCTGGTGTGCTGATGGCCACAGCAATTGCCATGTTCACCACTTTTACCGTGTTCATGTCCGCCATGCCCACGGTGCATGAAAAAGTGCATCAGTGGACAGGCCAATAGCAGCAGGAATGGCAGATAGGGAAGGACGTGAGCCCTGTGCTCGGTGAACAGGAAGTAACCGGCGATGGCCAGGAAGCCTAAAAAATACCAGTTGGTGCCCCTTGCGCGGTGTTGGGGCAAGTTATGTTGATTCATGATGGCACTCCTTGGAGGGAACGGGAGGGAGGGTCATGACGCAAGGCCACTTCCCATTTTGCTGAAGCGCTATCGCAGGTGTGAGCATAGCGAGCCAGAGCATCGGTTTACGTGTCCAATGCGTCGAAAATCCAGGGTGGTGAGTCACATAAAGTATCAAGGCAGATTCTTCCTTTTCAGTTGCCGATTAGCCTCGGCCACGTCCTTGTCAAATTGGCGGACGCTGCGAAAAAGTTGCACGCCGACCAAGACCGGGCACAGCAGGAAAATCGCGGCTATGGCAAACGATTTCCCGGTCAGCCCCAACAGGTAGAGCACAGTGGCGATGCCCACAACACTCACCAGTAGACAGATAATTAAAACTTCGCGGTTCATGATTGAGGCCCCTGATTCAAGCCGATACGGGCACCTTTCAGCATCGCGGAATTGGCGATTACCGACAGGGAGCTGAGTGCCATCGCAGCGGCAGCGATGATGGGATTAAGCAGTCCGAAGGCCGCGATTGGAATGCCGATACTGTTGTAGATGAATGCCCAGAACAGGTTTTGTTTGATCTTGACCATCGTTGCGCGCGACAGCCTGATCGCGGTAACCACGTCGCGGACATCGTTCTTGAGCAAGATAATGCCGCCGGTTTCCTTGGCTACATCGGAGCCCGAGCCAATGGCGATGCCGATGTCAGCGGTGGCCAGGGCAGGCGCATCGTTGACGCCATCGCCAACCATCGCCACGACCTGCCCTTCGCTTTGCAATTGACGGATCATTGCGGCCTTGTCGTCCGGCAAGACCTCGGCAATCACTCGCTCGATGCCGCACTGCCGCGCGACCGCTTCGGCAGTGCGGTGGTTATCACCGCTCAGCAGCACGACCTTGATGCCGCTTGCCTGCAATGCAGCAACGGCTTCAGCCGCTTCAGGTTTTATGGTGTCGGCCACAGCAATGACCCCGAGCAAGCGGTCGTCGACCCCGACCAGCATCGCGGTTTTGCCATCGGCTTCCAGACCAATGAGGTACTCCTCGGCAGCCTCGGTCGAAATGCCTTGGCGGGCGAATAAACGCCGGTTGCCCAGCCAGATTTTGCGACTGTCTACACTGCCTTCGATGCCGTGACCGGCGATCCCATTGATACCGGTCGCTTTCGGCAGGCCGAGGCCGCGATGCCGGGCGGCGCGCACTATCGCTGCGCCGAGCGGATGTTCTGAACCGGACTCCACGGCGGCGGCGAGCGTCAAGACCTCGTTTTCCAATGCTGTGCCAATCGGGATCACATCGGTTACGTTGGGTTCGCCCCGGGTAATCGTGCCGGTTTTGTCGAACACCACCGTGCTCAGTTTTTCTGCCCGCTCCAGCACTTCGCCGCCCCGGATAAGGATGCCGTTATCGGCCCCCTTGCCAACACCGACCATTAACGCGGCGGGTGTCGCCACGCCCAGGGCGCAGGGGCAGGAAATAATCAAAACCGCGATAAAGGCCAATAGCCCCTGCGGGAAATTCCCCACAAGAGACCAGCCGACCAGGGCCAACAGCGCGACCGCCACCACCACCGGCACAAAGTAGCCGGTAACCTGATCGGCCAACCGCTGGATCTGTGCCGTGCTGTTCTGCGCTTCTTCGACCATCTTTATGATCTGCGCCAGTGCGGTATCGGCACCGATCCTGCTCGCCTTGAAAGTGAGCATTCCACTGCCATTGAGCGTACCTCCGATCACCGGACTGCCCGGGTGTTTGTCGACCGGCATCGACTCGCCCGTCAGCATCGACTCATCTACCGTTGACTGACCTTCACTGACTTCACCATCGGTGGGGATTTTTTCACCAGGTTTGACTATCAGGAACTCGCCGGCCATGACGTTTTCAGCAGGCAGGTCGACTTCTTGCCCATCACGAATCACATGCGCGATCGCCGGTTTGAGATCAAGCAAGCGCCGTACTGCCGCTGAAGATTTCTTCTTGATGATCTCCTCCATGTACCTGCCCAGCAGTACGAAGGCAATGATGACCGCCGACACCTCGAAATAGACGTCGCGCTCGGCCACCTTGACCGGCAGGACGTCTGGAAAAAACAACACCGCGACACTGTAGAAATAGGCGACCGACGTGCCGAGGGCGATCAGAAAATCCATGTTGATGTTACGGGTACGAACGGCGTTCCACGCCCCCTTATAGAAACTCCAGCCACCGATGAACTGCACCGGTGTTACCAGCAGGAATAGCCAGATACCCCACGTGAACCAAGGGAGTGCCGGAATCGGCACCCAAGTCAGCAATGTGGCACCAGCGGCCAGCGCGATGAAGGCGCCCGCACGCAGCAGCGCCAGGGCCAGTACACCGGTCAGGGCGATAGCCACTCGGGTTTTCATCGCCTTCAGTTCAACTTCTGGCGACTCGAAGGTGCGCAAGCAGGTATCGCTGCAAAAGTAATAGCTGCGCCCGCCACGTTCTCGTGACAACGCTGTGGTCTTATCCACCATCATCCCGCAGATCGGATCTTTCGCCATTTTTCCTGATGCAACTGCCTGCTGATGTTGGCTGTGCTGCATGTGTGATTCGTTCATCGCTGCCTCCTACTCGAAGCGGCTATCAAGACCTGCCATGGAGCTTCGCGGACAACCACGCAAACAAGGTGCCGACCATCGCCCCCAGACACTCAAGACCAGCAGCGGTCCGACGAAAGTCGCCACGCTGTAGTCTTGCGGAGCTTGCAGACGACCGAAGTCGAGCCCATGGAACAAGGCGCTGAGAAAGGCGATTCCCTGCGTCGGCCATAGCGCATAGAGCAGCGCACAGATGGTGTAGGAAACGGCCATGGTCAGGGCCAGAGAAATGCCAGTTTTCCAGGGAGCGTTCATGGCTGTTTTCCTGAGCCTGGAGGAGCGCCAGTAGGGGTATTGGGACTGCGGGAGGTTGACCAGGGCAGGAATGCAGGAGTCTGTTCACAGTAAGTGCGGTAGGCATCGCCGAATCGCGCGAGCATCTCCTGTTCTTCCCGCTTCGCCAGCTTGGCGTAGACCACCAGGAGGATTGGAAACATCACCAGGGTGATCAATGTCGGCCACTGCAACAGAAAGCCGAACATGATCAGCACGAAGCCAACATACTGCGGGTGACGGATCCGCGCATAGGGCCCGTCGAGCGCTAGTTGCCCAGTATTTTGGGCCTTGTAGAGCACACGCCAGGCGGCCGCTAACAACCAGAAGCCGCCAGCGATCAGCAGGTTGCTGAGAATGTGGAATGGCCCCCAGTGCGGATTGACCTTCCAGCCCATCACTGTTTCGAGCAAATGCCCAGCGTCGTGCGAGAGGAAGTCGATGCCAGGGAAGTTACGAGTGAGCCAAGGCGTCAACAGGTAGATGGTCAACGGAAAACCGTACATTTCGGTAAACAGAGCGACCAGGAACGCCGAGAACATGCCAAAGGAGCGCCAGTCTCGGCTCGTCTTTGGCCGGGTGAAGCTGAAGGCGAACAAGATAAACACTATTGAGTTGATAATGACCAGCGACCAGAGGCCGTAGGCCGTAGGCCGATTCTGTATGGCTCATGGTTGGTGCTCCTCAACAAAACACATCAGACGGGTGCTGGCTGCATTGCCCATCCAGAGCCATGTCATTTGCAGCCGCTCTACCGCACATTTACTGTTTCATTGGCATGTCCATCATGGATGACTGCTGCCCCATCATCTGCATCATCATGTCCATCATCCCTTTGCCTGCGCCGTCCTTGGCACCAGACTTGCCCATGCAACCCATCGCACTCTGCTCCTTGCTCATCATGGCCATGCTCTCCTTCATCACTTTCATGCCCTCTTGCAAGGCGGACTGGCGCTCAGCCAGCGTTTCTGCCGCTGCCGCTTTGTCATGCGCAGCCTGCATTTTCTGCATTTGCTCGGTCATGGCTTTGGTCATGGCCGTCGATGCCGGCGCAGCGCTCACCGTTGAGTCGGCCGGCGCGTCGGCCGGGTGATGCGCATCCTCGGCAGAGACCGTGAATGCACTGCTAGCCAAGACGGCAGCCAGAACCCATTTAGAATGCATTTGCATGATGAACTCCTGAGATTGTGAGGGGATAAGCAGGAATGACCTCATCGCGAAAACGCGACGCAGCAGGACAGAGCAGCCAATGCTCTGCCGCTCTGAGGCAGGGGGGTTAATCGTTGAAACGGACGAAAGTCAGCCGTACCGGGCATTCCGGTGGCGCGGGACGTTTCAATACAAGAGTGGCGAGAGAGGATTTGTGCTGAGGATCAAGCACCATGATCAGGACTGCCGCCGTTAGCAGTAACAGGACGGCCCAATGGACAGGATCCGCTGCTGGCGTCTGCAATGCAGGTTTTATCGCCGTGGCGGCGTCTTCACAGCTCTGAAGGCAACCATTGGCGTGGAGCGCATGACCATCCACCACATACTGCTCGACATTGTGTGGTGCGGCCAAATTGTGAATCGGCTGTACCAGACACCCCTGGATTGCCGTCACGGCCACGGCTAACACCCATACCATGAGGGTAAGGTGCAATAGACTTCGGCGGTGACGGTGGAACCAGTACATGAAGTACAACCTCGACTTTTTACGTCGTGTTAATTTTCAGTCTAGCCAGCAAAGCAATGCAGAGTTTGATCAAAATCAAACAAATTGATGACTTGAGGAGCGCAAGGCTCGCCTTGAATCGTCCCTGGCTATGGGCTGAGTTCGGCATGGGCATCGAGTCGTCTGACTCGTCAGCCGATTGGATCGAGTTGAGTTTTTGCGACAGGCAGCAATCGGCGAGAAACAGACCTCCATCACCCCACTGTCTCTTGGGAGTCTTCAAAATGATGCTGTAACAGTGGCACGCCTCGCTTACAGCCAACATAGACAAGTACTCCCCCCTAAAATCTCACTTGAAACGCGCAATAGATAGCCAGCTATTTGTTGATGAAAGTCTGAAGTATTCATTTGAAGTTTCAGATTCTTTCGCCGCCCGGCCTGTGCCTAACATCGGCTCCACAGCGAACCCGCCTCGGTATCGTTCAGTGGGTCAGATGACGCAGAGATCCGGATCCAAAGTCCTCTGCCGCACCCGACCATTGATCGCTTAGTGGCTTGGCGCCGTCGACGTGCTTTTGCAGTAGACCTTGGGTTTTTTGAGGATCACCGATGAAGCTGGAAATCTTTCGCACGCTGTGGGGTTACACCGCCAGCAAGGCTCAAGCGCTCGAGGAGTTGCTGCAAGCGGGCTTCGATGGCATGGAAGCACGCCTGCCACTGGACGCCCGTGAACGGGCTGAATTTGGCGCGTTTCTCCAGGCCAATCGCCTGGGCTATATCAGCACCGTCTTCACCGCGTACGACGTGCTGCCCGACCAGTCGGCAACGCCTGCCGTTCACCTCAATGACCTCGATCAGAAACTCGCCTGGGCCGCCGAGCTCGGCCCACGCTTCGTCAACGTGCTGGCGGGCAATGATCGTTGGTCCTTGCCACAGCAAGTGGAGTTCTTCGGTCAGGCACTGGAACTGGCGCGCAAGCATGGTCAGGTCTGCAGTTTCGAAACTCACCGCTCGCGTTCGCTGTTCAATCCCTGGGTGACCCTGGAATTGATCCGGCAACTGCCCGATCTGCTGTTCACCAGTGACATCAGCCATTGGGTCGTGACTTGCGAACGTCTGTTGAATGACCCGGCCGATGACCTGAGCGCTTTCATTGAGCGGGTTCACCATATTCAGGCACGTGTCGGTTACGACCAGGGCCCGCAGGTTCCGCACCCGGCAGCTCCCGAATATGCAAAAGAACTGGCTTTCCATCAGCAGCACTGGGAAAGCATCTGGCGATCGCAGCAAGCCCGCGGTTACCAGGTCAGCACCCTGACCCCGGAATTCGGCGCCGACGGCTACCTGCATCATTTGCCCTTCACCAATGTCCCCGTCGCCGACCTGTGGTCGTTGAACGTGTGGATGGGCCAGACCGAGCGCAAACACTTCGAGCGTTTTCACCACTAAAGCCATCCTTAGGGAGCCTTTGCGTCATGCCTGACAATAAAGACAACAGCGCCAGCAATGACCCACAGAAAGCCAATTTCAATAGCATCCCGGTGGTGAACATCGCCGGGCTGTTCAGCTTTGAACTGGAACACCGCCTGGCCGTGGCCGAACAATTGGGGCGCGCCGCCAGCGAAGTCGGGTTCCTCTATATCACCGACCACGGTATCGACCCGCAACTGATCGCCAACCTGCGCCAGGCGGCCAAGGACTATTTCGACCAGCCCCTGGACACCAAGATGCAGCACTACATCGGCGCCTCGCAAACCCACAAGGGCTTTGTACCCGAAGGCGAAGAGGTCTATTCCAAAGGCAAGCCAGACCACAAGGAAGCCTTCGACGTCGGCTTCGAAGTCCCGGCCGATGACCCGCTGGTGCTGGCCAACACCCCGTTGCTGGGGCCCAACGACTGGCCGCAGTTGCCGGGTTTCAAGGCGGCGGTGCAGGCCTACTATGAAGCGATCTTCGCCTTGGGCCGGCGCCTGTTCAACGGCTTTGCCCTGACCCTGGGCCTGGAAGAAAACTACTTCGACAGCCTGGTTAGCCGACCGCCGTCCAAGCTGCGCCTGATCCACTACCCCTTCGACGGTGCAGCCCATGACGCACCAGGACTTGGCGCCCATACTGATTACGAGTGCTTCACCATTCTCATGGCCGACAAACCCGGCCTGGAGGTGATGAACAACCTTGGACAATGGATCGATGCCCCACCGATTGCCGATGCCTTTGTGGTCAACATCGGCGACATGCTGGAAGTGATGACGGCAGGCGCATTCGTTGCCACCGCGCACCGGGTACGCAGCGTGAAGGAGGAGCGCTACTCCTTCCCGCTGTTTTATGCCTGCGACTATCACACCCAGATCAAACCACTGCCCGGGTTCGCCCAGGCAGGCAACGACTATGAAGAAATCACGATCGGCGAACACATGTATGGCCAGGCGCTGCAGACCTATCAGTATCTGCGCCAAAGGGTGGCCAACGGGGAAGTTCAACTACCAGGCAAGGCACGCAAGCCCGCCAGTTTCGGACATTTGAAAAATCAGGCTCAACCGTCCTGATTGAAGTTTTCAGCTACATCCCTTACCTACGCCGGAGTCAGTGAAAGATGAAAAACAACAAAAAAACCCTGTTGAGCTTGGCTGTATTGGCAGCCGGTATGCTCGGTGCCTCCGTGAGCATGGCGGCGGCAGACACATTCAAGGTCGGCATGGAAATCACTTACCCGCCTTTCGAATCCTATGACAAGGACAAGAACGTGGTGGGTTCGGACCCTGAGCTGGCAGCGGCATTGGCCAAGCACATGAATGCCAAGGTGGAGTTCGTCGATACCAAGTTCCCGAGCCTGATCCTGGGCTTGAACTCCGGCAAGTACGACGCGGTCATTTCCGGCATGTACATCACCCCAGAGCGCCAGACGCAGGCCCAGACCATCGCCTATGCCAATACCGGCGCATCCGTCATGGTGCCCAAGGGCAGCGAGATCAATGCGAAAAAACCTGAAGACCTGTGCGGCTTGAAACTGGGCCTGGAACAAGGCACTACCTGGGTCAAGCAATTCAGGAAGCTGTCCGATGAATACTGCGTGCCAAACAACAAAGGCGCCATCACCGTCAGCGAATACCCCTCGGCGCCCGAAGTGACCCAGGCCCTGTTGTCCAAGAACATTCAGGCCCAGGTTGAAATCGCCGGTGCGGCAAAAATGATCGCGGAAAAGACCAATGGCCGCGTGGTGATTACCACCGAGCACCCGATTTATCAGCAAACCCTGGGCATCTTCGTCAAGAAAGGTAACGACGAAGCTTTCAAGGCCATGCAAAAGGCCTTCGAGGAGACCAAAAAGAGCGGTGAATACGCCGCCATTCTTAAAAAATATGGCTTGGAAGAACCGACTGCCAACTAAGTATCTGTCCTTTTAGATTGGTCATCTGCCGCCCCGGCACCGGGGCGGCAGATCGAGGTGCCCCATGCAATTCGATTGGTCGTATTTTCTCTCCCTGTTCTCCCTGCCGGACTTCTGGAATGCCTGCATTACGGTAATCCAACTCAGTGCCTTGGCATGGTTCATCGGCATGCTGCTGGGTTTTGTCCTGGCCACGGCCAAGCTGTCCCAATCGCCGTTGCTGCGCATTCCCGCAGCGGTCTACATCTGGTTCTTTCGCAGCATCCCGTTGCTGGTGCTAGTGGTGTTCGTCTACAACTTGCCGCAATTGTTACCCGGCAGCGGACCGATTCTGTCCAACCCCTTCTACTCCGGCTTGCTGGCCCTGGTGGTCACGGAAGCGGCGTACATGGCGGAAATCCATCGTGGCGGTCTGATTTCCGTGGCCAGGGGCCAGAAAGAAGCCGGGCGCGCACTGGGTGTCGGCCTGCTCGGCATGCAACGCTTGATCGTGATTCCACAGGCATTCCGTATTTCGCTGCCCACCTTGATCAATGAATACATCACGGTGGTCAAGCTGACATCGCTGGTCTCGGTCATTTCCCTGACCGAAATCCTCACCGTCGGGCAACGCCTCTATGCCACTAACTTCCTGGTCATGGAAACCCTGGCGGCGGTCGGCGTCTACTACGTGTTGATCGTCACTGTGTTCGGCTTCTTCCTGCAGCGTCTGGAGCGCTACCTGGACCTGAATTTCCGCAAGCCGCACACACTCGACGCGGCCGCCATCGCCAGGTTCAAGGCCTGCGCCGAAGCATTGCCCGACAATGCGCGCAAAGCCGCCGGCAAAAACACGACGCCTATCCTGCAACTCAAGAACATCCAGAAGAGCTATGGCACGCACAAAGTGCTGCTGGGTATCGACCTCAATGTCCAATACGGCGAGGTGGTCTCGATCATCGGGCCATCCGGCTCAGGCAAAACGTCGCTGATCCGTACGGTCAACGGTCTGGAGAGCATCGATACGGGCGACATTTTGTTGTTTGGCGAAAAATTCATCGAGGCCTCGGACAAACCCAACAGCTCTCGCCTGCGCAAAGGCGTGCGACAGATCGGCATGGTGTTCCAGAACTTCAACCTGTTCCCGCACCGTACCATTCTCGACAACGTCACGCTGGCCCCGCGTTACCACGGCCAGCCGGGCGAGCTGAGTGAACATCGTGCTTATGCGCTACTGGACAAGGTCGGCCTGCTGGCCCATGCCCACAAATACCCGCATCAACTCTCCGGTGGGCAGCAACAGCGCGTGGCGATCGCTCGGGCCCTGGCCATGGAGCCACAGATCATGCTGTTCGACGAGCCGACCTCGGCCCTCGATCCGGAACTGGTCAATGACGTGCTCAACGTGATCCGCGATCTGGCCAAAGAAGGCATGACCATGCTGATCGTGACCCACGAAATGGACTTTGCCATGTCGATTTCCGATCGGGTGATTTTCATGGAGAACGGCAATATTCAACTCGATGCTGCACCTGAAACCATACGACGCGATGCCGAAGGAGAAAGAGTGCGGCGCTTTATGGGCATCGGTGTTCGAGCGCCAAACACGCCTGTAACTGCGGATCATGCGTGAACAGGAACCCCCTTTCTTTGAGCTTTGTTCTTTCAGGTAAACACGCATGAATCTTGGCATCGCAGGACGCTGGGCGCTGGTGTGCGCCGCCAGCAAAGGTCTGGGTAAAGCTTGCGCACAGGCACTCGTCCACGAAGGTGTGAACGTGGTGATCACGGCACGGGGCGAACAGACGCTGAATGAAACAGCCCGTCAGCTCAGAGCGATGAATCCTGAGGTGACCGTCATCGCCGTCGCCGGAGACATTTCGACGCCTGAAGGTCGGGCGGCAGCGCTCAACGCCCATGCGCATTTCGATATCTTGATCAACAACGCCGGAGGCCCTCCTCCCGGGGATTTTCGCGAATGGAACCGCGATGCCTGGCTCAAGGCGCTGGATGCCAACATGCTCACCCCGATCGAGTTGATCAAGGCAACCGTCGACGCAATGGCAACTCGCGGATTTGGCCGAATCATCAACATCACGTCGAGTGCCGTGAAGTCCCCTATCGAAAGCCTGGGCCTGTCCAATGGCGCGCGCAGTGGTTTAACAGGGTTTATCGCAGGGCTGGCCCGGCAAGACAACATTGCCAGTCGCAATGTAACGATCAACAACCTGCAACCGGGTTCCTTCGACACCGATCGACTGCGTGACAACCTGGTCGCCGCGGCTCATGAGATGGGGCTGGACAGTGAGGCATTCCTTGACGAATGCCGTAGCGAAATTCCTGCCAGACGCTTCGGCTCACCCGAGGAATTCGGAGCGCTTTGCGCCTTCGTTTGCAGCAGTCATGCGAGCTACCTGACCGGGCAGAACCTGCTGATTGATGGAGGGGCCATTCGCTCCAGCCAATAATGAAGGCGCACGAAATTTCACTCAGGGGAACATTGCCGTAGCTGGGCCTCGCGCCAGTCCCTGGGGGCATGACCGTAGCACTCTCGGAAAACCCGGCTGAAATGTGAGAGATCGTTGAAGCCCCAACGAAAAGCGATTTCGGATATCCGCAACGTGGCGTTGGCCGGGTTCAACAGATCGGCACTGCAACGTTCCAGGCGACGACGCAAGATGTACCGCATCAGCGAAGAACCCTCATGCTCAAACAGCTTGTTGATGTAACGCGCTGAGAGCCCTGTCCGCTGGGAGACGTGTTGTGCGTTGAGGGTTGGATCGCGGAGGTTGTCGTTCACAAAGACTTTCACCCGCATCAAGGTCAGCGCCTGGCTGCGAGAATGCTCGAGGTCGAGGGTTTGCTGATTGCCGAGCGTCAGCGCAATCAGATTGGTGGCCGACTCGGACAACCTGAGCATTTCGGCCGCAGAAAACTGACTGATTTGTGACGTCACGCTTTCCAGAAACATACGCATGACGCGTCCGACCGGATTGTCCATGGAGATTCGCGTCGCCATACGGCTTTCCATACCCACGACCAGTTGATTCAAGCAAGGCCTTGGCAGGCTGACGATGATCTGTCGCCAATCATTGGCAAAGTTCAGTTGGTGCGGCCGTGTCGCATCATAAATGGCGAAATCCCCCGGCCCGATAACAGCTCGGTTGCCGTCCTGTTCCAACTGCTCGGTGCCCTCGAGCATCAACACCGCAAAGTATTTGTCTTCGTCCCGGGATCTGGGTTGCAGGTGACGACGATTGACTGCCTGAGCCGCTGCGCTGACGTCACTGATTCGCAGCAGTTCGCACTTCTGCGATCTGACTTTTCCGAAGAACTCCGGGTTTGGCACAGCGCCGATTTCAACATCGGCAAACATCCGCAGAATCATTTCTCGCCAATAATCCACCCGCTCGGAAGTGGAACTGCCTTCAGTGGCAACGTCGATGTTTTCGCAGGACCAATTGGTCACCGGCATTCGCCTGCTGCCACCGAGGTCTGCGGCAGCGGCCCTCCATTCGCGCAAACCTCCATCTAATCGATTGCCCATGTGCGAAGCCCCCTTCCTGCGGAAGTGATTTTTATAATGACCTAGCAAGCCCCATACCAGGCACATCCGTGGGCCTAACGAAGCAACCTCTGCATGCAACGCCTGCCAAACATCGCATGGCAGTTCCAGAAGAAACACCCGCAGGCACAGCAACGTCGCCCGCCCGGTTTTCTCCAACCGTAGACCCCTTCTTACATCACTCCCCGATAGCTTTGCCACCGCCAGCGACCAAAGGGCCGCCTGAGAAAACTTTTTGTTCCGTGACAGCCAAGAACCCAATTGAGGACCGCCGCATCCTTGAGCCAGCGCCGAACGGCAGTGGGCTCCAGACACGGTCATCAGTCGTCGCGACCTCACCGGCTTCGGCTGGCGAAAAACACGAAGGGCAGGTTCCGTAAATGTCCCCCCTACGAAGGGGCAATTCACAATAGGCGACAGACAATGAGCAAAGTTAAAGCGTGGCTAGTGCAACAGAGAAAGTCCGTTTTGCTTGGACTGATCCTGATAGGTACGTCGTTTGCCACCATGGCGGTAGAAGTGGCACCGGGTGACTACGAGCAATACCCGATAGGGGCAACTATCGGAGCCGTCTATTATCAGCATGCGACCACTGACTCGTTGCGATCCAATGGCCGCCAGGCCAGTGCGGATTTCAACCTGACATCCGACATCGGCATTCTGCGGTTGCTGCACGTCTATCAACTGAGCGATTCAGTCACCATCGACCCGCAATTCCTGCTGCCGTTCGGCCAGGTTTCCGGCCATGGCAGCGCCTCGGTGCTCGGTGACGCCAGCGGCACTGGCGACCTCATCCTGACGGCACCGATCAAGGTGCTTCTCAACAGTGCGCGAGACACCCTCAGCGCCAACGCCTACCTCTACGTGCCGAGCGGGACCTACGACAAAAACGATCCGATCAACCTGGGGGAAAACCGCTGGAAGGTCGACTTTCAGGCTGCCTACATCAAGCACTTTCTCGACAAGTGGGCGGTAGACCTGGTGGGCGACGCCATCTGGTACGGCGACAACGATGCATTTGGTCCCGGCTCGGCGGTGCTCAAGCAGAAAACCTCCTACAGCGCGCAGATCATGACGCGCTACATGCCGGACCCCGCCACGTCTTTCGCCGTGGGCCTGGGCCATATCCGGGGTGGGGAAACAGAGGTCGATCAGCTCGACCGCGATGACGCCATGCGCACCACCAACATTCGCCTGACCGCCACCCGGTTCGTCACCGCCAAGGATCAGTTCCAGCTCCAGCTGGGCCGTGATCTTTCAGTCGAAAACGGTCCCAAAGAGGACTTTCGCATGAACCTGCGCTATGCGCGGGTGTTTTGATCCCTGCCCTCCTCCAAACACGCACCCACTTGCACCTGTTGCGTGCAGTCGGGATGCCAATGGTCTGTATAAAAAAGAGAGAAACGTATGGAATCCGCGATTGATAAACACCTGATGTGCCCTCGCTCTCGTGACCGCAGAATTGAAAATGACTACACCCCGCCTTACCCGGGTTGGGTCGGTCGCGCAGATGCCTCGGTCGAGCAAGTGGTCATGGCCTATTTCGGCGTTCAGTCCAAGGGCGAGATTTACCTGGGTGCCGCCTGCGCGGCACTGCGCAAAATCGTGCAGCGTTTCGAACTGGCCGACGGACCGGGCCATCACGATATCACTCACTACGTCGATGCCGCCGGCTACGACAACATGATCGCCATCGCCTATTGGGATAGCCCTCAATCCTTCCTGCGCTGGCAATCCAGTGACCCCGTGGCCCAGTGGTGGAACGCCGACGATCTGGGCAACGACGGCCTGGGCTACTTCCGGGAAATCCTGACCCCGGGTGTCGAACGCTTTGAAACCTTCTACGCCATGCCCAATGACCTGGAAGGGATCGGGGTGGTGATGGGGTCACGCAGTGACGACATCCAGGAACACGGCTACTGGGGCTCGATGCGCGACCGAATCCCGTTGTCCCAGACCGACCCCATGTCCCCTGCCGGGCAGCTTGAGGTGACACCGGACTCACGCCGAATAGTGATCAAGGGCCATGAGAATCTGGTGGTCATCCGTTCGGGCCAGGACTGGAGCGAAACCGAAGGCACGGAGCGTGACCTGTACCTGAACCAGATGGAACCGGCGCTGCGAGCCGGCATGGAGTTCCTGCGCGACGACGGTTTGCCGGTGGGTTGTTACAGCAACCGTTACATGCAGCATCTGAACACCAACGGACAAAGGCTGGAGAAGACTTTTTCAGTCAGTCACTGGCGCTCACTCGCGCACCTGGAGCGCTGGTCCGAATCCCATCCGACTCACATCGAGATTTTTGGCACTTTCATGAAGATCGTTCAGAAACTGGGGGGCGAGCTCAAGTGGAAGGGCTATCACGAAGTCAGCGTGCTACGTGCCGAGGATCAACTGTACGAGTACATCAATTGCCATGCTGCGACCGGCTTGATGCATCGCAGCTGACATTCCGTATCGTCTGGAGGATAGCGATCATGAACGACCATTCCAATACTGCGCGTGCGACGGCGTCCAACCGCGCCGTTGCGCTGAAAAACGCCCTGAAGGAACGCGAGTTGGTTCCAGAGGGGTACATCGAGAAATTTACCGAGATCATGGAAAACGATTTCGACCCGGCCAATGGCGCACGCGTCGTCGCCAGGGCCTGGGTCGATCCGCAATATCGGCAGCTGCTACTGAGCGATGGCACCGCCGCCTGCGCGCAGTTCGGTTACACCGGCGTACAAGGCGAATACATCATTGCATTGGAAAATACGCCGACCCTGCAAAACGTCATCGTCTGCACGTTGTGCTCCTGCACTGCCTGGCCGGTCCTCGGCCTGCCACCTGACTGGTACAAAAGCTTCGAGTACCGCGCTCGCGTCGTGAGGGAATCCCGCACGGTACTGCGCGAGATGGGCCTTGACCTGCCGGACGAAGTCGAAATACGCGTGTGGGATACCAGTGCGGAAACCCGCTACATGGTTCTGCCCATGCGCCCCTCCGGCACCGAGGACTGGACCGAAGCACAACTCGCCACACTCGTCACCAAGGATGTGCTGATCGGCATCGCGCGCCCGCAATCTCCCACCCTTTCGCCGCGAGGGAATCAATGATGGATGGCATACATGATTTGGGAGGTGTTCAGGGGTTTGGACGCGTGCAGCACAGCGCCAATTCACAATCTTACAAACCGGTGTTCCATGAAGACTGGGAACACCTTGGCTACAGCCTCCTGTTCCTCGGTGCGGGGGAGCTGGGACTGTTCAATGTGGATGAGCTGCGGCACGCGATCGAGCGGATGGAACCCAGGCAATACCTTACGTCCAGCTACTACGATCGAATCATCGTGGGGGTCGCGTCACTGTTCGTGGAAAAAGGTGCAATCACCCGCCAGCGTCTTGAGGAACTTGCCGCGGGAGCGTATCCGTTGGCACTGCCTCTGGGGACCGGGCGCGCCGCCCGTCCACCAGCAACGCCGTTCCAGATCGGCGAACGGGTACGTGTGTGCGACGAACACGTCGACGGTCATGTCCGTATGCCCGGTTATGTAAGGGGCAAGTACGGGACTGTCGTGCATCGCACGACTCATGAATGGCCGTTTCCCGACACGGTCGGTCATGGCCTGCCGAGCGGCAGCGAGCCGACGTATCACGTTCTCTTCACCACCCAGGAACTCTGGGGCGATGCCGCAGACGCAGGCACGGTGGTTGTGGACCTGTTCGGCAGTTACCTGCTCAAGGCCTGAGGCCTCCCCCTTTCAGAGGATTGCTGCACGCAATGAATGGGGGAAGCCCCATTCATTTGCTTCCAGCAGCTCGCCTCCCTTTTTTCCAGCGAGGATACAAAATGTCCATTATTCGACCCGACACCGACGAACTCGAGGCAGTCGCCAACAGCCTGGGCATCCACCTGACGGCCAGACAACTCGAAGATTATCAGTCCGTGCTGCAAGCCAATTTTGACGCCTATGACGTGCTTGATCAGCAGGCCGACTTCCTCCCGCAAGTCTCTTACCCACGATCGGTCGGTCACGTCCCGAGCGCCGCGCAGAACCTTCTCGGCGCGTGGCAATGCCAGGCGCATATCCAGGGCAATAGCGAGGGCCCACTGTCCGGAAGAACGGTGGTCATCAAAGACAACATCGCCGTCGCCGGCCTGCCAATGCTCAACGGGTCGTTTACCCTGGATGGCTATCGGCCCGAAGTCGATGCAACTGTTGTGACACGCTTGCTGGATGCCGGTGCAAGCGTCGCGGGCAAGGCTGTCTGTGAGGCCCTCTGTTTTTCCGGAGGGTCGCACACTTCAGCCAGCGGTCCGGTGCACAATCCGCTGCGCCCGGGCTACTCCGCCGGCGGCTCCTCCTCAGGCTGCGCTGCGTTGGTCGCCGCAGGTGAGGTCGACCTGGCAGTGGGAAGCGATCAGGGCGGATCAGTACGCATCCCCGCCTCTTTCTGCGGCGTGTACGGGATGAAGCCGACCCACGGCCTGGTGCCTTACACGGGCGCCATGCCGATCGAAAGTACCCTCGATCATCTGGGGCCTATCACCCGCTCGGTGCAAGACAATGCGCTGATGCTCGAAGTCTTGGCCGGCGTCGACGGGCTGGATCCGCGTCAATTGGCCGGGACCACGACTGCGCGCTACACCGAGGGCCTGTCCCGGGGCATTGCAGGGCTCAAGATAGCCGTGCTCAGGGAAGGATTCGGCCATGCCAACTCCGAGACCGACGTCGACCAGGCGGTACGTCAGGCAGGCGAGGTGTTCCGCGCTCAGGGGGCGGTGGTCGAAGAAGTGTCCATCCCCATGCACCTGCTGGGTCCAGCCATCTGGCTGGCGATCGCAGCCGAAGGCGCCACACAGCAACTGATGCACGGCAACAGTCATGGCTTCAACTGGCGGGGGCTCTACCTGACTGACATGATGGAGCACCATGCCAGCTGGCGAAATCGCGCGGATGATTTACCCGATACGGTCAAGACCACGATGATCCTTGGCGAGTATTTAACTCGCAAATACCATGGAAGCTATTACGGCAAAGCCCAGAACCTGGGGCGCAAGTTGCGCCTGGCCTATGACGAGATATTGACCCGCCACGATCTGCTGCTCATGCCTACACTCCCTCTCAAAGCCACCCCGCTACCGCCAGCCGATGCATCGTTGGCGGATTACCTGGGACGCAGTTTCGAAATGCTGGCAAACACCTGCGGTTTCGATGTCACCGGGCACCCGGCCATGTCACTCCCCTGTGCCATGAGCGATGGCTTACCCATCGGCTTGCAACTGGTGGGCAAACATTTTGCCGAAGCCGACCTTTATCGTGCGGCCTATGCCTTCGAGCAGAACTCTGACTGGAAGGTTTGCTAAACCGATGACACCCCCGACGTGAGGCACCTCACGCCGGGCTTGCCCAGACGATGCAGTGATGTGCGGAACGGAATTGCCCGCGCAGGTGTCGTTAGTAGTAGACACCGGTGTGTCGAAATCCCGTTCAGATGAAGAGGTAGTTTTCATGAACAACATCATTTACATCGTTGGGGCAGTGGTCATCGTCCTGGTTATCCTGTCGTTTGTCGGCCTCGTATAGCCTGCAAGCGCAAACCCGATCCGGGGCGACGGTAGCGGTTCAGTACGAGCCAAGCCTCGGTATTCGGAGGCCTGTCAGACATGTATCCGACGACTTCTGACGGTCGTTACTTTTTGGCCTGTTGGTACAGTGATCGCACACCAGAACATGGACGTCTGCCACGGCTATCGCCGTTTACCTGCGCATTTATCCTTCGAGTTTTATGGTTGTGCGGCTACTCACGCAAAATCGAATCCGCCCGCACTGCCAGGGTGCCAACCATAAAAAACGCGCAAAAAAAACGCCACTCATTGAGTGGCGCTTTTCCGTATTTGGAGTGGGAAACGAGACTGGAATCCGCGCTCTTTCTCCTTGAAAGTATTGATTTTTTTCCGTGATCAATGCTTTCGATGTACGGGATGATGTACGCATTGTGCGAGCTTGCAAGGTGGTCAATTTTTACAAACAGCTTCTACACCTGATTCACGAGTCACGTAGCTCGCAGTTGAGCGGCTACGGCTTTGGTGGCGCCTAACTCACCGCCCGATTGGATCGGTTGGTCTTCTTTCGACAGGCAGCAATCGGCCCAGAGTATGTAAAAAACGCTCTTCTTCATCTATTTCGTTTGGGGCGATAGAGACCTGAACGCCATCGATGACGCTCGAAAACCCGCACCGTTTCTGGCCGTTGGAAAACTGGGTCGATGCCGCAAGTGCCGTGGTGATCAATACAACCTACAAGCATCGGTGGCGAATGCACGGCGATCAATTCGATCATCCAGGAATTCACCCCGACACGCTATCGCAGCTGGGTCGACCTGATCATCAACGGCACATCCTGATATCTTTCAACCCGCTTTTGATGATTATCTTGCGGCAGCCCGTTTCGCTTGAGTTGAGGGGGCGATGTGTGAAGCACTGATACGGTCCACCAGGTATCGCGCATCTTTTGCCACACCGGAAAAACGCCCCGACCCCCATGTGTACAACCATGGTAATCCGAGGAAATACAGACCTGGCTGCGCCGTGACTCCACGTTGGTGGCCCGGGTGGCCACGGCCATTGAAGACGGGAGCCTCTACCCAGGTAAAATCCGGGCTGAAACCGATGCACCAGATTATGCTGGTGATGCCCGCCGCCTCAAGGTCCAGTTCGCCGCGCTCTTGTTCGGGTAACCAGCTCGGCTGATAGCGTTCGCCGGTGGGCGCATCGATCGAGTTCTCCTCGATGTACTTGTCGATTGAGCCGTTGATGCGGTTGTACACCGCATCAGCGTTGTCCAGGCTCTCTCCCAGGTTCTCGGCAAATTGCATGCGCGTGCCCTGCAACCCTTCGAGACGACCGAACAATTCCATGCCTTCCAGGGCGAATTTACGCAGGTCGATATCGCGCCCGCCATCGCGTCCCGTGACGTAATGGTTGGTGTTGTCGCGCACACCTTCACGCAGCGGATGGGTGTCGACGCCGATCTCGTAGTAGCCCATTTCCGCCAGCCAGTCGACCACGTCCTTGCCCCGATAGAAGCGCGCACAACGCGGTGCATCGCCGACCGCAAGATAGACTTTGCGCCCGGCCAGATGCAGGTCCTCCGCAATCTGTGCCCCCGATTGCCCGGAGCCAACCACCAGTACGTTGCCAAGAGGCAATGCATCGGGGTTACGGTATTGCTCCGAATGCAGTTGATGAATACCCGCTGGCAAACGTTCCGCCAGGCGCGGAATGATCGGCGTGTGATATCCGCCCGAAGCGACAATCACCTGGTCAGCGGTGAATTCGCCTTGGGACGTATGCACCTCGAAACCTCCAAGTGCGCGAGGGACCACGCGCTGCACGGTAACGCCCTCGCGAACCGGCGCGTTCACCGATCTGACGAAGCCGGCCAGGTATTCGATAATCTCGTCCTTTTTCATGAAGCCGTGAGGATCGGTCCCCTTGAAATCATCGACGTAGGTATAACCCGGCAAGGCGCATTGCCAGTTAGGCGTAACGAGACTGAAGGCGTCCCAACGCTGATTGCGCCAGGTATGGGTCAAGCTGTGCTTTTCCAGCACCAGATGGTCAATCCTTTCCTGTTGCAGGTAATAACTGGCAGACAACCCGGCTTGGCCGCCGCCAACGACGATCACACCGTAGTGCGGGATTTTGATTGAAGTAAGATGGCTGGTCATAACGTTGCTCCTGTCATTGGTGACGATAAGAATCCAGGGGGGAATCAATGAATCAGAATGAGCTCCAGCCCGCACCGATCACTTGTCCTGCGCCTTCGGTACGCATGCTCAGAATATCCACCTGGCCATCGGCGAGGGCTGGATCGACCAGGTAACTGGCCTGGCCCTTGAGGGAACTCAAGGTGTCCATGGCCGAACTGCAATAGAACCCTTTGACCTGCTTGACCCGCTCCGAGGCGTTGTTCAAGGCGTTTTCGATGCGCTGTAGAAAATCCGGCAACGAGTAGCTGGCGCCTTCTTCCAGGTATTGGAAAATCACGGTCGAGGGTGAATAACCGTTAGTTTCGCGGCCATTGGGCCAGCGGATTTTGAAATTGACGGCGGGCATGTCAGCGCTCCTGTTGCTTGAGATTCAAAGGGGTCAGGTCCAGATGGGAATAACTGAAGCCGGTAAATGCCTGTTCACGCAGGTTCCAGAATTCGCCGTGCCGATCGTCGAGCCGGACAGTCAACGCGCCACTGGCATTGACCTGGCCGATGCGTTCACAGCGCACGCCTTCGACGGCAAACTCGGCTTGCACCTGCGGCCAGTCACGTTCATCGAGGGTCATCAAGAAGCCGTAGCTGGGGAACACCTGCAGCCAACGCGAGAGGTCGGCATCCGGCGGACATGGCAGTGCCATCAGGTCGATCGTCGCTCCGCAACCGGTGGTTTCCAGCAGCATCAACAGACTGCCGAGCACCCCGGCATTGCTGATGTCTTTGGCCGCATTCAGCAGTTTGGCGTCCGCCAGGCGCGGCAGCACATCAAGCTTGCTGCGCAGGCGTTCGGCCGGCACGCCTTCGAAAGCTTTCCAGTAGGCGCTGTCGGCGTGCCAGGCGCCGTCAAGGTCCACCGCCATGGCGATGACTTGACCGGGCGCGACGTGCAAGGTCGACAACAAGGTTTTCGCGACTCCGGTAATCGCCACGGCCAACGCGGTCGGATTACCGGCGGTGAGGCTGGTGTGCCCGCCGGCCAGCAGCACACCGTAGGCCTCGCAGGCGCCGCAAATGCCCGCAAGCATTTGCTGTGAGGCGTCGTTGTCGTGATGCCAAAACGCATTGACCACCGCGGTCGCGCGACCGCCCATGGCGGTGATGTCGCTGACATTGGCCATGACTGCCGACCACCCGGCAAACCACGGTGCCGACTCGACGAACACCGGCAACATGCCTTCGATGGCCAGCAATTGAAAGTGATCGCCACAGGCAATCGCCGCCGTGTCATCGCCGGGCAAGGCGTAAAGCTGTTCGCGAGTCAGTGATTGTTGGCTGCTGCCGATCACGGCGGCGGGTTGCTGGATCGCCTGTTTCGAGCGCATCGCCGGGGTATTGCGCAAGTTGTCGAGCAGCGCGGGTAAATCGATGATGTCAGCCATGGCGAACCACCTTCAGTGCACGCAACGACACCTGACGCGGCATCAACGGGTAGCTCGGCAAGTCTGCCTGCATCAGGCAATGCGGCTGGCCGAGTAATTCCAGCTGTTCAAGGGTGTGCCAGCCAAGGCCATGAAAGTAGTTTTCGTTTTGCGTCTGCACCGTGGCGCGAAACACCTCGCAGCCCAGTTCCTTGGCTCGGGACACGGCTTCGTTGACCAACGCCTTACCAATCATGCTGTGACGCCGATATGCCGGCGCAACGCACAAGCGCCCGCCGAACCACAGGCCTGGCTCGGGCTGATAGATACGCACCGCGCCGACAACCTGATCGGAGATCCCGCAATTGCCGGCCAGGGCAACGATGGCAATTGCCTGAAAATCATGGCGGTCCTTGTCCTGCACCAGCAGTTGTTGCTCATCGGAAAACACCGAGCGCCGCAGGGCGAAATAGGCCTGTTTCTCCCACTGTTCGCTGGCGGGTTTGACCAACAACTCACCGGCACGGAACGGTTCAAACGTGCTGTCGACCAAAGCAAAGGCGAGATTCGGCATGGGAGTTCTCCGGCTTATTCATAGCTTTTGAGGGCCGAGCACGCGCCACATTTGGCGCAACCGGCGTTGATCTGATCGGAGTGAAGACCGTGGCGACGCAGGCTCGCACCGATCTGCGGATACAAACGGGCCATCATCGCGCTGTCGGGTTTCGGGTGATGGGCCAACGGCGTGCCGTCGATGGGCACGAACGGCACCACGAACGGGTAAACCCCCAGCGCGCATAAACGCTCGCTCATTTCACTGATCGCGGCTTCGCTGTCGCCCAGCCCGGCGAGAATGTAAGTGCTGACTTGGCCGCGACCGAACACTTCGACTGCGGCGCTAAAAGCGTCGAAATACCGGCTCAGCGGCACTTCGGCCTTGCCCGGCATGATCCGTTGGCGCACTTCATCGGTGACCGCTTCCAGGTGCATGCCCAGCGACACCACGCCGCTATTGGCCAGACGCTGGAACCAGCGATCATCGTCCGGCGGCTCGCATTGCGCCTGAATCGGCAGCTCCACCGCTGCAGTCACCGCCGCGGCGGATTCACATAAGATGGCCGCGCCTCGGTCCAGGGTTTGCGGCGTGCCGGTGGTCATCACCATGTGCTTAACGCCATCGAGTTCCACCGCCGCTTTTGCCACTTCAGCCAGTTGCTGCGGACGTTTGCGGGCGATGGTTTTACCCGCTGCCAGCGACTGGCCGATCGCACAGAACTGGCATGAACTGCCGCGATCGTTGAAACGAATGCAGTGCTGCAACACCGTGGTCGCGAGGACATCGCTGCTGTGCAGTGTGGCGATTTTCCAATAGGGAATGCCGTCGGCAGTGCTCAAACCATAGAACTTCGGCACACCCGGCATCTGCACCTGTCCGACCTGCAGGCCTTCGCGAAAGATCAGCGCCTGGCTGCCATCGGCGCTGGGTTGCGCTTGATAGGGTGAATCCTGCGAGGCCTGATTGAGGATCGGCACCATCATGGTCCGGCTGCCAAAACTCAGCGCCTTGTGATCCGACGGTCCTGCGCCACCTTGCCGGGACAGGCCGTTCTGCGCAGCCGGCCAACGCACGCCATGGCATTGCAGTTCAGCGAGCAATTCATTGGTTTGCATGATCGGACTCCTCGTCGGCAACCGATGCAAAGTGGCCGCTGCGCTCATGGACATGCGCCGTGGGCGTGCGGTCGATCAACAGGCTGAGCAACTCCGGACGGCTGTAGTGCCCGACCGAATCCATCATGCGTTTGCGCTTGTCGATCAGTGCCAGATCGAGGTCGGCAATCACCACGCCTTCGCCGGAACGCAGCGGTTCTCCGAGCAATTTGCCTTCGGGAGAGACGATGGCGGTGAAGCAGCCACCCGAGATCGGGCCGGGGCCGCAACCGGTGTCCTGCATGATCTGGCCCTGCTGATCGGCATCCAGCCATGCGGTGGCGTTGACCACGAAACAACCGGATTCCAGGGCGTGATGGCGGATGGTGACTTCGATTTGCTCGGCAAAAATATCGCCCACCAAGGAGCCGGGAAACATCGCAGCGTGGATCTGCTCGCCGTCCGCCATCAAGGCGTAACGGGCCAGCGGGTTGTAATGCTCCCAGCAGGCCAGCGAGCCGATGCGCCCCACGGCACTGTCGATCGCGCGCAGTCCCGAACCATCGCCCTGACCCCAGACCATGCGTTCATGGTAGGTCGGGGTGATCTTGCGTCGATGCTGAATCAGGCTGCCATCGGCATCGAAGAGTAATTGCGAGTTGTAGATCGTTCCGCCATCGCGTTCATTGACCCCGATGGACACGACCATTCCCGCTTGTTTACACGCCTCGCCAACTGCGAGTGTCGCGGCGGACGGCACGGTCACCGATTGATCGAGCAATTTGAGGTGTTGTGCACCCATGGCAAAGGCCGGCTGCACAAAGGAAAAATAAGGGTAGTAAGGCACCACCGTTTCCGGAAACACGGCGAACTGCACGCCTTGTCGGCCGAGGGCGATGATCTGTTGGCAGATCTTGTCCACGGTGCCTTCGCGGCTGTAAAGCACCGGGCTGATCTGTACGGCAGCTGCGCGAATGATGGCCATGAGGGGTCCTGGTCTTGAGGTGATTGAAGATGCAAGCCTGTAGGCGCCGGCTTGCGGGCGATAGCGGCAGATCATCAACACGGATCTCACCTGACAAATCGCCATCGCCAGCAAGCCGGCTCCTACACGGTGTAATCAGGCCGTCCAGGTATCGATGATCATCGCGCCTTCACGACGCATCAGCAGGCGCAGGTCCATCACGTCCAGCGGGTTGATCGGGCGGATGCCTTCGATCAGGGCCTTTTCGGTCTGGCCGTACAGCGCTTGCAGGGCGAAGCGGCAGGCGTAGACCTCACCGCCCTCCTCCATGAACTGCATCAGCTGCTTGTTTACCGCCAAATGACCGGGAAACGCCTCAGCCCCCAGGGTCGGGAAACCACGCTGTACACCCAGTTGCACACCTGGCCCGTACAGCAGAATTTTGGTTTCGAAACCTTTCCGCAACAGGCGCTTGGCCTGAAGCATGTTGACCAGGCCAATGGAGCCTTCGAAGGCGATGGTGTGGAAGGTGATCAGGACTTTCTCGCCAGGCTCGGCTTTGACGTCCTCGAAAACTTTCTCTTCGTAATTGACCAGGAAGTCGCCGTCTTTGTAATGGGGGATGTCCACGGTTGGCATAGTGTCGCTCTCCAGTTTCTTCGTGCTTGAACGACAGCCTGTGGTTGGCTGCCGGGTTGCAGGAGATAGAGCGAACGCCGTGCCAGGAAATAAAATTAATTTTCCGGGCAAGGTAAGTGGCTGATTCGCTTAGAGATGCTTATCTGATACGGTTTTTATGGGCCAATCTGATGCTATCGATGAATCACGGATTCCCGTAGAAATACGAATATTCGTAGCGGCCTATCACGAGATTTCGTAGTCATGACTGAAACAGACGCTCTCAGCGGTTGGGCCGACCTGGCCTATTCGTCGCGGCACATGGTGTTCGAGCACTGCGCCGAAGCCATTGCGCTGCTCAACCCGTTCAGCGATCGGTTGGGTGATCTGAACATCGCCGCCTGCGAACTCCTCGGCTATCCGCGCCAGGAGTTGCTGGAGCTGCCGGTGAGCAAGCTGTTCGGCCACCAACTGGCCGACCTGATCGTGTTCACCCAGGCCGTGATGGACAAGGGCCGCGGCTGGACCGACGAGTTGAGTTGCAACTGCAAGAGCGGCGAACGCATCGAGCTGGAAATCTCCGCCACCATTCTGCAGATCAAGGGTGAGCAACAACTGATCCTGGTATTGCGTGAGCTAAGCCATGAGAAGTACCAGCGCGACCAAGCCCACACCGAACGCACCATGCGCGGCGGGCTGATTGAGTGGCGGAACATCCTTAATCTTTTCCAGGAAAGCGAACGCGATAACCAGCTGCTGCTCAGTTCGGTGGGCGACGGTATCTACAGCATCAACAGCGAAGGCCTGGCGACCTTCGTCAACCCGGCAGGCGCGCGCATGCTGGGCTGGGAACCGCAGGACATGATCGGCAAGAACATCCATCGCATCCATCACCATACCCACGCCGATGGCAGCCACTACCCGGTCGATGAATGCCCGATCTATAAAGCCGTGCGCGACGGCGTGGTCCATGAGGGACGTCAGGAGGTGTTCTGGCGTCGTGACGGCAGTTCGTTTCCGGTGGAATTCACTAGTACTCCGGTGATTTCCGAGGGACGCATCGTAGGCGCGGTAGTGGTGTTCCGCGACATCACCGAGCGACGCAGCACGGAGAACCAGCTGCAAAATGCCCTGGATGAACTCAAGGTACTGAAGGAGCGCCTCGAGGAACAAAATGCTTACTTGCAGGAAGAAATCCACATCGAGCACAACTTCCGGGAAATCGTCGGCCAGAGCGAGCCGATCAAGAAAATCATCCGGCAGATCGACGTTGTTGCCCCTACCGATGCCAGTGTGTTGATCAACGGTGAGTCGGGAACGGGCAAGGAGCTGATTGCCCGCGCCATCCACCAGGCCAGTCGCCGCAATGCCCATCCGCTAATTCGGGTCAATTGCGCGGCGATCCCTGCGGAGTTGTTCGAGAGCGAGTTTTTCGGGCACATCCGGGGCGCCTTTACCGGGGCGGTGCGTGATCGCGTCGGGCGCTTTGAGCTGGCTGACGGTGGCACGTTGTTTCTCGATGAAATCGGCGAAATCCCCTTGGAGCTGCAAAGCAAATTGCTGCGGGTGTTGCAGGAAGGTCAGTTCGAGCGGGTCGGCGAAGAACGCACGCGCAAGGTCGATGTGCGGATCATTGCCGCGACCAACCGCGACCTGCGCCAGGAAGTCGCGGCTAAACACTTTCGTGAAGACCTGTATTTTCGTCTGAACGTATTCCCGATCCAGTCCCCGCCATTGCGCGATCGATTGATGGACATCGGGGCCCTGGCCGCACACTTCCTAAAGCAGACCGGTAAGCGCCTGAACATGCCCGGGAGGCGATTGCGCAACAGCGACATCGAACGCCTGCAACGCTACTCGTGGCCGGGTAATATTCGCGAATTGCAAAACGTCATTGAGCGAGCGTTGATCACCTCGATTGGCGCGGATCTGAACCTGGATTTGCCCGACGAACCAAAACCGAATCTTCCCCCCTCTCAGCAGCCTTCTCTTGCCACCACGATTATGACTGACGCGCAGATTCGCGAACTCGAGCGCATCAACATGGAAGCCGCGCTGAAGGCCGCAGATGGAAAGCTGTTCGGTAAAGGCGGTGCAGCCGAATTACTTGGGCTCAAACCCACGACACTGGCTTCCAGGTTCAAACGGTTGGAAATCAAGCTGGAGGACTGATCAGACCTGGCTGATCACGCAATCTCGTGATAGCCACTACGAAGATTCGTATTTCTACGTAAATGCGTAGCTTGCGAGGATCAACAATTCCTGCACGAAAGCCCACAACCCACAAAGATAACTTTTAAAATCAAACAGTTAGGACCGCATAAAAAACCGCGACAACTTGGTATGTCATTCGCTAACAGGGATGGATAAGCCCCGTCATGTCCCGTGACGGCATCGACGCCCTGCCAGGCAAAATGATGGATATCTACCATGCCGACAACCACTGCATTCATCGCCTCCCGCTCAGAAACCTACCTGGCCTCGATGCCCAACTTGGCATACACAGGATTGTCGGAAAACTGGTTGTTGAAAGAGTGCGGTCATCAACATTGGCTCGCATTGGCCCAATTACATAATCGACCTCTGCCTGATTTCGTCGATGAGCAAGGGCGCATCGCTTATGCTGCGTTCACGGCAGTAAAGCTGTGGAATTTGAAGCTGGAAACCATCATCGAAAATCGCTCGTTCCAGATCAACACCCGGATCGGACGCGGTGGACATGCTCGGCACTACAGCGAGCATGAAGTCAGACTTGGCGATCGCATCGTCGGGCACGTGGGGCTACTGTCCACCTTCGTGAGCCGACATGTACCGGGTGACAATCGTAGTGTTAGCAAAGCATGCCTCAGTGGCACACCAGCCCCCGTGTCCGAGCCGCCGACGGTTCTCAATGAGCTGCACGCCGACAACCGAAGAATACGGAGCGGCGACTGGCACAGCCATCACGGGATTGACCGTCATTCAATTGAAGGGGCGCGTGTATTTGATTTCACGCCCTGCCCCGACATCGACTTCAACGGTGCTGACCTTCTTTACTTCGCCAACTTCCAGGCCGTGGTCGAGCGCGCGGAATGGGCCCTGCTGGGATTGCGCCGCCCCGGTCACATTCGCCAGCGCGAGCTGCACTTCTACGGCAATCTCAATATCAGTGACAGCTTGCAAATCAAACTGCACACGGGGCAGCCAGGTTATAGAGATCTGCACTGGTGTGAAGTGTATCGACGCAGCGACCTTTTCAAGCTCGCGGACATCTTTACCCGAAAAATCCATCTTTCGGACTGCAGCCGACCATGAGCCATTCTCCTCTCTGGCGGCCCGAAGGCCTGCGACTCAAGCCGGTGTACCACTGCAGCGACCTCCAAGGTCTTGAGCATCTGCATAGCCTGCCTGGCAAGCCCCCCTTTGTGCGTGGCCCTTACTCGAGCATGTACCCGGAAAAGCCCTGGACAGTGCGTCAGTACACCGGATTTGCAGGTGCCGACGCCAGCAACCAGCGCCTGCGACACCGATTAGCTGAAGGTGCGACAGGTTTATCACTGGCCTTTGATTTGCCGACACATCGTGGCTACGACTCCAGCGACCCATTGTGGCAGGCCGATGTCGGCAAGGCAGGAGTCGCCATCGACAGCGTCGAGGACATGTTGGAATTGCTCGACGGCATTGCCCTGGACCAGGTGTCGGTGTCACTGACCATGAACGGCGCAGTACTGCCCGTGCTGGCTGCGTTCATCGTTGCTGCGCAAGAATCAGGTTTCACTCCAGAGCAGCTCAGCGGCACGATTCAGAACGACATTCTCAAAGAGTTCACGGTACGCAATACGTACATTTTTGCGCCAGAACCCTCAATGCGCGTAACCATGGACGTGATCGGTTATTTGAACGAAAACGTACCGAGGTTCAACCCAATTTCGGTATCCGGTTATCATTTCCAGGAGGCCGGTGCCGATGCGGTACTGGAGCTGGCGCTGACCTTGGTCAACGCCAGGACCTATGCCGAACAGGTGCAAAAAAGCGGCCTGGATTTACACAGATTCTGTGAACGAATCAGTTTCTTTTTCGGTATCGGTAGCGACTTTTTCAGCGAAGTTGCCAAATGCCGTGCGGCTCGCATGCTTTGGTCTGAGATCACTCGAGACCTGGGCGTGAAGAGTGAAAAAGGTCAGGCCTTGCGCATGCACTGCCAGACATCAGGCTGGTCGCTCTGTGCGCAGGATCCGCTGAACAATGTCACGCGTACCACCGTCCAGGCCATGGCCGCTGTTTTTGGCGGTACCCAGTCTCTGCACACCAATGCCTGGGACGAGGCCTTGGCGCTGCCCAGTGAGGCCTCGTCAAGGCTGGCCAGCAATACCCAGCATATCCTGCAACAGGAAACCGGACTTTGCGATGTGGTCGATCCCTGGGCGGGTTCCTATATGATGGAATCCCTGACGGCACAAATGGCTGCGCAGGTTCGCCAACGGATGGCGCAGATTGATGCTCAGGGCGGGGTGTTCCAGTCAATCGAGTCCGGCTGGATAAGCCAGACCATTCACCTCCAGGCCATGGAAACTCAAGCCCGTCTCGATTGCGGGATGCAGCGTCAAATAATCTCCAGCGCCTACGAGAACACCGAGAAGCAGCCGGCCCTACCCGAGAACAGTCAGGCTCTGCTCGCACGACAGTGCCGGCGTCTGATTCGTCTGCGCTTGATGCGCGATAACGCTCACGTTCAAACCCTGCTGGATTCGATCACGCAATGCGCACGCTCGGGCCGAGGCAACCTGCTGGAGAAGACCGTAGCCGCGATTAGAGCGCGAGCTACGGTCGGCGAATGCACCAAGGCACTGGAAATAGTATGGCCCCGCTTCAGACCAGATCTGAAGTTCAGCACAGGGCACTATGGCCCCTCTGTGAGTACTCACCCGAATTGGGCTACAGCGGCAGCGCGGGTCTCGACCTTTATCAAGAATCACGGCCGTCGGCCGTCGATTATGCTGGCCAAGCTGGGTCAGGACGGGCACGACCGTGGAATTCGTTTATTGGCAGCGGCGCTGTCCGATGCCGGCTTCAGGGTGCGGCTTCTTCAGATGTTTCAAACACCCCTTCAGTTACTGCAATCGCTAGAAGTAGATCAGGTAGATTTGATTGGGGTTTCAAGTTTGGCGGGAGCGCACAACGAATTAATCACTGAACTATTGAGTCTGCTGAACGAGCGTGAACTTGAACTATCGGTTGTTGTGGGCGGCATCATTCCAGAAGTCGATGCACGACAATTGCAGAAACTTGGAGCCAAGGCATGCTTCGGCCCGGGGCAGGAAGTGCCTGACATTATCGGGCATCTGATTGATCTGCTCATCTGCAAATAAAACCGCCCCCATCAGGAGGCGGTTTGAACAAACGGGGCCCCAACCTCTGCTGGAGGCCGCTCAGACTGTTACGCGTTTTGCCGCCACTTTCGCCACCTGCACACCCTGATGGCGCGCAATGCCCAACTCGCGGGCATCGGGCTGACGTGAACCCATCGACAACACCGACCTCTTTTACCCCGCGTCACCTTCCCTCGAACAAACCAAACAGACCAGGGGGATCTTTGAGTACCAGTGCCTCTCACTTCATTTGGTGTTATGTTATTACGTCACTAATGGAGAGATCGTTTTGAAACACTATGCGCCGCTGCTGGCAGGACTCACGCTCGGACTATTTGAACAACCGTTATCAGCGAGAGAAAGCTTGGTACTGGACGAACTCTCGATCACCGACGTCTTCGTCGAGGAGCGTGCCGATGGCGCCGTGCGCGGCTATCGCGCCACTCGCTCGAGTACAGCCACCCGCACCGACACAGACATCCGTGACACGCCGCAGAGCATCGAAGTCGTACCCGCCCAGGTGATCCAGGACCTCAACACCTCCCGTATCGACCGCGCTCTGGATTTCGCCGGTGGTGTATCACGACAGAACAACTTCGGCGGGCTGACTTTTCTTAACTACAGTGTGCGCGGCTTCACCACGGGAGAGCTCTACAAGAACGGCTTCGCCATCAACCGTGGCAGCTACAGTTCGCCGGATACCTCGAACATCGAACGCATCGAAGTACTGAAAGGGCCCGCTGCCAGCCTATACGGTCGCGGCGACCCTGGCGGCCTGGTCAACATCGTCACCAAGCGCCCCCAACGAGAAGCCTCCAGTACTCTGGGTTTCAGCGCGGGCACCTGGGATCGCTATCGAAGCAACCTAGACGTCAATACTCCACTCGACAGCGAAGGCAACTTGTTGGCCCGGGTCAACCTCGCAATCGAGGACAACGGCAGCTTCCGCGACTACGTCGGCAACGAACGAAGCATCGTGAGCCCGTCGCTGATCTGGCAGATTTCGCCAGATACCCGGCTAATGCTGGACACCGAGTTTTCCCGTACCGAAACGGTGTTCGATCGAGGCATTCCTGCCGTCAAGGGCGAGTTGGGATCGGTCAAGCGCTCGACCTTTATGGGCGAGCCCAACGATGGCGAAATCCGCAACGATAACCAGACTATCGACTTGGCTCTGGAGCACTATCTGAGTGACGATTGGAAACTGCGCCTGGCCAATCACTACACCCAGGGCACACTCAAAGGCGCGAGCTCGGAACCCCAAGCGCTGGTCGGTACAACCCTGACCCGATTCTACCGAGAACGGAATTTCGAGTGGAACGACAACATCACCCAGGCCGAACTCCACGGAGACTTGGAGCTTGCCGGTTGGCGGCACCAGACATTGATAGGACTGGAGTACGAGAACTACCGCAACAGTCAGAAGTATCCCCAGAGCGCTACTCTGCGCAGCTATGGCTTGGATATCTATAACCCGGTTTACGGCCAGTCCAAACCGGCTCTCACCCGCGCCAACGATTTCTACGAGCATACCGAGAGCTACGCCCTCAACCTCCAGGACCAGATCGCCTTTACCGACCGCTTGCGTGGTTTGATCGGCGTACGTCTGGAACATATCGAACAGACTTCGCTGAACCGAACCACAAGCGTTAATAGCAGCCAGGAAAAGGACGTCGCCACCCCGCGCATCGGCCTGCTCTATCAACTGACGCCGCAGGTCGGCGTGTTCGCCAATGCATCCACCTCGTTCAAGCCCAACACCATTGGTACTAAGGGACAGGTATACAAGCCTGAAAAAGGCCTGGGGTATGAAAGCGGACTGAAACTTGATCTCTTTGACAGCCGCATTGGCGCGACTATCGCCCTGTTCCAAATCGACAAAGAAAACGTCATCACCACCGACGCCCTTGGAGACAGTGTTGCGGCAGGAAAAGCCCGCAGCAAGGGCCTGGATCTGCAGTTCAGTGGCCAAGTCACCGATGCCCTGCGCGTCATTGGTGCTTATGCCTACATTGACGCAGAGGTCACCAAAGGCGACGCGGCCATCCCCAAAGGCAGTGATCTGCTCGGTATCGCCCGAAACAGCGGCAGCCTGATGGCCGTCCACGAGTTCCAAAACGGGGCTCTTCGGGGCTCAGACGTCGGCGCTGCCGTGAGCTACGTCGGCGAGCGCTCGGGCCAGGCTGGCAGCACTTTCACCCTCCCCTCATACAGCACCCTCGACCTTCTCGCCCATTACAAAGCCAGCGAAGAAGTCACTGTCGGGCTGAACCTCAACAACCTGTTCAACCGCAAGTACTACGAACGCTCCTATAACAGCGTCTGGGTCATGCCAGGCGAACCACGCAACCTAAGCGTCAGCCTGACGCTCAACCTCTGATCGAAAGGAATCACCATGCAATCTTCACTAAAAATCGCCGCCGTACTGGCGCTCGTTGCGTCCACACAGGCTAACGCCCACGGCCTGTGGACCGAGGAACGCCGTGGCAATATCGAGGTGGTGTACGGCCATGGCGCCGAAGACGATGCTTTCAAAGCCGAGAAGATAAAAGGCGGATGGGCCTATGATGTGACCGGCAAAATGATCCCCGTGACCGTCCAGCGCCTGGCAGACCACGCCCGCCTGCAGCCGCTTAGGCCACCAGCGGTCATGGCTGTGGAGCTGGACAACGGTCCCTGGTCGCAGACTCCGGACAAGCGATGGGTCAATCAAAACCGTAATCAGGTGAAAGACGCCATCGCCTCGACCCATAGTTTCAAATACAGTCTGGCGATCTATCAGGAAGGCGCGCACCTACCAAGGCTAGGCATGCTGCGTTTGGCGATTATCCCTCAAAGCGATCCTGTGAAGATCGGCGTTGGCAAGGAACTGGAAGTGCAGGTGTTGGTTGACGGCAAGCCAACTGCCGATATCGAACTTGTCGGCGACTACCGCAGTGCACCCTCTGAAATCAGTGGCAAGACTGACAAGGAAGGACGTGCACGCATAAAGGTGCGCAACGAAGGCCTGAACATCATCGCCGCGCAATTCACACTCCCGCTGCCCAAAGGCGCGCCGGTAGACAAGCAGAGTTTGTTCAGCTCGCTGACTTTCCTTGGGGAGCCACACCACGAATAAACTTCTGTATTGCATCTACAATTGAGATCGAAAATCCGATATGGGCCGATTGCTGCTCGTCACGACAAGCAGCAATCTGCCAAAAGCGACCCATCGCATAACGCAGAGAACGAACTCAACCGCGCACCAGGTAGGCCCCTGAGGGAACCCGATATCGCAGCTTCTTGCATTTGCCAGGTGCTGGCTGATGCCCCGGCGGACGATCAGGAAACCAAATTCGGCATTTGCCCGGAGGTGGCATATGGCCACGGGGAATCTCAACCTCAGCGTACGCCAGCTCAGGCTCGACATTAGCCATTTGCAATTGTCCTTCGGCCCCGGCTCTGCCCGCCGTCGGTACATCCGAAACCCGATCTGCCTTTGCGCTAGCGAAGTGGTCAGCGTCACGTCCAGTGTCCGGAGTGGATTGCTCAACAACCGCCATTTCCGCTTCGCGGCGCCTTTGGGTCTCCTCTTCCAGCCCCTTCTGTACTGCGACCAGGTTCTCGTTGGCATTGGACGGGGAACCCGAAGATTGGGCCTGCTGCGCCGCCTGGATCAATTGGAAGTTGCGGTTACGCAACTCGACGTTGCGACCAACCCGCATGTTCGAGCGCGCCGCCAAGGTTTCAGCCTGCTGGAACTGCCCTTGCTGAAGACGCAATACACCGAGGTAATGCAGCGTCGCGGGATTGTTCGGCTGGATATGCAGGGCTCGCTCCAGCGTAGCGGCGGCCTGATCCAGTTGGCCATTTTCATACTGTCGCGAGGCTGTTTCGATCAGGGTGGTCGATGCACTGTTGCTTTGCGCGGGCGCTCTCCGCTCGGCAGCGACAGAACAAAACGACGCAACAGCGCAGAACACAAAGATGAGGCCCGGCAGAAAACTCTTGGTTGGCATCAGGGGGCGGACTCGACTGAACTCGGACGGCACTGCCGTAAAGCAGCGCCACAGCGCTGCCCGGCATTTCCAATACAGGGCCGCTATTGACCTGGCCAACACCCTGAAGTTCCGGCTGTAACGTCCGCCGCAACCCGTATCATTTTTTACCCCCCCAACAACTAATCACGACCTATTGCTGCACTTCACGCAGAGCAGAAAATGGTCAGAAGCGGGCATCGAGAAAGCAAACTTCAAAATTGGTCGAACACTGAGACTGTTGTGGATTTAAGCAACGGCCCCCTCGAACTTTTCCCTATTTATCGGTCTATGTGGATAGGCACATCCGTTCGGTAAGCACGCCCTTCGCAGGCTTGCGCCGCCAGATGGCCACAAGCCTAATAGTCAATCAGAGGTTGTCTTCGCTCATGAAACTCCATGTTCCACGGATGGTGTTCTTCGGCCTGTTCGCGTTCGCGGTAGTGGGCTCGGCATCAGCCACACAGATGAAGACCTCAACCCCTGCTTCCCCAACTGAAGTCCCAGCCGTTCAGACTCCTGCCCAAGCCGCCGGCAACCCTTGGCCGACCTTGGCCAGTATGGCCGGCAAGCAGCAAGGGCCGTTGCTTGCCCATGACGACCGATACTGGCATGACGACCGTTGGCACGATCGTAGAGACGATTGGCGCCGAGACGACTGGCGCAGAGATCAGTGGCGTAGAGAGCAAGCTCGCCGAGAAGCTGAGCGCCATCGTGATTGGGAGCGCCACCAGAATCGGGCCATGCGGCACCGTTACGAGAACGATCACCGTTACTATCGTCGCTAGCGCGAAGCCCCGGAACAATCCGCCTGCAACACGGGCAATACTGCGCCAACCTGCAAACCACGACTCAAACCGGTCCGAAATACAAAACGCCCGATGCGATGCATCGGGCGTTGGGATGAAACAGGTGTAAACCCTCAGAACTAGACAATGCCAACCATAAAAAACGCGCAAAAAAAAGCGCCACTCAATGAGTGGCGCTTTTTCGTATTTGGAGCGGGAAACGAGACTCGCATCTGGCGTCCGACCCATTGAAATCTAAAGGTTTTTAAACATCCCTCAGTGGGAATGGACTTATTTTTGGACTTGTTCGGAGGGGATGTCAAGAACGGGAAGAACATAACTCCAAACCGTGCTACCGAGTGCTTTCTACATCCAGCCGCAGAAGCAACCATCAGGCTGCCGGCATCAACTCCCGCGTAAGTCACATCGCCAGCCGCGAAATCATCAGCGTCCCGTGAGGTCGGCAAGCTGGTCAAGCATTGTGTCGGTCAGGGCTTGATGTTCTTCAGCTTACTGAGCAGCTCCAGCAACTGTTGAAGCTGCTCCTCACCGAACTGCTCCTGAATCTTCAGGTAATTGCTTTCCATCCCCGCACTCATGTCGACAAAACACTGCTGCCCCTGCTCGGTGAGAGCGACGAACACCCGGCGCTGATCTTCCGACGACTTCCTGCGACGGACGATACCGTCGCGCTCCAGTCGGGACAGAACACCGGTCATGCTCGGCTTGAGGATGCATGCCAGATGAGCCAGCTGATGGCTTTCCAGTTCGCCGTGCTGACGCAGGATACGAATCACCCGCCACTGCTGCTCAGTCAGACCATGTTCATTGAGCAACGGCCGGAAAAATGCCATGGCCGCTTCGCGGGCCTGCAACAAGGTGAGCGTAAGGGACGGTCTGGGGGTCGGCATGGTTCACGCGGAATAAAGAGGTCGAAGCGTCAAAGCTTAGAGTCGGCACAGAGTGCATGCAACATCCCCTCTACACCAGGTCATTAATTTATAAAAAAATTACCGATCTCAGATAAAAAAATAATCGTTTTTACCCCAGTGCGTTACTGAAAAAACTGGAAAACACGCTACACAAATAATCGATAAGATGTTAACAATATATCACCCCTTACCGAATAGGGGGTGATACCTACAAAAACAACAAAAGGAAACCCCCTCATGCATTCGTGCCTCCTTCACACGGCGGCAAGCGCTGCCCTGTGCGCTTCGTTTAGCCCGTTTAGCGCTCACGCCGACTTTGTCCAGGACAGTAAAGCCAGCCTGGACCTGCGCAATTTCTACATGAACCGGGACTTTCGTCAGAGCAACGCACCACAGAACAAAGCCGAAGAGTGGGCCCAGGGTTTTGTATTACGCATGGAGTCGGGCTACACCGAAGGCATGGTCGGTTTCGGTGTCGATGCCTTGGGCGAACTCGGAGTGAAACTTGACTCCAGTCGCGATCGTCGCGGCACCGGGTTGCTGCCCTTTGGCGTCAGTCAGCAACCAGAGGACAGCTACAGCGAACTGGGCTTGACCGCGAAACTGCGAACATCGAAGACTGTGCTCAAGCTCGGCACCCTGCAGCCGCAACTGCCCGTGGCCGCCTATAACGACACCCGACTGCTGCCCTCAACCTACAGCGGTGAGCTGGTCACCTCCCAGGAAGTCGACGGCCTGAGCCTGAATCTGGGCCGTCTGGAAAAGCAGAACCTGCGAGACTCCTCCAGCAATGACGAGATGAGTTACGCCGGTGTTGAAAGCAGCCATCTCGATCTGGCCGGTGGCACCTACGCGATCAATCCACACCTGGCAGCGAGCTATTATTACGCCCAGATGCAGAACATCTACAGCCAGCACTTCATCGGTCTGGTGCATGAACTGCCCTTGGCAGAAGGTGTGAACCTGCGCAGCGATCTGCGCTATTTCGATACTCGTGAACAAGGCAGCCATGAATTGCGCAGTCCATCCAGGGTCGATGGCGGCAAGATCGACAACCGTTTTTTCAACGGCATGGTGAGCCTGTCGATGGGTGCCCATAAATTTGGTCTGGGGTACCAGAACCTCTCCGGTGACGGCGACTTCGCCTTTCCGGGCCTGGACCCTTATTCAGTCAACCTGGTGACCATCAACGTCTTCACCAAGGCCGAGACCGACGCCTGGCAGGCGCGTTACGACTACAACTTCGCGGCCCTGGGCCTGCCTGGGCTGACCTTCATGACTCGCTATGTCGACGGCTCCCATGTGCAGACCTCCACCGTGCGTAACGGTCGGGAATGGGAGCGTGACACCGACCTGGTTTACACGGTGCAGAGTGGTCCGCTGAAGAACGTCAATGTGCGGCTACGCAACGCCACTCTGCGTTCAAGCAACGGCCTGATCAGCGATATAGACGAAAACCGGATCATCATCGGCTACAGCCTGGCCTTGTGGTGAGCCGCTCATGAAAAGTGCAAGCGGTTCCCTGTAAAAGCCATTTTTCAGGGCACTGGCTGCGACCATGATTGCTCAACAGACACTCGACGCCCATCGAGAAGCAAACATGGCTACCTCACCGCAAACCCGATTGTCGCTGGCGATACTCGCCTGGTGTCATCTGCGCATAACGCTGGAAGAATCGACTGAAATAGGCCGGGTCCTTGAAGCCCAGCTGGTAGCAAATCTCATTGGCAGAACCGCCGGTGAACAGCAACAGGCGCTTGGCTTCCTGCATCAGTCGTTCGAGGATCAGCCGTTTCGACGGCAAGTCGGCAATGCGTCGGCAGACGTCATTGAGCCGTGCCTCGGTAACACCAATGCCGTCGGCATAGCGCGACAGTGGCCAGTGCTGCAGGTAATGGTCTTCGATCAACTCGTTGAAGCGATGGAAAATCCGCAAGTCTTCCTGGCGTGCCGGGCGGGCTTCCAGGGAGTTGGCGCAGAGTCTGAGCAGGCTGATCATGATCAGGCGCGTCAGGCTGTCCAGCGCCGAACTCCGTCCCGCCCCAGTGGCATTGATCTCGCTGCACAGTTCCTCGAACAGAAACTCCAGTCTTCTGACCTCGGGCTGGAATTGTGGCTCCAGCCGCGCCAGCGCGACGCAAGCTGCCGGCAACTGCGAGCCGGGCACCAGACTCGGGTCGGCATCGATCAACTGCCAGACCAGTTGCTGGCGCACCGTCAGCACGTGCCCGTCGGCGTCCGCTTCGGTGACGAAGGAATGGGCCACCGTCGGTGGCGTGAGGAAAAACATCGGTCCCGACTCGAGGTATTGCTGGTCATCCAGATAGACCCGCACCGCGCCGCTCTTCACGTAATGCACCTGGAAGAACCGGTCGTGTCGATGCACCGGCATGTTGCGACCGAAAAACTCCGCCAGGTTGCCGAGTTTGTCGTAGTGCACTTCGGCATCGCTGTAGCGCTGGTCGTAGACCTGACCGATGTTGATATTGGGGATCGGCTGACGATCGATCATCGCTGGATACTCTTTCTTATTGGGGTGTTGGCCGAGCAAGTGTTTTCATCCTGCGCCGGTTTTCGGCGGCTAACCACTGCTGGAGGATTTTGCCACGCTTGACGATAGTTAACATATTAATTATAACGTTAACAGGTTAACGAATACTTCACGGAGCAGTCACTGCCCCGCCACTGCCAGGAGAAAAGCATGAGCCGTGCCCTGCATGATGTTGCGAACGGCACCCTGTTCGGCGTTGCGCTGAACTATCAGGGGTTGCTGAACCAACGTATCGCTGAATTCGAACAAGCGCCTTACCAGAAACCACCGGTCAAACCGGTGCTGTTCATCAAGACGCCCAATACCCGCAATGGCCATGACCGCGCCGTGGTTCATCCGCAAGGTGAACGCCTGCAACCGGGTCCTGCACTCGGCGTGGTAATTGGTAAAAACGCCAGCCGGGTCAGCGTTGAAAATGCGCTGGAGCATGTGGCCGGCTACACCATCGTCAATGAGTTCAGCCTGCCGGAGGACAGTTATTACCGTCCAGCGGTTAAAGCCAAGTGCCGCGACGGCTTCTGCTCGCTGGGCCCGGAACTGGTGGCCCGTGATCAGGTCGCTAACCCGCATCAGCTCAGCCTGAAACTGTTCGTCAACGGCGAATTGCGCCAGCAAAACTCCACCGCCAACTTCGTGCGCAATATCCCTCGGCTGATTGCCGAGATCAGCGAATTCATGACCCTCCACGAAGGCGATGTGTTGATTACTGGCACACCTGAAGGCCGTATCGATGTCCTGCCCGGCGACACCGTCGAAGTCGAAATAAGCGGCCTTGGCCGCCTCGTCAACCACATCGTGGCCGAGTAACAGGAGCTTCCATGAAACACGCCCGTATCCGCTTTGAAGGCGAAGTCCACCTCGTCCATGTCGAAGAGCAAAATGCCGTGCGCCTGGCCGACGGCCGCTTGCTGGCCGAAGACCAGGTGCAATGGTTGCCACCGGCCACCGGCAGCATGTTCGCCCTGGGCCTGAACTATGCCGACCATGCCGCCGAACTGGCTTTCAAGCCACCGACCGAACCGCTGGCATTCATCAAATCCCCCGGCACCTACACCGGCCACAAACAAACCACCTGGCGTCCGGATAACGTCGCCTATATGCACTATGAGTGTGAACTGGTGGCCGTCATCGGCAAGCCGGCACGCAACGTCAAACGTGAAAATGCCCTGGAATACCTGGCCGGCTACACGGTGTGCAACGACTACGCGATCCGTGACTACCTGGAAAATTATTACCGGCCCAACCTGCGGGTGAAGAACCGTGATGCCACGACGCCCGTCGGCCCGTGGGTCGTCGACGTCGCCGACGTTCCTGACCCGAGCAACCTGAAGCTGCGCACTTGGATCAATGGTGAACTGCGCCAGGAAGGCAGCACCAAGGACATGATTTTCGACATCCCTTACCTGATCGAATACCTGTCCAGCTTCATGACCTTGCAACCCGGCGACATGATCGCAACGGGCACGCCGGAAGGTCTGGCCGATGTGGTGCCAGGTGATGAAGTGATTGTGGAAGTGGAAGGCGTGGGTCGCCTGGTCAATCGAATTGTCAGCGAAGCGGAATTCTTCTCCGCCCGTAACGAGGCTTGAGCAACATGATCAAACACTGGATCAACGGCCGCGAGGTCGAAAGCAAAGACACCTTCGTCAATTACAACCCGGCTATCGGCGAACCCATTGGTGAAGTCGCCAGCGGCGGCGCCGAGGAAGTGTCTCAGGCAGTGGCCGCCGCCAAGGAAGCCTTCCCGAAATGGGCAGCGACCCCGGCCAAGGAGCGCGCAAAGCTGATGCGCAAGCTCGGCGAACTGATCGAGCAGAACGTACCGCATCTGGCCGAACTGGAAACCCTCGACACTGGCCTGCCGATCCATCAGACCAAGAACGTTTTGATTCCACGCGCTTCGCACAACTTCGATTTTTTCGCCGAAGTCTGCACTCGCATGGACGGTCACAGTTACCCGGTGGACGACCAGATGCTCAACTACACCCTGTACCAGCCGGTGGGTGTCTGCGCTCTGGTATCACCGTGGAACGTGCCGTTCATGACGGCGACCTGGAAGACCGCTCCGTGCCTGGCATTGGGTAACACCGCAGTATTGAAGATGTCCGAGCTGTCACCGCTGACGGCCAATGAACTCGGTCGTCTGGCCGTCGAAGCCGGCATTCCCAAGGGCGTGCTCAACGTCATCCAGGGCTACGGCGCCACCGCCGGTGACGCGCTGGTTCGCCACCCGGATGTACGTGCGATTTCCTTCACTGGCGGTACCGCCACCGGCAAGAAAATCATGCAGACCGCCGGCCTGAAAAAGTACTCCATGGAACTGGGCGGCAAGTCGCCGGTGCTGATCTTCGAAGACGCGGATCTTGAGCGCGCCCTCGATGCTGCGTTGTTCACCATCTTCTCGCTTAACGGTGAACGCTGCACCGCCGGCAGCCGGATTTTCATCCAGGAAAGCGTCTATCCGCAGTTTGTCGCCGAGTTTGCCGCTCGCGCCAAACGTCTGATCGTCGGTGACCCGCAGGACCCGAAAACCCAGGTCGGCTCGATGATCACCCAGGCCCATTACGACAAGGTCACCGGCTACATCAAGATCGGGATCGAAGAAGGCGCCACCCTCCTCGCCGGTGGTCTGGAGCGTCCGGCCAACCTGCCGGAACACTTGAGTCGCGGGCAGTTCATTCAGCCGACGGTGTTCGCTGATGTGAACAACAAAATGCGCATCGCCCAGGAAGAAATCTTCGGCCCGGTGGTATGCCTGATCCCGTTCAAGGACGAAGCCGAAGCCCTGCAACTGGCCAACGATACCGAGTACGGCCTGGCGTCTTACATCTGGACCCAGGACATCGGCAAAGCGCATCGTCTGGCCTATGGTATCGAAGCCGGCATGGTCTTCATCAACAGCCAGAACGTGCGCGATTTGCGTCAGCCGTTCGGCGGTGTGAAAGGCTCCGGCACCGGTCGTGAAGGCGGCCAGTACAGCTTCGAAGTGTTCGCCGAAATCAAGAACGTTTGTATCTCTATGGGCAGTCATCACATTCCGCGTTGGGGCATCTAGACCGCCGGTAAGGGTTGTCGAAGGCTGTGATGGGTCGCGCATCGGCCCATCGCAGAAGTCGACCTCCACCTGACTGAGTCAAACAACAACAACTTCAGGAGAATTATCATGGGCGAAGTCGTCCTGGCCGCGAAGATCTGCCACGTACCTTCAATGTACCTGTCGGAACTGCCCGGCAAGCATCACGGGTGTCGCGAAGCGGCGATTGCCGGGCACAAGGAAATCGGACGTCGAGCCCGCGAGCTGGGTGCCGATACCGCCGTGGTGTTTGACGTGCACTGGCTGGTCAACAGCGGCTATCACGTCAACTCCGGCGAGCATTTCAAGGGCATCTACACCAGCAACGAACTGCCGCACTTCATCAAGAACATGGAATACGAGTACCCAGGCTGCCCGGAACTGGGCGAGCTGATCGCGGCCGAAGCCAATCTGGCCGGCGTGCGCACTATGGCTCACAACATCCCGAGCCTGGAACTGGAATACGGCACGCTGGTGCCGATGCGCTACATGCACATGGGCGTCCCCGACGAGCAGAAGTTCAACGTGATTTCCATAGCAGCCTGGTGTGCCTGGCACCGTCTGGAAGACAGCTTTGCCTTTGGCGCAGCAGTGCGTCGAGCCATCGAAAAGAGCGACCGCAAGGTGCTGGTACTGGCCTCGGGTTCGCTGTCCCACCGTTTCTCCGACGACCGCGAAGCCGAAGCCAACATCCATAACTGGACCCGCGAATTCGACAAGCAGATGGACCTGCACGTGGTCGAGATGTGGAAGCAAGGCCGCTTCAAGGAGTTTTGCGCGATGCTCCCGGACTACGCCGAGCATTGCTTCGGCGAAGGCAAGATGCACGACACCGCGATGCTCCTCGGACTGCTGGGCGGGCCTGAATACAACAAACCTGCCGAGATCATCACTTCGCCGTTCGGCAGTTCCGGCACCGGCCAGATCAACGCCATTTTCCCCCTCTGACACTCGCTCGCGGGCAGCCTGCAGGTTGCTCGCGGCCAGGGAGACGCACATGCCGCATTTCATCGCCGAATACACCGACAACATCGAGCAGCAGGCGGACTTGCCCGCGCTGTTCGAAAAGGTTCACGCCATCCTGGGAGACAGCGGCGTATTTCCCCTGGGCGGCATCCGCAGTCGTGGTGTACGCCTGGACACCTGGCGCATGGCCGACGGCAAGCACGATTACGCCTTCGTCCATATGACCCTCAAGGTCGGTCACGGACGGGATCTGCCGACCCGGCAGACAGTCGCCGAAACGCTGTTCAAGGTGATCACCGAGCACTTCGCAGAGCTGCAGTCGCAACGCTTGCTGGCGCTGTCGTTCGAAATGATCGAACTGCACCCCGAACTCAATTTCAAGCAGAACAACGTACATGCCTTCTTGAAGAACCAGGCGGGCTGATTCACGCCCTCCTTCCGCCAACGGCCACTCAAACAAAAAGTACAACATCATGAGCACAGCCAATACCGCTGACAGCATCACCCTTGCCGAGCACGATCGAACCCACAGCACCGTTACCTGGCGCCTGATGCCATTGCTGTTGATCTGTTACCTGTTCGCCCATCTGGACCGGATCAACATCGGCTTCGCCAAGATGCAGATGAGTACCGATCTGCACTTCAGCGATACGGTCTACGGTTTCGGAGCCGGACTGTTCTTCATTGCCTACGCGCTGTTCGGCGTACCAAGCAACATGGCCCTGGACCAGGTCGGGCCACGGCGCTGGATCGCCAGTCTGATGGTGGTCTGGGGCATGCTTTCCACCAGCATGTTGTGGGTCGAAAGCTCCAGCGGTTTCTATGTCCTGCGCTTTCTGCTGGGGGTGGCCGAAGCCGGTTTCTTTCCCGGGATCCTGGTGTTTCTCAACCGCTGGTACCCGGCCCGGCGCCGGGCTCAAGTCACCGCGCTGTTCGCCATCGCCGTGCCGATGGCCGGGGTGATCGGCGGACCGCTGTCCGGTGCGATTCTCGAAAACCTCCATGACTTCGGTGGGCTGCGCGGCTGGCAGTGGATGTTCCTGATCGAAGGTGCGCCAGTGGTCCTGCTGGGTCTGGTGGTTCTCAAGTGCCTTCCGGATAACTTCGAAGTCGTGAAGTGGCTCAACCCCGCGCAGAGACAACAACTGCGCGCGCAATTGAACAGCGAAGAACAACGTAAATCCATCACCTCCTTCGGCGGCATTGTGCGCGACCCGCAGGTCTGGCTGCTGGTGGCGATTTATTTCGCAGTGATGCTAGCGGTCAATACCCTGGCGTTCTGGATGCCGACCCTGATTCACGGCGCCGGCATCGGCCGCGACAGCCAGGTCGGCCTGCTCAGTGCTGTGCCCTATCTGGCCGGCTGCTTCTTCATGATCGGTTGTGGACGCTCATCGGACCGTAACCGTGAACGCCGTTGGCACTTGTGTGTGCCGCTGCTGATGGCCGCCGCCGGTATTGCCTTGGCGGGACTAGCACCGGGTAACCCGTTGTTGGTGATGGGCGGCTTGACCATTGCAGGCATGGGCGCCAGCGCCGCGTTGCCGATGTTCTGGCAACTGCCGCCAGCCTTTCTCTCCAACGGCACCCAGGCCGCTGGCATCGCGATGATCAGTTCATTTGGCAGCATCGCATCGTTTCTCGCCCCTTACCTGATCGGCTGGATGCGCGACACAACTCAGAGTGCCAGCCTGGCCCTGTATGTCCTTGCACTGTTTATCGCCCTTGGCGGCTTTCTGGTCCTTCGTACCCACGCGGCCATCGTCAACCCACAGTAAGAGATCTTTGTCATGCTCGATCAACAGCAAATCCTGCAAGCCGCCGCACAACTGGACCGGGCCGAACGCTCCAGGGAGCAGATCCGGCAATTTTCCCTCGACCACCCGGCTATCACGATCGAGGACGCCTATGCCATCCAGCGCGCCTGGGTTGCACAAAAAATCAAGGACGGGCGCAAGCTGGTCGGGCACAAGATCGGTCTGACCTCACGGGCCATGCAAGTGTCCTCGAACATCACCGAGCCGGATTTTGGTGCCCTGCTCGATGACATGCTCTTCGAGGAAGGCACGGACATTCCTTTCGAACGCTTTATCGTGCCGCGCGTAGAAGTGGAGCTGGCGTTCATTCTTGGCAAGCCGCTCAAAGGTCCGAACTGCACGATCTTCGACGTGCTCGACGCCACTGAGTGGGTGATCCCGGCACTTGAGATCATCGACGCCCGCATTCAGCAAATCGACCCGCAGACCAAAGCGACGCGCAAGGTCTTCGACACCATTTCCGACAACGCTGCCAACGCTGGTGTGGTCATGGGAGGTCGTGCGGTGCGGCCAACCGAGATCGACCTGCGCAAGGTGCCGGCGGTGTTGTACCGCAACGGCGTGATCGAGGAGTCTGGGGTTTCCGCAGCGGTGCTTAACCACCCTGCGAAGGGCGTGGCCTGGCTTGCGAACAAGCTGGCCGCATACGACGTCACCCTGGAAGCGGGGCAGATCATTCTCGGAGGCTCCTTCACCCGTCCTGTGACGGCCAACCCCGGCGATACCTTCCATGTCGATTACGACATGCTGGGTTCCATCTCCTGCCGCTTCGTCTGATCCCTGGAGAACCGTTCTATGGAAATGCCCATCAACCGCTTCAAGCAACGCCTGAAAAGCGGCGAAGCACAGATCGGTCTCTGGCTCGGTCTGGCCGATGCCTATTGCGCCGAGCTGGCGGCGAATGCCGGTTTCGATTGGCTACTGATCGACGGCGAACATGCGCCCAATGACCTGCGCGGCATGCTCAGCCAGTTGCAAGCCGTCGCGCCCTACCCAAGCCAGGCGATCATCCGCCCGGTGATCGGCGATACCACGCTGATCAAACAGGTGCTGGATATCGGCGCCCAGACCCTGCTGGTCCCGATGGTCGAAAGTGCTGAGCAGGCACGAGAACTGGTGCGCGCGATTCACTACCCGCCCCAGGGTATACGCGGTGTTGGCAGTGCGCTGGCCCGTGCTTCGCGCTGGAACAGCATTCCCGGCTACCTCGATCAGGCCGATGCGCAGATGTGCCTGCTGGTGCAGATCGAGAACCGCGAAGGCCTGGCCAACCTGGATGCCATCGCATCTACAGAAGGTGTCGACGGGGTCTTTATCGGGCCGGCAGATTTGAGCGCATCCATGGGCCATCGCGGCAATCCGGGCCATCCTGAGGTGCAGGCGGCCATCGAGGACGCCATTGTGCGAATTCAGAAAGCTGGCAAGGCCGCAGGCATTCTCAGTGCTGACGAGACACTTGCCCGGCGCTATATCGAGCTGGGCGCAGCGTTTGTTGCAGTCGGTGTCGACACCACGGTGCTGATGCGCGGCCTGCAATCCCTCGCTGGCAAATTCAAAGATGCCCCGGTGCCCACCAGCTCCGGCGGCGTGTACTGATTTTTTCGAGAAGTCCGATGAAACTTGATGATTTGCAACTGCTGCGCGAACAGGCTTATGTCAATGGCCAATGGATCGAAGCCGATGACGGCACACGTTTCGCGGTGACCAACCCGGCGGATGGCGAAACCATCGCCCAAGTCAGCTCCCTCGGCCAGGCCGAAACCACCCGCGCCATCGCTGCGGCCCAGGCGGCCCTGCCCACCTGGCGTGGTAAGACCGCCAAGGAGCGCAGCAACGTATTGCGCACATGGTTCGAGCTGATCATGGCCAATCAGGAAGACCTGGCCCGCCTGCTCAGTTGGGAACAAGGCAAGCCACTGGCCGAGAGTCGCGGCGAAGTGGCTTATGGCGCGAGCTTTATCGAGTGGTTCGCCGAAGAGGCCAAACGGGTCTACGGCGATGTAATTCCTCACGACAAACAAGGCCGGCGGCTGGTGGTGATCAAACAGGCCATCGGGGTGGTGGCGGCCATCACGCCATGGAATTTCCCCAATGCAATGATCACCCGCAAGGTCGGTCCGGCGCTGGCCGCTGGCTGTACCGTGGTGCTCAAACCAGCGTCGGAAACCCCACTGTCGGCCCTGGCCCTGGCTGAACTCGGCGAACGCGCCGGCATTCCGGCCGGGGTGCTGAATGTGGTCACCGGCACCCGCTCACGGGAAATCGGTGGCGAGCTGACGGGGAACCCGGCGGTGCAGAAACTCTCGTTCACAGGCTCCACCGGTATCGGCAAATTGCTGATGGCCCAATGTGCGCAAACCATCAAGAAAGTCAGCCTGGAACTGGGCGGCAACGCGCCCTTTATCGTCTTCGAAGACGCCGACCTGGATGCCGCGGTGGAAGGTGCTATCGGCTCGAAATTCCGCAACAGCGGCCAGACCTGTGTCTGCACCAACCGCTTGCTGGTGCAGAACAGTGTCTATGACGAGTTTGCCCGCCGCCTGGTACTGGCGGTCAACGCCCTCAAGGTCGCCCGGACCGAGACCGAAGGCGCGCAACAAGGGCCGCTGATCAACGCCAAGGCCGTGGCCAAGGTCGAGGAACATATCAGCGACGCGCTGGCCAAGGGCGCCACGCTGCTGGCCGGCGGCAAACCCCATGCGCTGGGCGGCAACTTCTTCGAACCCACGGTGCTCGGCGACGTCACCCCGGCCATGCTGGTGGCCCGGGATGAGACCTTCGGCCCGCTGGCACCGCTGTTCCGTTTCGACACCGAATCCGAGGCAATCGCCATGGCCAACGACACCGAGTTCGGTCTGGCGTCCTATGTCTACACTCGCGACCTGGGCCGCGCCTGGCGCGTCAGCGAAGCGCTGGAGTACGGAATGGTCGGAGTCAACGAAGGGCTGATCTCCACCGAAGTGGCGCCGTTTGGCGGGATCAAGCAGTCAGGATTGGGCCGTGAAGGTTCGAAATACGGGATCGATGATTACATCGAGCAGAAGTACATGTGCCTGAGTATCAAATAAGTCGGTTGGCCTGCGTCAGGTATGTAAAACACAGCGGATCTCGTGTGTGGGCTTGTTCGCGATAGCGGTGGATCCGTCGACAGTGATGTTGAATGTACCGACGTCATCGCGAGCAAGCTCCCACATTAGATCCCGGCTATTTCTGACACCGTGTTTTGTCTCTAGCGCTTGATGGTCTTCAGCTCATTGAGCAGCCCGAGCAACGTCTGCAACTTCTCCTCTCCCAACTGAGCCTGCAACCGCTGGTAGTTCTCTTCCATGCACTGGCTCATGGACGCAAAGCACGCCTCGCCCTTTTCGGCCAGAGTCACCAGCACCCGCCGCTGATCTTGCTCGGCCTTGCGCCGATGGACCATCCCGGCCGCCTCCATTCGCACCAGCACACCGGTCATGCTTGGTTTGAGGATGCAAGCCAGTTCCGCCAGTTGGTAGATTTCCAGTTCGTCGTGCTGACTGAGGATGCGGATAACCCGCCACTGTTGTTCAGTCAAACCGTGCTGGTTGAGCGAGGGACGAAAAAAGCTCATGGCCGCTTCACGGGCCTGCAATAGGGTCAAGGTCAGGGATTGCCGGGGTTTATGCATGGAAGTCAGAATCACGGTTGATTTAGTTAATAGTTTAACGAAACTCTACCACTGTCCAACTCACAAAACGCTATAACTTGTTTGGCTCCCGAAGGCTCTGGCGCGCTGAATCAAAAATCCCGGCACAGAGAATCAAGACATCCGCCCCGCCAGAGCTCTTAATAGAAGTCGTCCGGTACAGAGCTTCCTAAAGGCCCTGCGTTGAGTTTTTCTTCACTTTTTCAGGCTGCGCCATGATCAATATCGAAACGCCCACCTATTACACGGCCACCAAAAAATACAACCTCAGCTTCCCGACGCTGGAACAGGATGTGGAAGCTGACGTTGTGATCATTGGCGGTGGTTTCTCCGGCATCAATACCGCACTGGAGCTCGCCGAAAAAGGCATCACCAATATCGTCGTGCTGGAGGCGCGTTACCTGGGTTTTGGCGGCACCGGGCGTAATGGTGGACAGATCATGGCCGGCATCGGTCACGACCTGGAGAAGATCAAGAAAGACGTGGGTGAGGACGGTCTGCGTCAGGTCTTTGAGATCAGCGACCTGGGTGCGGACATCATCAAAGATCGCATCGCCAAGTACGACATCGATGCCGACTTCTGTCACGGCTACGGCTACATGGGTTTCACCGCTCGCCAGGAAAAGACCCTGCGCGCTTGGGAAAAAGACTTCAAATCGATCAACACCAAACACGAGATCCGCTTTCTCGGCGGTTCGGACGTCAAGCAAATCATTGGCTCCGACGCCTACAGCAGTGCTCTGTTGCACATGGGCGGCGGTCACGTCCATTCGCTGAACCTGCTGCTCGGTGAAGCCAAGGCAGTGGTCAGTCACGGCGTGCGAATTTTCGAGAACAGCCCGGCCCTGGAAGTCAGCTATGGCGAGCGCATTACCGTGCGCACGGGGCGCGGCTCGGTCAAGGCCAGCAAACTGCTGTGGGCCTGCGACAGCTTCCTCAACAAACTGGAACCCGAACTGCACCGCTCGACCATCAACACGTACGCCTTCCAGATGATGACCGAGCCACTGTCGGACGAGCTGATCAACCGCATCAGCCCGATTCGCGGCGCCTACAGCGACATTCGCCCGGTGATCGACTACTACCGTGTCACCAACGAAAACCGCCTGCTGTTCGGTGCCGCCACCCCTTTGGTCGAACATATTCCCCTGGACCTGAAGGCCTGGAATCGCCGCCTGATGCTGAAGATTTTCCCCTATCTCAAGGACGTGAAAATCGACCTGGCCTGGGGTGGTCCGATGGCCTGCAGCCCGAACCTGTTCCCGCAGATCGGCACCCTGCCCGGTCGCAGTAACGCCTTCTTCGTTCAAGGCTATTCGGGCTTCGGCGTCACACCCAGCCACATCATCTGCAAGGTGCTGGCTGAGGGCATGAGTGAAGGTTCGGCGCGCTATGACCTGGTCAGCTCGATCCACCGCCCGACCATCCTTGGCAAAGATGCGTTCCGCCCCTTGTTGCTGACCGCCGGCAAATCCTGGCACCAGCTTTCGGGTTACTGGAACGGGCGCCGCTGACGGCCGAGGCGTTCTTCCCTTTCATTTTTTTTACTCATCAGGAGCAACTGCCATGAGCCTTACTACCCTCAAGCAAGACATCCAGCTATCCGAACTGGATGCCTGGGGCACCGTCGCCGACCTTGGCTCGGAAATCCTCGAAGGCGAAGTCCGGGCCTTCGGCAAAATGACCTTCGGAGCGCCGACCGACCCGGTCAGCAGTGCTTACTTCGGCACCACCCAGGGCAAGTTCCGGATGGTCTATCCGTTCGCCGAACAAGCCACCGTAGTCACCGGTGAAGTGGTCCTGACCGACGAATCCACCGGCCAGAGTTCTCGCTACAAGGCCGGTGACAGCTGGTTCGTGACCAAGGGCACGCCTGTGCTCTGGGAAGTTGTCAGTGAAAGCTTTGTGAAGCATTATTTCGCTGTTGCCTGATCGATCCCGGCTGCCGACTCCCACCGGCAGCCTTTTTGGCGAAGGTTACTTACCATGAACGCCATCCCTACTCAGGAAGTCGCTGGCCATTGCCTGCAGGCTTTCACTCAACTCGTTCCTGCCAGTCAGGCGGCGTTCTACTGTGTCGACCGGCACCTGCAAGCCCGTGATTTCCAGCTGCATTGCATGAGCGGCGAGATGCATCGCGACTATCTCGACAACTACCGTCAATTCGACCCGCTGCAACCGCGCAATTGCCTGTCCAGCGGGCTGGTCGTAGTGCCGCTAGGACTGGCCATGGCCCGACAGCCGACGCGGGACAGCCGGCGCTATCGGGATTTCCTGCAACGCTATGGCGTCGTCGATGTGGTGGAAATCCTTGCCCATAGCGCCGGCCAGCCTCAGGCCGCCATCTCATTGTTACGCACCGCCGAACAAGGCGCCTTCACCACCGACCAGTTGGTCCAGCTCAATGCCTTGCAGTCTCTGCTGCAACTGGCCGTGGCGAACATGCAGCTCTGCGAAGATCCGCTGATCGGCCTGACGCCCAAGGAGCGGCAGATCGCGTTGCTGTTGCGCCAAGGCGCCAGCAACAAGCAATTGGCCCGGGAACTGAACGTCGGTCTGCCGACCATCAAGACTCACCTGATCAACCTGTTTCGCAAAACTGGCGTGGCCAGTCGTACCGAGTTGGTGGGGACGCTGTTTCTCTAAACCGGTTCAACCATCCGGTTGATAGGCGAGCCAGAATCCGAGCGGCATGATTCAGGTCGCTACTTCACTTAACCGGAGCATTGCAATGACCAAACCCTCTGACTGGATCACCGTTGGCGCCCTGGCCGACGGCTTCGCCCCAGAAGCTTTTATCCTGCCGAACCTGGCCGACCTGAATGGCAAGACCTTCATGCTGAACTTCGCCAATGGCTGGCAGATCGAACATCGTTTCGACACCGAAACGGTGTCCTGGACCGCTGCAAACGGTCACTCCAACGGCACCGCAGCGTATCGGGCAACTTCGGTGCGCCCCGGTCTGTATCTGGTGGATTTCATCAAGCGAGAAGGCGCTCAAGCCTGGTCGGTGAGCCTGGTGCTCGACACCGCCAGCGCTGCGTTCACCGCCGTGATCGGCCGCATGCCGAGCCAGGAGCAAACCCGCGAAGGCCTCTACAGCCGCGCACTGGCCGGCAAGAACCTGACCTCGGTCGAGGTGGATTTCCTGCATGGCAGCCTCGATCGTCCATGGCAGGAAGGCCAGTGCCCACACGCACCGACCAGCGAACTGACCGGCCTGCGCAATATGTATCGCTACAGCCCGAGCGAAGTCTACGAGCACATCTACCTCAACGATCAATTCTATTCCTGGCAGTGCCTCAAGGGCGTCGAGCAAGGCCTGTGCGACACCGACCGCTGCCACTACTACAAGATCGCTGATCAGCTGTACCTGTTCGTCTGGCGCGAGAAGATCATCCCGACCCTCGGTGTGGTGCTGATCGACATGCAACAGCACCGCAGCGACGGCAAGATCTTCGGTTATGCCGGGTCGTCCTTCGATGAACTGTCGAACTTTCCGGTCGCCTCTTACTGCCAGGTTCTCAACCAGACGGAGTATCCCGATGCCTGAGCCACGTATCGTTGCAATCACCGGCGCCGGGACTGGCATCGGTGCCGCCTGCGCTCGGCTGTACGCAGCCGAAGGCGCCAATCTGGTGCTGATCGGCCGCCGTCGCGAGCCTCTGGAGCAGATTGCCGGGGAAACTGGCGGCCAGGTTTTGGTCGGTGATGCAGCCTGCCCGGACACCTGGGAAGGTTTCGTCGCGCAGATTCGCCAGCGTTATGGTCGGCTTGATGTGCTGCTGGCCTGTGCCGGTGGTCATGGTCTGGGCAGCGCCACTCAGACCAGTCCGCAAACCTGGGAAGCGGCGTTGCGCAGCAATCTCGACAGCGCCTTCTACAGTGCTCGGGCCTGCCTGCCGCTGCTGCTGGAAAGTGCCGGTAACATCGTGCTGATCGGTTCCATTGCCTCATTGGCGGCAGGCCCCGAAGTCTGCGGCTACACCACGGCCAAGCACGCCCTGCTCGGCCTCAACCGCTCGCTGGCCAGGGATTACGGTCCACGCGGCGTGCGGGTGAATGCCGTCTGCCCGGGCTGGGTCCGCACGCCCATGGCCGATCAAGAGATGCAGCCGCTGATGGATTTTTACGGTGAGACGCTGCAGCAAGCCTATGGCCGGGTCTGCGCTGACGTGCCGTTGCGCCGGCCGGCCAGTGCCGAGGAAATCGCCAGGGTCTGTCGCTTCCTGGCGTCCAGCGAGGCCTCGATCATCACCGGCGCGACCCTTGTGGCCGACGGCGGTTCGAGCATCGTCGATGTGCCGACCCTGGCCTATACCCATATGGAGCAACCTCATGTCTGAAGGCTGCACTTTCAAAGATCTGGACTTCAGCGGTAAAACCGTACTGGTGACCGGCGGTGCCCAGGGTATTGGCCGTGCGATTGTCGAAGCCTTCGCCTTGCGCGGTGCACGCGTGGTGATCGCCGACTTGCAACTGCCCCAGGCTCAGGCGCTGGCCATCGAGTTGTCTGGGCGGGCGTGTCAGGTCGAAGCCGTGTTCGTCGACCTGGCCGAGTCCACAGCGGTGTTCGAACTGGTTCAGGGCCTGGAGCAGCGTTTGGGTCGGCTGGATATCCTGGTGCACAACGCTGGGTATTTTCCACTGACTCCCTTCGCCGAGATCACTCCGTCCATTCTCGACCGCACCTTGGCCGTCAATCTCTCGGCACTATTCTGGCTGACTCAGGCGGCCTTGCCGATGTTCCGTCGTCAGGGTCAGGGCTGCGTGCTGGTGACTTCATCGGTCACCGGTCCGCGGGTGGCCTATCCAGGACTGAGCCACTATGCGGCATCCAAGGCCGGGGTTAACGGTTTCATTCGCAATGCCGCACTGGAGCTGGCCGGATACAACGTGCGGGTCAATGGCGCTGAGCCCGGCATGATCGCGACGCCTGCCATGGGTAATCTGGGGGGCGACCAGGTCAACGACGATATCGCCAGCCGTGTGCCTTTGGGACGATTGGGCACTGCGGCCGATATCGCCGGAGCCATGCTGTTTTTGGCGTCGGATCTGGCGAGCTACATTACCGGGCAGACGCTGGTGGTCGATGGGGGATCGACCTTGCCAGAGGTTTGATACAGCTTTTTTCAATACTAAAAAGGGGGCTTTGGAAAGCCCCCTTTTTACATCCAGTCAAAGACTCACGCCGCCCCCGCCGCCTGCTGCAAATGGCTGGAACGAAAATCCTTGGGCGATAGCTCGAACTGCTTCTTGAACGAGCGGCTGAAATGCGCCGAATCGGTGAAGCCCCACTTGTAGGCAATCGAGGTAATCGATTCAGTCCTCAGGAAAGGGTTGGTCAGGTCATCGGCGCTGCGTTTGAGCCGAGCCCGTTGAATGTAGCGACAAACGCTATCGTCCTGTTCCTCAAACAACCGGTACAAATGCCGCACTGAAATGTTCAGTCGATTGGCCAGGCCCACCGGGCTCAGACCGGGCTGGGTCAGGGATTCATCAATGACTTTCTGCACATAGCTGCGCAGGTTATTGCCCTGCAACGAGGCGCTGTCGCCCCGTGAATCATGATCCTGCTCGAATGCCGAGCCGAGTAGCGAAGCAAAAGCACACTGCAAGGCCTCACCCTCGCCCACGGCACACTCGCCCTCCAGGTTGTCCTTGCATAGCTGATCCATCAACACGTGCAGCATCCGCCCGCAGGCCTTGCTCGAGGAAATCTTGCCGAAGGTCCCGAGCTGGCTGCCGAGTTGCTTGCACACTTCATTGCGAGACAAGGACAGGGAGGCATGCTCGATCAGGCCAAAGGGGGTGATTTCGATGGACCCTGTCGAATCCATCAATAGCATATCCCCGGGGGCCAGCTGGATGCTCCGGCCATTCTGGGTGATCTGGGCGTAGCCGCTGCGCTGGCTGACCAGGAAACAATGCTGGTCGTTATCGTGGTCGGGGTTGGTCTTGGGGCGCTTGATGAGGCCCGCATTGGTGCGCAGGTTGGCCAGCGGCAGACCGCCTCGGGAGAACTTGGAAACCTCACCGATGAACAGCGCGCGGTTGAAGGCCAGTTCTGTGTCGAAGTGACCGCAAACAGCTCGCAGATCCCGGGTCCAGTTTTCCAGCCCGTCTTGCACAACCTGTTGGATGCTCATGGGTATCTCCACAATGGCTTTTTGTTTTTGTAGCGCAATAGTTAACATGTTATCTATATGTGCGCAACAAGTACTGATAGCCGTATGTGAAAGCATTTATGATGCCAAACTCAAAGCGTGCGCAGCACTCGCTGCAAACCACTCAAGGACTCGAGCAGCCAGTCGCGCTGCTCACGGCTCAAGGCGATGTAGCGACGAAAGGCCGGCATCCGGTTGACCACTTCGCTACCGCCCATATGCTCCAGCCGCACGCACCATTGACGCGCTTGTAGATCGATGCGCAAGCGTTTGAAATCCAGCGGCATCAGCGCTTGCTGCAGCATACTGTCCGCCAGTAATCCGGCTTCCAAACCGACCAACAGTGCCGCGTCTCCAGCACGTTGCCGACAGCGGATTCCGGTCCGTCGAACCGACCCGGTATGGTGCAGTTCAAAGCTCGCCATGCCCTCTCTTGTAGCAGGCACCCGCAGCACGAATTCGGTCATAACCAGGTGCATCAACAGCTGCGACTCGGTGCGCTCGACGATCTCCAATTGCAAGCTGCCATCGTCCAGCGAAGCCCGGGCCACTGTCAGCTCTGTCTGCTCGAAACTGGCCAGGCCGAGGTTGCGCCGCAGGTGCTCAAGCGTCACACCCGGCCGATAACCGGCCGGGGCGCGACTGGCACTGAACAGCTCAGACAGTTTTTGCAGCATGGTCGAGATAATCGTTGTGATGCTTGCCAGGCTCATAGGAAAACTCCTTGGCCAGCACGTCTTCCACCAACGCCGGCTTGAATGGATTGACCTTCTGCACGACTAACGTCCAAAACAGCGCATACACCGCCGTGCAACCGAGCATCACGCCAAAAGGGATATAGATGTCCGCCGGATTCATACCGGGCGGCGTAATAAACCACATGCCCAGCAGAATACCGATGCTGGAGACAATCTGCGGCAGTGGAAAGAACGGCGAGCGATAAGCCCGTGGCAGATCGGGGCGACGAATCCGCAGGATCACCACTGACAGCGTCACCAGCAGATAAGCAAAACTCCAGGCGCATACGGCAGCCAGCACCAGGGGCATGATGTTGTCGGCGTTGCCGCCCAGATACAGCGCATGCAGGCAAGGAATCAGCATCACCACCACAATGCACAGTAGGGGCGTCTTGAAGCGTGGGTGCAGGTAAGTGAAGACCTTGGGCAATGCCCCATCGACCGCCATACCGTAAAGAATCCGCGGCACTCCCGCCATCAACGTATTGATGGTCGCCGCGCCGGCAAACAGGAAGCCAATACCCAGCCATATCGGACCGATATCACCCATTACCTGCTCGGCGAACTTTGGAATCGCCATGGGCGTGTCAAGCAGATGCACACCGCTGGCCGCATCCAATAACACGTTTTCCACCTGACGTTTCATCGCTGCACCGTAGATGAACATGCATGTCGCCACGCTGAGCAAACCCAGAATCATCGCCTTGGGCATGACCCTGGCCGATTGGCGCAGATCCGGCGCCAAGGGTGTGACGAACTCGCAACCAACGAACATGAACATGGCCATGCCCACAAGCGACAAAATGGTGATCAAGTCTGTGCCCACCAGCGACTCACCGAACCAGCCATCCAGTTGCACAGCCGGTGCCGCGATCAGCCCCAACACGCCGAACACCATCAGGGTCGTCCACATGCCGAAGGTCAGGATGATTTCGGCCCGACCGAACGCGCTGACGCCGAAGATATTGAGGATCCCGAACACAACGACGAACCCCACCCCAAGCAACCACGAACCACCGACCGATTCGGCCAGCGTGTTGAGATGCTCGAAGTTCACCAGTGCCATGACGCCCGAAAGTATGGTTTCCGCAGTTCCGGCAAACACATGGACAATCAGGTAGGCCGACAATGTACCGGTGATTGCAAAGAAACGGCCCATGCCGCAGTTGATGTAATCGTAGACCGAACCGGTGGTCGGCAGAATCGACGCAGCTTCAGCGAAGGTCGTCGCCTGGGCCAGCATCATTACCACGGCGATCAACATGGCCACCGCAAAAGCGCTGCCGCCAATGCCAAACCCCATGGTCGCGGTGAGTATCACCGGACTGGCCATGATCAGGCCGATGGTGCTGGCAAGTGCGGTGGGAAAACCGACCGTACCCCGGTTCAAATGCTCTGTGAGCCTGTCATTGATCGACATAGTGCAGATCCTCGAAAGCGGATTTTTCTATTGTATGAATCGAGCCGTTCAAGGAGCCGGCGATAACGCCTTCCCCAGCCAGTCCCTGATCGAAACGGCGCCCTGTGCAGAACCACTTTGCGCCCCTCCCGCCCTGATCGTCTTGCCCATGCCTGCCGCCGGTTTTGTTGCTCCCTGCCAAGGTCCGGTGCTTGGCTGACAGGATCAATTATCTGGCACGCAGGTGAAAGACTTCCCCCGCCTCCAGTCGCCCTAATGCGCACTCGACCTATCGAGCTGTCCAACAAAAGCTGGGGAAAACAACAATGGAGCAAACACTGAAAGCACGATCGCTGTCCAAGGCCGTTGGTCTGGGTATCGCGCTCTTGATCGCCGACTCGTCGGCCCAGGCCTACGAGCTGTATGCCGATAACGACACCAAGGTCACCGGCAACTTCCTCGCCGTCTATGGGATGTTCAACAGTCGCAAGAACTATGACGGCACCACAGGCGGGTCTAGCTGGCGCGAAGGATTTATCAAGTATGGCTTGAGTGTCGAGCAAACGCTCGGCGACCTGGGCAGCGCCTATGGCACGGCCAATCTGGTCAGTTCCGGCACCTGGGGCGATGGCGATGCGGCGGGCATCACCGACGGCACCGAACGAACTACAAAGTTTGATGAAGCCTTCGCCGGTTGGCGTTCCGGCGACCTGTTCCCGGTACTTGGCAAGGATGGTGTGGATGTGTCGTTTGGGCGCCAGGTCATTACTCTCGGTGACGGTTTTATCATCAACGACGACGGCCTGAACCTGGGTAAAGGTGTGGCGGACGGTGAGTTCAACCGAGGTGGTGCCTATTATCTCGCGGCACGCCACGCCTTCGACGAAACCGCCGTTCTGCGCTTGGGCGGCAAGGAAGGCGTTCATGGCAGCCTGATGTGGATCAAGTCGGATAACCGCGCTCAGGCCAAGACCGAGATGGCCGCCAGCACCCTGGAATACACCGCCGCGCCAGGTACCCTCGGGCTGACCTATATTCACGGCATCGACGTCGATGATCGTTATGCCAGCGACTTCCAGAAGCAACGTGAAGGCATGAACATCTATAGCCTGCGGGGCGCTGGCAATGCCGGAATAGAGAACGCTCACTTTTCCTTCGAATATGCCTGGCAGGACAAGGACGCCGGCCCGGAAAAAGCCTGGTACACCGAAGCCGGCTACACCTTTGCCGACCTGCCATGGTCGCCGGACCTGACGTACCGTTACAGCCGCTATTCCAAAGATTGGGATTCGATGTTCAACGGTGTCAACCGTGGCTACGGTACCTGGTTCCAGGGCGAAGTGGCCGGTAATTATTCGGGCCCGTTCAACAGCAACACCGCGATCCAGCATGTGGCGCTCAAAGTCAAACCGCTGGAGCCAGTGACCGTTGGTGTGCTGTTTTTCGACTACAAGACCCTGCACAAGAACAATGCGCTGGACCTCGATGGTCGTGAACTTGACCTGTATGCCGAATGGGCGGTGAACGAGCACCTGATCGTCACCCCGCTGGTGGGCCTGTATAAGCCGGAAAAGGATGAAAGCAACGGCGGTAATCAGGTCGGTGGCAATGGCACCAACGTCTACAGTCAGCTGACCGTGGCCATCCCCTTCTGATGTTCTTCAGGAGCTGCCGGGGGGCAGCTCCTGAGCAGGCTTACTGTTTGTGCTGATGCAACATCGTCTGAATCTGATGTGTGGCCTGGCGGGTATTTTCCGCGAGTTTGCGCACTTCATCGGCCACCACTGAAAAACCGCGCCCGACCTCTCCCGCCCTCGCCGCTTCAATGGCGGCATTCAGGGCCAGCAGGTTGGTCTGGTCGGCAATGCCTTTGATAACCCCCACCACCGTTGCGATCTGGTCATAGGTCGCCTGATTCTGCTCGAGCATTTGATGATGGGTCGCCTTGGCCGAACGCTCATCGCTGATGTCGCGTACCGCGCCGATCACGCGACAAAGCTTTGCGTGCTCATCACGTACCGCACGACCACGCTCGCGGCACCAGATGTAGTCGCGGGTCTTATGGCGCATCCGGTATTCAAAGACGTATTCGCCACTGCCGTGGGGTCCGAGAATTTCCCGGTCGAAGATCGCCATGATTTTCGGCAGATCATCCGGGTGGGTGATGCCGACCTGAGCATCCCAGCCGTCGGGCAACTCATGGGAGGCATAACCCATCAGGAGGCGAAACTGATTGGAGAAACGCATGCAGCTGGCAGGGTCTTGAACATTGCCGTTGACCACGGTGATGTCCCAGCAGCCCTCGGTCAGCGTCGACTGCAACAGTTCCCAGATCTGCTCCTCCTGCCGATGCTGGCGGGACAGCTGCACATGCTGGCTTAACTCGACTTCAAGCGCCTGCTCGCGGCTCAGAGCCTGTTTCAGCTGTTGGCGAAGCGTTTCAAGCGCTTGCTCGCTGCGCTCCAATTGGCAGGCCTGGCCCTTGGACAGCTCCTCGGCGACCCGCAGACGTTGCACGATTTGGCTTTTTTCTTGTGTGAACCGTTCCAGTTGCAAGGTCTCAGTGAGCGCCTGCTGCTGTTTGTGTTTCTTGAAGAACATCAGCCTGTCCTTTGTTCATCGATCGAGACACTGGATCTGATAGCAAACGGGAGGTGATTGCTTGTACGTGGCTGCTGAGGCGTTTGCTCCTGTCTGCCACACACAAAAGGCCTTCCTATAGCAGGCATCGTGCATCTGTAGGATAGCGATACTCTCTCAACCCGCCGATACTCGTCCTCAGGCCCTGCCCACGTCCAAATGACGTTCCGGTCCTTAATGACTTCGTGACGAAAACAATAAAAATGTCGCACAGAGGTACATACGAATGAGCCGTCATGATCATGGTCACGCCAGCCTCCTGGAGGCGTTCAGTGCGATGACACTGGAGCTTCAGCGCCTGGCACAGGACAAAGACATCGAGCACTTCCACCATGCCGCGCTGGGCGGCATCAACCAGTTGTTACCCTTCGACAGTGCCTGGTGGGGGCGTGCGGCGCTGATTGAGGGGTTGCCTGAAGAACACAACTCCTATCTCTACAAATTGCCCCGCAGCTACCTGCCGGACTGGCAATCGATTCGCCATATCGACGTGACCGTCGGCAGGGTCCATGACATCCCCGGGCAAGCGGTCATCGTCGACATGCGCGACCCTTCCAACGGTCCCGGACTCAACTGGCTCGGCGAATCCTATGGTATTGGCGAATTGCTGTGCATTGTGTACGTCGACCCACAAACCCACCTCAGCGATCACCTCACGATGTATCGCGCTCCCGAAGCACCGCGCTTTTCCGATCAGGATTGTCGGTTGCTGAACAACCTCATGCTTCATCTGGTTGCCGCGGTATCGGCCAACCAGATCCGCACCCTTGTGGCCATGCGCGAAACCCTCACCCGTCCGCGCAATCTGGCGCTCGCCGTATGCGACCAGCGCGGCACACTGCACTGCGCGGAACGTGGTTTCGTCGACTTGCTGCTGAGCGAGTGGACGGACTGGACTGGCCCTTGCCTGCCGGTGGCAATGGACGCTAATGGGTATGAAGGCAAGCATCTGCAGATCGAGGCCTCGACGGTCGGTGATCTGTTCCTGCTGGCAGCCCGCAGCCGCACTGTGCTGATGCAATTGAGTCCACGAGAAAACGATGTGGCTCAGGGCTTCGGCGAAGGCAAGACCTACAAGGAAGTCGCCCGCGATCTGGGCATGTCACCCAATACCGTGCGCCACCACATCCGCGCCATCTACAGCAAACTCGGGGTCAAGGACAAAGCCCGAATTGCCCATCTGCTGCACGCCCCGCCTGACTGATCTACCCCGCTGACTCGCGCTGACTTTTTCGCTGTCTTTTTGACAGCCACGGGACACTTTTACCCTTTTTTCCCTATGTCACGTAGGGGCGATCCGTTCGCCGCACAACAACTCAAAGAAGAGACGCAATGCCCATGACCAGTACCTTCACCCGCAACACTGCACTGGCTCTTATCAGTGGTCTGTCGAGCCTGCATGCTGGCGCCGCCGACCTCAACGCCCGGGATTTTTTCGGCGCCCCTTCGGGCACCACCCTGGGCGTGCTGTATTTGCCGGCAAGCCGCGCCAATGATTTCCACGGCCCCGCCGACAGCACGGGCAAGGCCGACCTGAAGGTCAGCGCTGTGGCTTATCGCCAGGTATTTTTCACCGACATCTGCGGCACCCTCTGCACCCCACAATTCATCGTGCCCTTCGCCGACATCAGCGCCCGCCTGCCAGGTGCCAGTCAGCACACCGGAGAAAGCGGTTTTGGTGATCCTCAGGTCGGCGGCACCCTGTTCTTCATCAACGACCCCGCCTCGCGCACCTACAGCGGGTTGCTGACCCTGCTTACCCTGCCGGTGGGCGAGTACCACAGCACAAATCCCGATGTGTCACCCGGCGCCAATCGCTGGGGGGCAACCTTCGTTTACAACTACACCCAGGGCATCGGTGAAAAATGGGTGCTGGAAGCCAACTTCGAAGCCCAGCTCTATGGCAAGAACGACGACTACTTCAGCAATGACCTCAAACAGGACCCTCTGTATCGCCTGCAAGCTTTTGCCTCTTATGACTTCACTTCGAGCACCTATGGCGCGTTGCGACTGATCCACGCCGATGGCGGCGAGTTGCGGATCAATGAACAACGCATCGATGACACCCACAAGCGCTACACCCAGGTGGGTTTCGAAGTCGGTCACTGGCTCGATAAACAGAATCAGTTGATGTTCAGCCTCTCGCAGAACGTCGCCACCGACAACGGCTATCACGGTACCGACGCGTTGCTGCGTCTGGTCCATGTGTTCTGAATTCATTCATCGGAGCTTGAACATGAACACCCAGACCAAACCGCTGACCAATCACCGCTCGCTCGCATCATCCCAACTGGCATTGCTGGCAGCCATTGTGCTGTTCGCCGCCATCACCCCGACCATCCTCATGACCGCACCGGCAGTGGCGGCGCAACTGGCAACTCAATGGCAACTGAGCCCGTCACAGATAGGCGATCTGTTCTCCACCGAACTCGGTGCCATGAGCCTGGCCACCCTGCCCGCTCTCTGGTGGCTCAAACGTATCGACTGGCGCCGCGCCGCATTGCTGGCCGGGATACTGTTCATTGCAGCCAACCTGCTCTCGATACTTGCCCACGATTATTCGCTACTCCTGGCATTGCGCTTTTGCAGCGCCCTGGCCGGCGGTTCACTGATGATCATCTGTCTGTCCAGTGCCGCCTCGACGTCCAACCCCGGTCGCGTCTATGGCTTATGGGTGATGGGGCAACTTGTGGTCGGGGCGATTGGCTTGAGCATCCTGCCACGCCTGTTCGAACACTACGGGCTGTCAGCCTGCTACTTGATCCTTGCAGGGCTGATGACGGTCTTTTTGCCACTGGCCCGTTACTTTCCCCAAGGCAGCCCGCCGACCGAGAAAACCGCCGAGCGAGTAGCCCTCGCCTCGAAGTGGAAGGCGGCACTGGGCATTCTTGCCATCCTGAGTTTTTACATCAGCCTGAGCGGCGTCTGGACCTTTATCGGTTCCATCAGCACCCACGCCGGCCTCTCTGCCGAGTCCAGCGGCGAGATTCTTGCCGTCGCTACGGTGACAGGCATTGTCGGTGCGGGTTGTGCCTCGCTGATCGGCAATCGTCTGCCACGCCTGCTGTTGTTGCTACTGGGTTACGGGCTGATGGCAGGCTCGGTGCTGCTGTTGCTGGGCCAACCTGAAATGCTGCGCTTTGCTTTGGCTGCGCTGCTTTTCAAGTTCACCTGGACATTCATTCTGCCGTTGATTCTGGCCTGCCTGGCCGACCTCGACCGTTCCGGAAAACTGATGAATGCCTCCAACCTTGTGATCGGTGGTGGCCTCGCCATCGGCCCGACAGTGTCTGGCCGGCTGATCGAAGCCAGCGGCGGTTTCCAATCGCTACTTATCGGAGGGGTCTGCATCACTTTGCTGTCCCTGGTGTTGATTCTGAGCTGCCGCCCTAGCGCGTGAGTGGTCCTTTTACCCTAAAGAAAATGGAAAGAACGATGAGCCGAAAAAGTGCGTTTTTCTTCGACGAACTCAGCCTCTGGCACAGCGCCGGACTGCACGCCTTGACCTTGCCGGTGGGAGGTTGGGTGCAACCGCCTGCCGCTGCCGGCCACGCCGAATCGCCGGAAACCAAGCGCCGTCTGAAGAGCCTGCTGGACGTTTCCGGCCTGACCCGACACTTACAGGTACGAAGCGCCAATGCGGCAGCGGATGAGGATCTGCTACGGGTTCATACGCCTGACTACCTGCAACGCTTCAAGGCCATGAGTGATGCCGGCGGCGGCGAATTGGGGCCAAACGCTCCCATTGGGCCCGGCAGTTATGAAATAGCCAGGCTGTCCGCCGGACTGGCCATGGCAGCGGTCGATGCCGTACTGTCCGGCGAGGTCGACAATGCCTACTCTCTGTCACGCCCACCGGGCCACCACTGCCTGGCCGACAGCGCCATGGGTTTCTGCTTCCTGGCCAATATCGCCATCGCCATTGAAGCCGCAAAAGCACACCGTGGCCTGGGCAAAGTCGCGGTGATCGACTGGGATGTGCACCACGGCAACGGTACGCAATCAATCTTTGAGGAACGCGGTGATGTGCTGACCATTTCGCTGCATCAAGACAGCTGTTTCCCCGCCGGTTACAGCGGTGAAGCCGATCGCGGCCGCGGCGCGGGATTGGGGGCGAATATCAATATTCCGTTGCCCCCTGGCTGCGGTCATGAGGCTTATCTCTATGCGATGGAGCGTATCGTGATTCCGGCGCTGGAGCGCTTCGAGCCCGAGTTGATCATCGTTGCCTGCGGTTACGACGCCAACGCCGTCGATCCCCTCGCCCGGATGCTGTTACACAGCGACTCGTACCGGCAGATGACTCGCTGCGTGCGCGAAGCCGCCGAACGTTTGTGTCAAGGCCGTCTCGTTCTGGTGCATGAAGGCGGGTACTCCGAAGCGTATGTGCCGTTTTGCGGGTTAGCGACCATTGAGGAATTGGCTGGCATCAGGACTGAAGTCACCGACCCTATGTTGGAGTTTGTGCAGCTGCAGCAACCGAAGGAAGCGTTTGCGGCATTTCAACGGCACTGGATCGATGAGTTGGCCGTAGCACGCTGAGCCTTGGCGCTGGCAATGTTGCAGCGCAGTTCAACGGCCCGAGCGTGACGCAAAAAAAAAATCCGATGCCATTACCGGCATCGGATTTTTTTACCCCAAGATCAAACGGTCAGCAGTTGCTGATCAGTCGTTTCAACACGGTTTTGAACGTTTCTATCTGCGTCTCGCTGAATTCGGCAAAGACTTTCTCTTGTTGCGCCTGAGCGATCGCCCAAAGGTCTTCGGTCTGCTCGATACCGGCAGCCGTCAGACGTACACCGTTGTCATCGTCGTTCACCAACCCCTTGCGTTTGAGGTTGGCGACGGCCTCATCGATTTCCCGAACAGGCATCGCCACCTCACGCAACAGTTCGTTGGGGCTCAGCCTTGCGTCACTTTCCAGCACCATCAGCATGCGCGCCTCGCTGGTGCGCAGGCCGGTGGACAGTTGCCGTGGCTGGTAGCTGGACTGGTAGGCCCGCACCGCCTGTGTCATCAGGTAATACAGATTGTGGCTGAGGCGCCCCTGAAAATGGCTGCTCGGCGGCTGGCTTTCATCGCGTTTAGTCATGCGGGTATGGGGCAAGACCATGGAGTAGGCGCCCTGGTGATAGAGCAATGGCGAGCGGCCGAAATCATCGAACGCTACCACCTTACCGATCATAATCCAGTGATCGCCGCCATCCACCTGCTGGTACTTCTCGCAGTGAAAACGCGCCGAGCAATCGGCGAACACCGGTGCCCCGCCCTCGCCCGGTTCGAACTCGATCTCGGCGAAGCGATCTTCCTTGGGCCGGGCGAAATTATTGGAGAGGTCAATCTGGTCAGCCGCCAACACGTTAACCGCAAAATGGCTGGCCTCTTCGAACACCTCGTGGCTGTTAGAACGCTTGTCGATGCTCCACAGCACCAAAGGCGGATCGAGGGATACCGAGTTGAAGCTATTGGCGGTCACTCCGACTTTACGCCCGGATGCGGTGGCGGCTGTCACCACGGTCACCCCGGTGGCGAAATTGCCCAGTGCCCGGCGGAAGGCACGTGGGTCGAAGGTCGTTTCAGTGGCGGCACAAACGCTGTTATCAGACATGCAAGACTCCCGGACTGCTTTCAGGAGCAGTCCTGATTGTTGTTATGGACGGTCCGGCTCAGATCATGCTCGGATCGGGTTCCAGGCCCATCAGTTCGCGGCCAAGGATCTGAGCGCAGACGTCGTAGTCGGTGTAGGCATGGGCCCCGGTCATGTGCGAGTCGCGGAACAGGCGCTGCATCTCGTTGTGCTCGAACCAGGCGTTGCCACCAGCAGCCTCGAACAGACGGTCCACCGCCTGGATGCACATCTTGGTGGCGTAGGCTTGATTGGTGCGCCAGAACGCCAGGGTTTCGCGGCTTGGGTAACGCTGCTGTTCACTGTGTTCGGCATGTTCCTCCCAGGTTTTCTCGAGAAAGGCTCGGGCTGCAGCCACCTGATGAGTCGACTCGGCCAGGCGCATCAAGGCCGGCGTCGCGGCACCGACCGCTGCACCGGTATAGGCTCGCACGCGGGTTTTGGTTTTTTCGCGGAATACCTCCAGCATCCGCTCGGCAACCCCTAGGCTCACGGTAGAAAAACCGCTGGCGAAGTAAGGACGATACGGCGAGTAAAAGATCTTGCTGTCCGGGTACAGACCGAAGCCTGCGGACTTGCCTTCCATCATGTCTTTGGCTTTCTGAATCCGGTGTTCCGGCACCAGCACGTTATCGATGATCAAGGTCTTGGTGCCGCTGCCTTTCATGCCGGCGGCGAACCAGTCGTCACGGATCTGGTAGTCGCTGCGAGGCAGTACCGCAAAACAGTAGTCCTGGGTGCCCTCAGCATTCTTGCGGCGGAAACCGACAATCGCCCACTCGGCGTGATCGCAGCCGCTGCTCCAGCCCATTTCACCGCTGAACAGCACGCCACCTTCGGTCTCTTCGGTGCGGCCGAACGGCGCGATGCTGCTGCTGGCAGTGGCGTCCGAATCAGTACCCCAGACTTCCTGCTGCAATTTGGCCGAGAACATCGCAAGTTGATGGCTATGAGTGCAGAGCAAGCTCATCGCCCATGCCGTGCTGGCACAAGAGCCAGCGAGCAAGGCAATACAGTCGGCAAATTGAGGCAGCGATATTTCCATGCCGCCGAACTTCTTCGGCTGAAAGGCTCTGTGCATGCCGATGCCTTTGAGCAGCGCAATGTTCTCGTCGGGAACCTTGCGACCCTGCTCGGCCTGAAAGGCATTGGCAGCGATGGTCGGCAGAATGGACTTGAGGTCTTCGAGGAGCGGGTTTGGCTTTTTCATGGACGGCCCTGCTTATTATTGGATTCCCGGTCACCCCCTCCAAATCGAAGGAGCGGCGCCGGATACAGGGCCATTATGGAACGAGCCATCAAGGTAACAAATGCACCTTCCAGAGCCAATATTGTACTTTTCAAAGGCAATGACCGTGTCTAGTGCTCAGGCCTCCAGCTGCTCTGGCAGCCACAGACATGAGGCCCGGCAGGCACAGTCAAGCCACGCCTGGCCCCACGGATTAACCTCGGGCTTTTCTCTTGTTCGCGACTAGGAAAACCCCCATGAGCGATATTCCACTGCTGCCTCAAGTTGAAGCCTTCCTCCGTCGAAGCCATGCGCTGTTTATCGACGGTGGCTACGTTCAGAGCCATTCCAATCAGACGCTGGAGGTGATCAATCCCGCCACCGGCCAGGTCATCGCCCACGTCGCCGATGCTGATCCTGTCGATATCGATGCGGCGGTGGAGTCGGCCAATCGCGGCTTCAAGCATTGGTCCCAGGTCGCACCGGCGACGCGGGGCAACGTGCTACTGAAACTGGCCGACCTGCTGGAGCAAAACCGCGAAGAACTGGCGCAAATCGAAACCTGCCAGTCGGGCAAGATCATCCAGATTTCCCGGGCCTTCGAAGTCGACCAGGCCGCTCACTTCCTGCGTTATTACGCCGGCTGGGCAACCAAGATCAGCGGCCAGACCATCACCCCGTCACTGCCCTCCTTCGCCGGTGAACGCTATACCGCTTTCACCCTGCGCGAACCGGTCGGCGTGGTGGTGGGCATTGTGCCGTGGAATTTTTCGACCATGATCGCCATCTGGAAACTCGCCTCGGCGCTGGTAACCGGGTGCAGCATCATCATCAAGCCCAGCGAATTCACCCCGCTGACCATCCTGCGGATCGCCGAACTGGCCATTGAAGCCGGCCTCCCTGCGGGCGCACTGAACGTATTGACCGGTGGCGGTCTGGTGGGCAAAGGGCTGATCGAGCACCCCGGCACCGACAAGGTTTCGTTCACCGGATCAGTGCCCACCGGCATCGCTGTCGGCCGTAGCGCCATGGGCACCGGGTTGACCCGCGCAACCCTGGAACTGGGCGGTAAAAACTCGGCGGGGTTCCTGCGCGATATCGATCTGGACAAAGCGGTCAATGGCATCATTGAGGCCGGCTTCCTGCATTCAGGACAAATCTGCGCCGCGGCCGAACGGTTCTTCGCCCATCGCTCGCAAATCGAGCCGATCATGGAAAAGCTGGCTCAACGTTTGAGCCAGCTGAACATCGGTTCGCCACTGGATGAGCGCACCGAATTCGGCCCGGTCACCAACCGCCAACACCAACTCAAGCTTGGTGAGTTTTTCGACAAGGCCCGCGCCGAAAACAACACGATCATTCACGGTGGCAACCTGCTCGACCGTCCCGGCTGTTATGTCGAACCGACGGTAATCCTCGCCAACACGGTGAACGACACTTTGCTCAACGAAGAAACCTTTGGCCCTATCGCAACGTTCTTCCCCTATGACACCGAAGAAGAACTGCTGGAACTGATGAACAACACCCCCTATGGCCTGAGCGCCAGCCTGTGGACCAACGATCTGAGCAAGGCTTTGCGCATGGTGCCCGCCATCAACGCCGGCACAGTGTGGGTGAACATGCACACGATGCTCGACCCAGCAGTACCCTTTGGTGGCGTCAAATCATCGGGAATCGGTCGTGAGTTCGGATCCGCGTTTATCGACGATTACACTGAACTCAAATCTGTGATGATTCGCTATTAACCAACCGCCGGCATGGACAACGTCCATGCCGGCGTACAGCTTAGATGCGAAAGCTCTCGAAAGATGGACTTCTAATCAGTAGAAGTACGCTAGGCGAAATTGCAGCGAATTATCATCCTCAAGGGTTGGGTAGCCAATGCTCAGCGGGCTTTGTGTGGAAGCGGCACTTCCTGACAGACCGCTATCGCCAAAAGTGGTCATTCGATTTTGCCACCAGACGGCACCAAACCGGCGGCAAGTGCCTCCAGCAACGCACTGACCTTGGGAAGCGCTTGCCGACTTTTGGCCCAAACCAGATTGATCGCCAGACCATCGGTTGCCAAGTGGGGAAGCACTTCAACCAATGTCCCCTCTTCAAGCTGACGCTTGACCAACCACGAAGGTAGCTGCGCGATTCCGCATCCCGCCGATACAGCGATCACCAGACCTTCGCCATCTCCCACGACGAACCTTGCGGCTATCGCCCTGCGTTCAATTTCGCCGGCCTGGGTTCCTGCAAAACTCCAAGGGCTAATCGCTCCATCCGCCCAGCCGTAAGCGATGCACTGGTGATGCTCCAGATCGTGAACGGTCACAGGCGTGCCATGCTTGCTCAAATACGCGGGCGACGCACAGAAGATATGCCACTCACGGCCCACGTAACGATGCCCCAGTGTGTCGGGCCAAACGTCCGAGCCACCGATGCGTACGACGATATCGACACCATCTTCGATAGGGTCGATGAAACGGTCGGAAAACGAAATGTGCGGTAACAGCAGAGCGTGCTCCTGGGCAAACCGCAGAATGACTGGAAGTGCCTGCAAACGGCCAAAGGCACCCGGAAGGCCAATGTGAACCCTGCCACGAGGCTCGGTGGTTTCGGCATGTAGAGACAGCTCAGCCTCTTCGAGGTCCGCCAGCACGCCTGTGCACGTGCGATAGAACGCAATCCCCGCATCCGTCAGTGACAAGCTTCGAGTTGTTCGATGGAACAACCGAGTCCCCAGCCTGCTCTCCAATCGAGCAATACTTTTGCTAATGGCAGAAGCTGTCAGACTCATCCGCTCGGCGGCGGCTTTGAAACTGCCGCAGTCCGCAACGCTGACAAATACATCAATGCCCTTTAATCGTTCGGAGGAAAACATAGACGCTCCGTATTCATGAATTCAGTTCCGCCAATTCAATAAAAACCATCACAGGTCAGAACAATTTTCTCCAGTAAGCTTGATTCGAACGCATCAATCAACACTATGCGACTGACGAACACCATAAAAACAACCTGCTGAACGATGAGGCAAGGATGCTGACCACGCTAAAAAGCTATCCGACAACAATAAATTTGCTGCTGTCGGCGTCCCTGATATTGACCTTGGCGCGAGCAATCACCCTGCCCTATTTGGTCATTTACCTTTCCGGCAGTTTCAGCTTGAGCGTCGCCGATATCGGCCTGGTTATTGGCAGCACACTGATCATCGGGTCGTTATTGAGTCTTTACGGTGGCTTTCTGGTCGACAAGATGTCCAGTTACCGGCTGATCCTGGGCTTCAGTGGTGTGTTCACGCTGGGGTTTCTCGGGACGTTTCTGGCTCGCGATCTTTGGCTGTTCTACAGCTGCCTGGTACTGATCAACCTGGCTTATGCGGTCATTGATATCGCGGTCAAATCAGGATTTGGCAGCCTGCTTCCCGTCACTGATCGCAGCGAAGTTTTCTCGATCAAATACACACTGACCAATATCGGATATGCCGTCGGCCCATTTCTTGGGGCCGGAATGGCCAAGCTGGATATCAGCTTGCCATTCCTGCTGTCTGCCGGGCTTGGGGCAGGATTCTTCTTCATCTATTTCGTTTGGGGCGATAGAGACCTGAACGCCATCGATGACGCTCGAAAACCTGTACCGTTTCTGGCCGCGGGGAAATTGCTGCTCCAGGATTATCGGTTGGTGTGTTTCACCCTTGGCGGGCTGCTCAGCGCGGTGGTTTTTGGCCAATTCACCGCTTATCTCTCGCAGTATCTGGTGATCACGACTACGCCAGAATCTACCTACCAGATCATCAGTACCATTGTGGCGACCAATGCGCTGATGGTGATCAGCTTGCAATACTCCATAGGGAGGAAGATCTCTCACGGGCATCTGAGTCTGTGGCTGGCCGCGGGACTGAGTATGTTCATGATGGGGTTGGCGGGTTTTGCCCTGTCGACCTCTATTCTGCTCTGGGTCATTTCCATGGCCATTTTCACGGTCGGCGAAATAATCGTATTCCCCGCCGAATACATGTTCATCGACAAAATCGCTCCGGACAACCTGCGCGGTATGTATTACGGAGTGCAAAACCTGTCCAGCCTCGGGGCGGCACTGGGACCGGTGCTTTGCGGAGTCGTATTGGCGACCCAACCTCCCCACTACATCTTCTACATGCTCGCGCTCTTCATCGTTGTGGGTGGATTGTTTTACTTCTTGGGAGCTTCCAATTTGGGCGCTACAGCGGGTAAGGATCCTGATTGAGGGGCAGCAATGAGGAAGCCGGGCCTTCGCAGCTATCACCTCATCTATTCACGCCAGCAGGCCAAACACCCCACATGGGACGATCAAAAGCCCACGCCATATCGTGTTCTATCGTGTGGCAAACGACGAGGTGATCGAGGTCGTCCGACTCTTTCATGACGCCACGGAAGTGCAATTGCACTTGCCTAATGATTGATCACCGACCTGGCCCAACGGCTTAACTGGCCATGAACAGCGATTGTAGTCAGGGAGGGTGTAGTCCTTGGCTCCGGGTTTGGCGTGTCGGACCGCGTTATTGGTGAGAGCCATCACATACGTCACGAGAAAACCGATCTGCCGAGCACCGGATTGATGTACTGGAAAATGTGCCCATTGGGGCTGGATCTGAGTGTTTTCAGAGGGGGCGCGCGGCAAAAGTCCAAGAAAGACTTTTCTTTGGACGAAAAAAAATGGACCTCTTTTCAGAGATCCATTTTTTAATGCTTGGAGCGGGAAACGAGACTCGAACTCGCGACCCCGACCTTGGCAAGGTCGTGCTCTACCAACTGAGCTATTCCCGCGTCTTGGTGAGGCGCATTCTATAGAATCCAGATGCCCCGTCAACCCCTTGATTCAAAAAAGTTTATTTCTTTTCCACGTCGGTCTTCAGATGCGGCCAGGCAGCCCGCAAATATTGAACCATGGACCACAGCGTCAGGCCCGCCGAGATCATCAGCAAGGCATAACCCACCAGAACCCAGAACGTGAAGTCCGACGGATTGGCCAGCAGGATCACCAACGCCAGCATTTGCGCAGCGGTTTTCCATTTGCCCAGGTTCGACACGGCAACGTGAGCACGAGCACCGAGCTCGGCCATCCACTCCCGCAGCGCCGAGACGACAATTTCGCGACCGATGATCACTGCTGCCGGCAGCGTGAGCCACAGGTTACCGTGTTCCTGCACCAGCAACACCAGCGCCACGGCGACCATCAGTTTGTCGGCCACCGGATCGAGAAAAGCCCCGAACGGCGTGCTTTGCTCCAGTCGGCGAGCCAGATAACCATCCAGCCAGTCCGTGGCGGCGGCAAACGCAAAGACCGAAGCAGACGCCAGGTAGCTCCATTGGTAAGGCAGGTAGAACAGCAAAATGAAGATCGGGATAAGCAGGACGCGTAGAACGGTAATCAGATTAGGGATATTCATCGGCACAACTGGCTACGAGGTGAGGTGGCATTCTACTCGCTGTGCAGATTTGCATAAATCAACTCTGCGAGCTTTTTACTGATCCCGGGTGCTTTGGCGATCTCTTCGATGCTGGCACGAGACAGCTCCTGCAATCCACCAAAATGTTTCAACAAATCGCGCCGGCGTGTCGGTCCAACGCCTGCAACGCCTTCCAGTGTAGACGTGCGGCGCGTTTTACCACGACGGGCGCGGTGCCCGGTAATCGCAAAACGGTGAGCTTCGTCACGGATCTGCTGGATCAAATGCAACGCCGGGGAATCTCCACGCAAGGTGAATTCGTGGGCGGCGTCGTTGAGGTACAAGGTTTCGAAACCGGCCTTGCGTGTCGCGCCCTTGGCCACGCCCAGCAGAATCAGGTCGGGCACCGCCAGCTCATTGAGCACATCACGCGCCATGGACAACTGCCCCTTGCCGCCATCGACCAACAGGATGTCCGGCAGCTTGCCCTCCCCGTCCTTCAGTTTGCTGAAGCGTCGGGTCAGGGCCTGGTGCATCGCGGCATAGTCATCGCCCGGTGTGACGCCTTCGATATTGTAGCGACGGTAGTCGGACTTGATCGGGCCTTCGGGACCGAACACCACACAGGACGCCACGGTCGCTTCGCCGCTGGAGTGACTGATGTCGTAACACTCCAGGCGCTGCGGCGGCTCATCCAGTTTCAGCACGTCGGCCAGGGCATCGAAACGCGCGGCGACGTGTTGGCGGTTGGCCAGACGCGCGCCCAGCGCCTGCTCGGCATTGGTCACGGCCAATTGCTGCCAGCGCGCCCGCGTCCCGCGAACCCTGTGGCTGATGGTCAGTTCGCGACCACGCAACTCTTCAATGGCTGCAATCAGCGTCGGAAAATCTTCGTGTACCACGTTGACGATCAATTCGCTCGGCAAGTCGCGCTCAGGGCTGCTGATGAAATACTGACCGAGAAACGCGGCCATGACCTCGGACACGTCTTCTTCAATACCCACCTGCGGGAAAAAGTTCTTGCTCCCCAGCACCCGGCCACCGCGCACGCTGATCAGATGAACACAGGCACCGCCCGGGTTGACGAACGCGGCGATCACGTCGACATCTCCGGTACCGCCTTCCATGCTCTGCTGATCCTGAACCCGGCGCAGCAAGGAGATCTGGTCACGCAATTCGGCGGCTCGCTCGAACTCGAGGTTGATCGCCGCCTCTTCCATGCCGGCCGATAACTCGTCGGTCAGCGCGTTGCTGCGCCCCTCCAGGAACATCACCGAGTGCCGTACGTCTTCGGCGTACACCTCGGGCTCCACCAGGCCGACACAAGGCGCCTTGCAGCGTTTGATCTGATATTGCAGGCACGGCCGCGTGCGGTTCTTGTAATAGCTGTCTTCGCACTGGCGCACGAAAAAGGTCTTTTGCAGCAGGCTCAGGCTTTCGCGAATCGCACCGGCACTGGGATAGGGACCGAAATACTTGCCTTTGGCCTTCTTCGCACCACGATGAATGCTCAGGCGCGGGAACTGGCCATCGGAGAGAAACACGTACGGGTAGGATTTGTCGTCGCGCAACAGAATGTTGTAGGGCGGCCGCCATTCCTTGATCAGCGTCTGCTCAAGCAGCAAGGCTTCGGTTTCGTTGGCGGTGATCGTCGTTTCGACTTGGGCAATCCGCGCCACCAGCGCAGCGGTTTTCGGCGCGAGCCCGGACTTGCGGAAGTAACTCGACAGGCGATTCTTGAGGTTCTTGGCCTTGCCGACGTAGAGCAGACGCGCTTCGCTGTCAAACATGCGATAGACGCCGGGGCGTCCACTGACCGTCGACAGGAAAGCACTTGGATCAAAGGTGTCAGTCATTTTCAGAGGCTGGCATCAACCATGCCGTGACGAACCGCCAACAGCGTCAACTCGACATCGCTGCTGATCGAAAGTTTTTCGAAAATTCGGTAACGGTAGGTGTTCACGGTTTTGGGCGACAGGCACAACTTGTCGGAAATGATCTGCACCTTCTGGCAGCCGACAATCATCAGTGCGATCTGGATTTCCCGTTCCGACAGTGCGTCGAATGGCGAATCGTTGGTCGGCTGAAAGGATTTGATCGCCAGTTGCTGGGCAATTTGCGGGCTGATGTAGCGCTGGCCGGCAAACACCAGGCGGATGGCCTGGACCATTTCCGGCAACCCGGCGCCTTTGGTCAGGTAACCGGCGGCTCCGGCCTGCAACAACCGTGTAGGAAACGGATCTTCCTCACACACGGTGACCGCAACGACCTTGATATCCGGATGACTGCGCAACAATTTGCGGGTGGCCTCAAGACCGCCGATACCGGGCATCTTGACGTCCATCAGCACCACATCGGGTTTCAACTCACGCGCCTTGAGCAGGGATTCTTCACCTGACTCGGCCTGGCCGACCACTTGCAGGCCATCGATGTCAGCCAGCATTCGTGTAATGCCTGTACGAACGAGATCATGGTCATCGACTACTAGCACCCTAATCAAGCAGACACCTCGCGATATGGTCTTATTGAGTTGTCGACACCTTAGCAAAAAGCGACTGGCAGACCTAGCGGCAAGCGTCATATAAAAAGTTTCAATACATCTTGAAAGGCTTGTGCGATGCGTGTTTCAGCGATCCGCGACCTCGACATCGCGCTGCATTCTCAGGAAACACTCGTCTGCGCCGACCACCTGCAGGCCCTTTCTTTCATATAAGGCTTTTGCCGGATTATTTACAAACACCGTCAACCGCAGGGCCGGGCGGCGTTCCTTGCGCGCCATCGACAATACCTGATCGATCGCCCAGGAACCGGCACCCTGCCCCTGGAACGTGTCGAGCACATGCAACTCACGGATGTACAAGGCCCTTGCGTCCCGGCTGAGGCTCACATATCCCAGTACCACCTCATCGCGCACGATCAGCCAGTTTTCCCGCCCCGCCCACGCAACATCGAAGGCCTCGTCCTGCCACAGCAGATCGTGCTGAATGTAGTAGCGGAGCATGGTTTGACAGGTCAATTCCCGTGCAAAGTCTAGGTCCTGCGATGTCGCCGGACGTAATTCGAACCCCATCAGACCTCCGCGACGGCAACGACGCGCCCCGTCCAGCCATCAGCTGTGCGGCGAGCAACGACCAGCAGACTGCCAGTACCGGGTGCAGCGGTAATCAGCGAACCGTCCGACGCCCAGATCGCGCTGCGTCCTGCCGACTCCCAGCCCCCCGTCGCACCGCCGTGGTTGGCCATCAGCACCGCCATCGAATGCGTGACGGCATAGCCCTGCAGCAACGCGGTGTCCGGGGCGTAGCCTTTTTCAGTGATCAGCACGCCTGCTGCATACAGATCGGCGCCCTGTTGCGCCGCTGCGGCCGCATGGCTGGCGTGGGAAAAATCGGCGCACACCGCCAGGGCGACCGTGTCACCGCCAATTGCCAGGGTAGAACCGCCAAAGCCCGGTGCAAACGCTACTTCCTCGCCGGGATGCAGATGCTGTTTGCTGTAGACCCCCAGCGAGCCATCGGCGCCCAGGACCAGCGCTCCGATCAACACTGGCGAATTCTCCGACAGACGAATAGGCATCCCGACCACAGTCGTTACACCGATTTCCTGCGCGAAATGCCTTAACGGTTGCAGTAGCGCATCCTCCGGTGCAATCGCCAGCTCAACCGCCAGCCCACCCTCGTACCCGGTCAGCGACAGTTCCGGAAACACCAGCAACTGCACGCCCTGCTCCGCCGCCGCCTGCATGAAGCGTTGATGCCCGGCGATATTGGCGGCCAGGTCTCCCGCGATAGAGATCGATTGAGCGGCGGCGATGGTCAGCGGCGTCATGGTTCGTCCTTGTAACGTTGTGTTTTTGTTTAAGCGATGAGTGTGTCACAACCTTCGACGCACTCAAGCGATAGAAAACGCCGTCGGTGATCGATAGCAATTTCTGATTGAATCCGCGTACCGGCCTCTAGTAAGCTCGGCGCATCCATCGGAGACAGACCATGTTGAACGCCCTCTCACAGCTTCGTACCGCCAGCGCCCTGCGCTCGGTTGCGGCTGCCCGGGTGAACGTCGTTTGCGCTCCGGTCAGCTTTTATTTTGGGTATTGGTTTAGCCACTGGCGCGCCTGATACCCACACGGCGCCCACTTTAAACGGGTCGCCACCAGAGAATTCTCAACCCCCGGTCGGCCTCCCGACCGGGGGTTTTGTTTTTTCAGCCCTACGTATTTTTAGCAACACACCAGACAACCTGAGGATTCACGACATGAACTACGCCACTTATTACCGTTACGACAGTTTTACCGCCTGGCGATTTAGCAGCCTCCGCTCGGGACAGCCTGCCGCCTCCGATCGGTCACCCACAGGTGGCAAGCACACACACGCAGCCAATCCGGCCAATTGTCGAACACCCCAGTAGGGCCGAGCGCGCGGGAACGAACCCGCCACTCGCCCAGGAAGCCTGAATATGAACTCGTCCGTCTCTGCTCTGCCGCTGTCCACCCTGAGCCCTGCCAATGAAGCACTGACCCTGCGTCTGCCAAGCTCATTGCAACTCAAACAGCAATTGCCCCTCAGCAACGCCCTGACCCGCCAGGTCGCGGCCCACCGCGACGCAGTCCGCGCGATCCTCAACGGTGAAGACTCCCGTTTGCTGGTCATCGTCGGCCCTTGCTCGATTCACGATCCCCAGTCCGCCCTCGAATACGCGAGCAACCTCGCCCGCCTCGCCGCCGAAGTCACCGATGAAATGCTGCTGGTGATGCGCGCCTACGTTGAAAAACCCCGAACCACGGTCGGCTGGAAAGGCCTGGCCTACGATCCGCACCTGGACGGCAGCGATGACATGGCCGGCGGCCTGACCCTGTCCCGCGAGCTGATGCGCGAAATGCTCCGACTGGGTTTGCCCATCGCCACCGAATTGCTGCAACCGATGGCTGCCGGTTACTTCGACGACCTGCTCAGTTGGGTAGCCATTGGCGCCCGCACCACCGAGTCGCAGATCCACCGGGAAATGGCCAGTGGCCTGAACATGCCGGTCGGTTTCAAGAACGGCACCGATGGCGGCGTCGGCGTTGCCAGCGACGCCATGCGCTCGGCCGCCCATCCGCATCGGCACTTCGGTGTCGACAGTCAGGGGCATCCGGCGATCATTCAGACCCCGGGCAATGCAGACACTCACCTGGTATTGCGCGGTGGCCATCGCGGCCCGAACTACGATCGCGACAGCGTCGCCAAAGTGAACAGCGATTTGACCAAGCTGAAGATCCCGGCACGGATCATGGTCGACTGCAGCCACGCCAACAGCGGCAAAGACCCGCTGCGTCAACCGGCGGTGTTCAACGATGTGCTTGATCAGCGCCTGCAAGGTGATCGCTCGCTGATCGGGATGATGATCGAGAGCCATCTGTTCGAGGGTTGCCAGCCGTTGAATCCGTCGCTTCAGTACGGCGTATCGGTAACGGATGGTTGCCTGGGATGGGACGGCACGGAGGCGCTGTTGCGTTCGGCGGCGGAACGGTTGCGAGCGACACGCGGTTGACAGGCAAATAGCATTCCGGAGGTAGGTCATTGCAGAACTCTGCGCTACCTCCGGTTAAAGGACGTCCGGACATTCCGAAAATAGCCTCCTGCGGATTCGAATATTCGTACCTTACCTATTCCGTTTTCCCCCATGTACAGCGGCTTTTTCAGACATCGCGCGAACACCCGAGTGCTTTAGAGTGAGGCCCGAGCACATCCTCGAACTCCCGCGAAAAGGTACGAACATGCAACGGAATGCAAGCACTCTCTATCCCATCCTGCTGGTTCACGGCTTGTTCGGTTTCGACCGGATCGGCCCGTTTGAACTCTTCCAGGACATCAGGCAAGCACTGCGCAGCGACGGCGCCAGGGTGTTCATACCTCACCTGTCGGCTACCCATACCAACGAAGCACGCGGCGAACAGCTTCTGGCACAGATCGAACGAGTGCTGGAAGGTACCGGTGCAGAGAAGGTCAACCTGATCGGACACAGCCAGGGCGCACTGGCCGCACGTTATGCCGCAGCGATAGCGCCGCAATTCGTAGCGTCGGTGACGTCGGTCAGCGGACCGAATCACGGCTCGGAACTGGCGGATTTCCTGCGAAAGGCACTGACGCCCGGTCGCCTCCCGGAACGGGCCGCCGAAGCGGTCGTCACCTTGTTCGCCGATTTCCTGTCTTTGCTGAGTGGCAACCCGCACCTGCCGCAGAACGCTATCGCCGCGTTGAATGCGCTGACCACCGAGGGTGTCTACGCGTTTAATGAGAAATACCCCCAAGGTTTGCCAAAAACCTGGGGGGGCAAGGGTCGCGAGCTGGTCAACGGGGTTCGCTACTATTCCTGGAGCGGCACGTTGCAGGGGACCGTTATCGATGAAGGGCTCAATGCACTTGATCCGCTGAACGGGTTCTCACGGGCCTTTTCTCGGTATTTCACCACCGAAGCCGATCAGAACGACGGCATGGTCGGACGCTTCAGTTCTCATTTGGGCAAAGTGATCCGCTCCGACTACCCGCTCGATCATCTGGATAGCATCAACCAGACAGCCGGTCGGGTACGCACAGGCATCGACCCGATTGATTTGTATGTGCAGCACGCCGAACGTCTGCGAAAGGCTGGCCTGTAAGCATTCGAAGGAACTTTGAGAAGAAATGGCCCACTGAATCCGGTAGGCTCCGCATTTTATTGAACATTGAAAGGAGTATTTCCCATGGCTAAAGCCACTGCCCGTCACATCCTGGTTGCCAGCGAAGACAAGTGCAACGAACTCAAAGCCCAAATCGAAGCGGGTGCCGATTTCGCCGAAGTTGCCAAAGCCAACTCCACCTGCCCGTCCAGCCGTCAGGGCGGCGACCTGGGTTCGTTCGGTCCAGGCCAGATGGTCAAGGAATTCGACACCGTGGTCTTCAGCGCACCGATCAACGTGGTGCAAGGTCCGGTCAAGACTCAGTTTGGTTACCACTTGCTGGAAGTGACCAGCCGTCAGGACTGATCCAATCGCGTGGCTTTTCCGCACAACGGCCCGCCTTTTTGGTGGGCCGTCGTGTTTCGGATGCGTGATACGGCTGGCGAGGGACGCGCCGCTAGCGTACAAATTGCGGTTATCGACCACCCGGCTCTAAGGCTGACAATGCGACTGGCTTTCCCTACTTTGCTGTTCACTGCCGTGGCCCTGCTGTTGGGCGCCGCCGGTGTGAACGCCGCCCCCCAACATGCGCTGACCGTCTACGGCGAACCGGCGAAGTACCCTGCCGGCTTCAGTCATTTTGCCTACACCAATCCGCAAGCCCCGAAGGGCGGGACGATGCGCCGCTCGGCGATCGAAATCGGGCATTTCGATCATGTCCTGCCTTATATAGACAAAGGCATCGGCGTGACGCAGATCGACGGTTTGATCTATTCGCCCCTGGCCCAGCGCTCGCTGGACGAGCCTTACACCGTTTATGGCCTGGTGGCGCAGAAGATGGAGCGCTCGGAAGACGGTTTGTCCCTGCGTTTCTACCTCAACCCCAAGGCCCGCTTCGCCGATGGCAAGCCGATTACTCCTGAAGACGTGCGCTACACCTTCGATCTGCTGATGACCCAGGGCAGCCTGCGCTATCGCACGCAATTCGCCGACGTCAAAGGCGTCGAAGTGGAATCGCCGAGCACCGTTCGTTTCGATTTCAAGAGCAACGAAAACCGCACCCTGCCCCTCGACATCGCGACTTTGCCGGTGTTTCCCGAGCATTGGTGGAAAACCCGTGACTTCGCCAGCGGCGGTGGTTACGAGCCACCGCTGGGCAGCGGCCCGTACAAGGTGAGCAAGATCGATTCCGGGCGCAGCATCACCTTCGAACGCAACCCCGACTGGTGGGGCAAGGACCTGCCGGTCAGCCGCGGCCTCTACAATTTCGATCATTTCAGCATCGAGTACTTCGGCGACACCGACGTGGCGCGCCAGGTGTTGCGCGGTGGTGCGTACGACTACAACCGTGAGTTCTCCGCCACCGGCTACTCCATCGGCTACGACGGCCCGGCGCTCAGCGACGGTCGCCTGCAGAAGGCGCATCTGGCGCAAAACGCGCCGCAATCAGCGCAAGGTTTCGTGTTCAATCTGCAAAATCCGTTGTTTCAGGATCGCCGCGTACGTCAGGCCTTGGCGATGCTCTGGGATTTCGAATGGAGCAACCGGCAGATGATGCGCGACCTCTATATTCGCCAGCAGAGTTTCTTTTCCAACACCGACCTTGCCGCCCGCAGCCTTCCCGATGCCGCCGAGCTGGCGATTCTTGAACCCTTGCGCGGACAGATCCCCGACGAAGTGTTCACCAAAGTCTTCGAAGCACCGAAAACCGATGGCAGCGGCGTGATCCGCGACAAACAACTGCAAGCGCTGGACTTGCTCGGGCAGGCCGGGTGGAAACCCGATGGCGATCAACTGGTGAACGCCGAAGGCCAACCGCTGAGCTTTACGTTCCTGGTCAGCCAGAACGGCATGGACCGTTTGCTGCTGCCGTACAAGCGCACGCTGAAGCAGATTGGCATCGACCTGAACATCCGTCGCATCGATTCGTCCCAATACGTCAATCGCCTGATGTCCCGGGATTACGACATGATCGTCACCGGCTATCCGGTCACCACCTCGCCGGGCAACGAACTGAACAACTATTTTGGCTCCGCGGCGGCCAACGATCCGGGCTCCAACAATTACATGGTATTGAAAAACCCGGCGGTCGATACGCTGGTCAGCGGCCTGGTTCGCGCCACCACCCAGGCCGACATGTTGCGCTACGCCCATGCACTCGACCGGGTGCTGCAATGGAACTACTACTGGATTCCCAACTACTATCCGCCGGGCAGTTCGACTGTATGGTGGAACCGCTTCGGGATTCCCAGCGTGCAAGCCGCCAATGACGAAGCCATCGAGAGTTGGTGGGAAGTGAGCACCACGCCGCTGACCAACCAACAGATGACCGCCGAGCTGATCAAGCGCGGCAAACCCGGAGGGCCGCACTGATGTGGGCTTACATTCTGCGGCGTCTGCTGCTGATCATTCCGACGCTGGTGATCATTCTGCTGGTCAACTTCGTCATCGTTCAGGCCGCGCCAGGCGGCCCGGTGGAACAGGCAATCGCGCACCTGCAAGGGATCGGCGGCGCCAGTGTCGGCGGTGGCTCCAGCGAAGTCATGAGCGGCAGTTCTCGGGCCAGTCGCGGCCTCGATCCGCAACTGATCAAGGAAATCGAAAAACAGTACGGCTTCGACAAGCCGGCGCCGGAGCGTCTGTGGCTGATGCTCAAAAGCTATGCGCAACTGGATTTCGGCAAAAGCTTTTTCCGCGGCGCCACCGTCACCGACCTGATCCTGGAAAAAATGCCGGTGACCATTTCTCTCGGGCTCTGGGCCACGCTGATCACCTATCTGGTGTCGATCCCGCTGGGCATCCGCAAAGCCGTGCATCACGGCAGCCACTTCGATATCTGGAGCAGCACCGCGATCATCATCGGCTATGCGATGCCGGCATTCCTGTTCGCGATGTTCCTGATCGTGGTGTTCGCCGGCGGCACGTCGCTGAACTGGTTCCCAGTGCGCGGCCTGGTCTCGGACAACTTTGAATCGCTGTCCACGGTGGGCAAGATCGCCGACTACTTCTGGCACCTGGTGTTGCCGGTGACGGCGTTGGTGATCGGCGGATTTGCCACCCTGACGATCCTGACCAAAAACTCCTTCCTCAACGAAATCACCCGCCAATACGTGGTCACCGCCCGCGCCAAAGGCATGAGCGAACGGCGCGTGCTGTACGGCCACGTGTTCCGCAACGCGATGTTGTTGGTGGTGTCGGGGATTCCCCAGGCGTTCATCAGCGTGTTCTTTGCCGGCTCGCTGCTGATCGAGGTGATCTTTTCCCTCGATGGCCTGGGTCGCATGAGCTACGAGGCGGCGGTGTCCCGGGATTATCCGGTGGTGTTCGGTTCGTTGTTCATCTTCACGCTGTTCGGCCTCCTGATAAAACTGGTCGGCGACCTCTGCTACACCCTGGTCGACCCGCGTATCGACTTCGCCGCGAGGAACGCCTGATGTTCAAGCTCTCGCCGTTGGCGCGCCGCCGTTTCGAACGTTTCAAGAAAAACCGTCGTGGCTGGTGGTCGCTGTGGCTGTTTATCGGTCTGTTCCTGTTGAGCTTGGGCGGCGAGCTGATCGCCAATGACAAACCGCTGGTGGTCCGTTACCAGGACTCGTTGTACTTCCCGGTTTTCAAGCGCTACACCGAGCAGGAGTTCGGCGGACAACTGCCGTTCCAGGCCGACTACCGCAGCGACTATGTGCAGAAGCTGATCAAAAAGGACGGCGGCTGGTTGTTGTTTCCGCCGATCCCGTTCAGCGACGACACGCCTAACTACGACCTGAACAAACCGGCGCCGAGCCCGCCCTCGAACGTCAATTGGCTAGGCACCGACGACCAGGCGCGTGACGTGTTGGCCCGGGTGATTTTCGGTGCGCGGGTGTCGATCCTGTTTGCGTTGATGCTGACGTTGGTCAGTGCGCTGATCGGCATCGCCGCCGGCGCGCTGCAAGGTTATTACGGCGGCTGGGTCGACCTGATCGGTCAGCGTTTGCTGGAAGTCTGGTCGGGGTTGCCGGTGCTGTATCTGCTGATCATCCTGTCGGGGTTCGTCGAGCCGAATTTCTGGTGGCTGCTGGGGATCATGGCGCTGTTTTCCTGGCTGGCGCTGGTGGACGTGGTGCGCGCCGAGTTCCTGCGCGGCCGCAACCTGGAATACGTCAAAGCCGCCCGTGCACTGGGCCTGACCGACCGCAAGGTCATCGTGCGGCACATTCTGCCCAACGCGATGAACGCAACGCTGAGTTACCTGCCGTTCATTCTGACCGGGGCGATTTCGACGCTCACCGCGCTGGATTTCCTCGGTTTCGGCATGCCTGCTGGCAGCGCTTCACTGGGTGAACTGATCGGTCAGGGCAAACAGAACCTGCAAGCGCCGTGGCTGGGGCTGACGGCGTTTTTCACCCTGGCGTTGATTCTTTCTTTACTGGTGTTTATCGGTGAGGCGTTGCGAGATGCCTTTGATCCTCGGTCTTGAATAAGCGGATGTTGATATGAGTAACCTGATCGAAATCCGCAACCTCAACGTGGCCTTCAGCGGCCAGACCGTGGTGCGCAATCTGAGCCTGGACATCCGGCCCGGTGAATGCCTGGCGCTGGTCGGTGAGTCGGGATCCGGCAAATCGGTGACTGCGCACTCGATCCTGCAATTGCTGCCCGAGACCGGCACCGAATCCACCGGCAGCATCCGCTATCGCAACAAGGAACTGCTCGGCGCCTCCTCCAAAGTGCTGCGGGAATTGCGCGGCAACCGCATCGCGATGATTTTCCAGGAGCCGATGACCTCGCTCAACCCGCTGCACAGTATCGAAAAGCAGATCGGCGAAACCTTGCTGTTGCACAAAGGCTTGACCGGCAAACCCGCGCAGGCACGGATTCTTGAATTGCTGCACCTGGTGGGCATCCAGAAACCCAAGGAACGGCTCAAGGCGTACCCGCATCAACTGTCCGGCGGTCAGCGGCAACGGGTGATGATCGCCATGGCCCTGGCTTGCGAGCCAGAGTTGCTGATCGCCGACGAACCCACCACGGCGCTGGACGTGACGGTGCAGCGCAAGATCCTGCTGCTGCTCAAATCTCTGCAACAGCGACTCGGCATGTCGCTGCTGCTGATCAGCCATGACCTCAACCTGGTGCGCAGCATCGCCCAGCGCGTGTGCGTGATGAAGGCTGGGGAAATCGTCGAACAGGCACCGTGCGAGACGCTGTTCACCGAGCCAAAGCATCCGTACAGCTGCGTGTTGCTGAACGCCGAACCGGAAGGTGAAGCCCTGGCACGGGACTCGCGCGAGAACGTATTGGAAGTGGAAAACCTTTCTGTTCGCTTCGCACTCAGTGGTGGGCTGTTCCAGCGTAAAACGTATTTGCACGCGGTGGATGGCATCAGCCTGAATGTTCAGCGTGGCAAGACGCTGGGCATTGTCGGTGAATCCGGTTCCGGCAAGTCCACGCTGGGCCAGGCGATCCTGCGTCTGCTCGACTCCGAAGGCAGTATTCGCTTTCAGGGTGAGGCGCTGGATGGTCTGACGCAAAAGCAGCTGCGGCCGTGGCGCAAGAAAATGCAGGTGGTGTTCCAGGACCCATTCGGCAGCCTCAGCCCACGGATGTCCGTGGCGCAGATCATCAGCGAAGGCCTTGAGGTTCACAGTCAATTGACGGCGGATGAGTGCAAGGCCGAGGTGATTCGGGCGCTGCAGGAAGTCGGCCTCGACCCGCAAAGTCGCCATCGCTACCCTCATGAGTTTTCCGGCGGCCAGCGCCAGCGCATCGCCATTGCCCGGGCCCTGGTGCTGAAACCGGCGCTGATCCTGCTCGACGAACCGACCTCGGCGCTGGACCGCACGGTGCAAAAACAGGTGGTTGCCCTGCTTCGCCAGCTTCAGGAAAAACATGGGTTGACGTACCTGTTCATCAGCCATGACCTGGCGGTAGTCCGCGCCCTCGCCCATGACATGATTGTGATCAAGGACGGCAAGGTAGTGGAAAGCGGCGCCAGCCACGACGTGTTCGATTCACCACAGCATCCGTACACCAAAGAGCTGTTGGCGGCGGCGCATCCGCGGTAGGCACAATCCGTGCAATACCTTTGGACCGAGTTGTGGCCTTCGCGAGCAAGCCCGCTCCCACATTCGATCACGCTCGACCAGACAACTCGGTCAAATGTGGGAGCGGGCTTGCTCGCGAAGAGGCCGGCACAGGCAATAAATAATCAGGATCAGCCCACATGAACACCACCGAAAGCCTGAAGGACTACCAGCGCGTTCGCCTGTTGGCGATCCGTTCGCTGTTCGAGATCATCGAGCAGTCGAGTGAAGGCACGGTGATCGTCGATCGCGACGCCAACATCGTCTGGATGAACGAACGCTACGCCAGGCGCTTCGGCCTGGCGTCGGCGGAAGTGGCCATCGGCAAGGCCTGCGAAAGCGTGATCCCCGGCAGCCTGCTGCGTGAGGTGGTGCGCACTGGCCGGCCGATTCTGCTCGACATGCAAGACACCCCCAAGGAACCGCTGGTGGTCATGCGCCTGCCGATTCACGACGATGCCGGCGTGGTGATCGGTGCGATCGGTTTCGCGCTGTTCGATGAGTTGCGCAGCCTGTCGCCGATGCTCAAGCGCTACATGAGCATGCAGGAAGAACTGGCCTCCACCCGCTCGCTGCTGCGGGCACGACAGACCAAGTACAACTTTGCCCATTTCATTGGCACCAGCGCGGCCAGCCTCGAAGTCAAACGCCGCGCCCGGCGCAGTGCCAGCGCCGATTCGCCGGTGTTGCTGCTCGGCGAAACCGGCACCGGCAAAGAGCTGTTGGCGCAGGCTATTCACGGGGCTTCACCGCGTGCCCATAAAGCCTTTGTCAGTATCAACAGCGCAGCGATTCCCGAGTCTCTGCTGGAAGCCGAATTCTTCGGCACCGCCCCCGGCGCATTCACCGGTGCCGACCGCAAGGGCCGTGCCGGCAAGTTGCAGATTGCCCAGGGCGGCACGCTGTTCCTCGACGAGATCGGTGACATGCCGCTGCCCCTGCAAAGCAAACTGCTGCGGGTGTTGCAGGAAAAGGAATTTGAACCAGTGGGTTCAAATGAAGTGATCCAGAGCGATGTACGGGTGATCGCAGCCACCTCGACCGACCTGGAAGCGGCGATCAAACGCGGCGAGTTTCGTGCCGATCTGTATTACCGCCTCAACGTGCTGCCAATCCAGGTGCCGCCGCTGCGGGGTCGTCTCGATGATTTGCCGGCCCTGAGTGAAGCGATTCTCGAGGAGCTGCGCAGTCAGCATGAACTGAACCGCGAAGCGCTGGAGCTGTTGGCGCAACACGCCTGGCCGGGGAACATTCGCGAACTGCGCAACGTGCTGGAACGGGCGGCATTGCTCAGTGACGACCTGATGCTGAATGCGCAGGATATCCGCGCGGCGATTGGTACGTTTACGCCGGTGGAACGCGCGGCGCCGTTAAAGATTGAGTCGGTTGAGCACGAGACGTTTAGTGAGGCACGCGAACGGTTTGACCGGCAATTGATTGAATCTGCCCTCGCGCAATGTGGGGGGAAGGTGATTGAAGCGGCGGCACGCCTGGGGCTTGGACGGTCGACGCTTTACAAGAAGATGGTGGCGCTGGGGATTGCCGAGTCTCCATAAAGAGACACGAATCTCTATTGGTAGATGTGTTTTGGAGCGCTGCGCGCTCATCGCCAGCCAGCCGGCTCCTACAGGAGATCGCATTCACAACACACACCCTTGTAGGAGCCGGCTGGCTGGCGATAAGGCCCTCAACATCACAAAAAATCTCAAAATAGAGACAAACACGTTCATCCGCCGCTAAAAAACCCATAAATATCCTTATATTTCAACATGTTGCACCTATGGCACGAAACTCGCTATAGCCCTCCTCCACACAGCTTCACCCCACAAAAATAACAATCCAGGAGACACACCATGAGTGTGATCATTGCCTTGGCAGCCCTCGCGCTGCTGATGCTCGCAGCCTACCGTGGCTACAGCGTTATCCTCTTTGCTCCGATTGCCGCCCTCGGCGCCGTTCTGCTCACCGACCCTTCCGCCGTCGCCCCCGCTTTCACCGGGGTGTTCATGGAAAAAATGGTCGGCTTCATCAAACTGTATTTCCCGGTGTTCCTGCTCGGCGCGGTGTTCGGCAAGCTGATCGAGTTGTCGGGTTTCTCGCGTTCCATTGTCGCGGCGGCGATTCGTCTGCTCGGCACCCGTCAGGCGATGCTGGTGATCGTGCTGGTCTGCGCCCTGCTGACGTACGGCGGCGTGTCGCTGTTTGTGGTGGTGTTTGCGGTCTACCCGTTCGCTGCCGAAATGTTCCGCCAGAGCAATATCCCTAAACGCCTGATCCCGGCGACCATCGCCCTCGGCGCGTTCTCGTTCACCATGGACGCCCTGCCCGGCACCCCGCAGATCCAGAACATCATCCCCAGCACCTTCTTCAACACCACCGCCTGGGCGGCGCCGTGGCTGGGTTTGATCGGCTCGATCTTCGTGGTCTGCGCCGGCATGCTGTTTCTGCAGCGCCAGCGCAACAAGGCTCAGGCCACCGGTGAAGGCTATGGCACCGACCTGCGCAACGAGCCGGAAACCGCGGCCGATATCAAGCTGCCAAATCCATGGATCGCGCTGTCGCCACTGCTGGCGGTGGGCATCATGAACCTGCTCTTCACCCAGTGGATTCCCCAGTGGTACGGCAAGACCCACAGCCTCGCACTGCCAGGCATGGCCGCGCCGGTGACCACTGAAATCGCCAAGCTCACGGCGATCTGGGCGGTTCAGGCTGCGTTGCTGGTCGGCATCATCATGGTGCTGGTGTTCGGCTTCAAGGCGATTCGCGGCAAGTTGGCCGAAGGCAGTCGTACCGCGGTCGGCGGTTCGTTGCTGGCGGCGATGAACACCGCCTCGGAATACGGCTTCGGTGCGGTAATCGCTTCCTTGCCGGGCTTCCTGGTACTGGCCGACTGGCTCAAGAGCATTCCAAACCCGCTGGTCAACGAAGCGGTTACCGTCACCCTGCTGGCCGGCATTACCGGTTCGGCGTCCGGCGGCATGAGCATTGCGCTGGCGGCCATGGCCAATGACTTCATCGCCGCGGCCCATGCCGCCAACATTCCACTGGAAGTGATGCACCGGGTCGCGGCGATGGCGAGCGGCGGCATGGACACCCTGCCGCACAACGGCGCGGTGATCACCTTGCTGGCCGTCACCGGCCTGACCCACCGCGAAGCCTACAAAGACATTTTCTGTATTACGCTGATCAAGACCCTGGCGGTCTTTGTGGTGATCGGTACTTTCTACGCCACTGGCATTGTGTGAGGTATTCATGACGACTCTTTCGGGCAAGACTGCACTGGTCACCGGTTCCACCAGCGGCATCGGCCTGGGCATCGCCCTCAGCCTGGCCAAGGCCGGCGCCAACCTTATCCTCAACGGTTTCGGCGATGCCTCCAAGGTGATTGCCGAGGTCGAACAGTTCGGTGGCAAGGTCGGCCATCACCCCGCCGATGTCAGCGACCCGGCGCAGATTGCCGACATGATCGCCTACGCCGAGCGCGAGTTCGGCGGCGTGGACATTCTGGTCAACAATGCCGGCATCCAGCATGTGGCTCCAGTGGAAGACTTCCCCGTGGAGCGCTGGGACTCGATCATTGCGATCAACCTGTCCTCGGTGTTTCACAGCACCCGTTTGACCCTGCCGGGCATGCGCCACAAAGGCTGGGGACGGGTCATCAACATCGCCTCGGTGCACGGTCAGGTCGGGTCGGTGGGCAAGGCGGCTTACGTCGCGGCCAAGCACGGGGTGATCGGTTTGACCAAGGTGGTCGGCCTGGAAACTGCCACGACCAATGTCACCTGCAACGCAATCTGTCCGGGCTGGGTGTTGACGCCGCTGGTGCAGAAGCAGATTGATGACCGCATCGCGACCGGGATTGATCCGCAGCAGGCGCAGCATGATTTGCTGGCCGAGAAACAGCCTTCGCTGGAGTTCGTCACGCCGCCGCAATTGGGTGAGCTGGTGTTGTTCCTGTGCAGCGAGGCCGGCAGCCAGGTGCGGGGCGCGGCATGGAATATTGATGGTGGGTGGTTGGCGCAGTGATCCGCTGCTAACCCCTGTGGTGAGGGGGCAAGCCCCCTCACCACAAAAAGCCGGCTGAATGCATTAATAAAAAGAGGCAAATCATGTCCGACATCCTCTGGCAACCCGACGCCAAGCGCATCGCCAAGACTCGCATGGAGGCCTTTCGGCGTTTCATCAATCAGCGACATCACCTTGACGTCACCGATTACGCCGATCTGCATCAATGGTCGATCGATCAGCGGGTCGACTTCTGGCAAGCCATCGTCGATTTCTTTGATATCCGCTTCCACGATCAACCCGACGCGGTGCTGATCGAAGGCGACCAGATGCCCAGCGCCCAATGGTTCCCTGGCGCTACCCTGAACTTCGCCGAACACCTGCTGCGCCGTCGCGACGATGCCGTCGCCGTGATCGCGATCGGCGAAAACGGCCAGCGCGAACAGCTGACCTGGGCCGAACTGGCCGAGCATGTCGCCGGTTTTCAGAACAGCCTGATCGCCGCCGGTGTCGGCCTCGGCGACCGCGTCGCCGCGTGCATGCCCAATACCTGGCAAACCCTGGTCGCCATGCTCGCGACCACCAGCCTCGGGGCGATCTGGTCGTGTTCGTCGCCGGACTTCGGCACCCAAGGCGTGATCGACCGCTTCGGCCAGATCGAACCGAAAGTGTTGATCACCTGCGCCGGTTACCGCTACGCCGGCAAAGACATCGACCAGCGCGCCAAGGTCAACGAAATCCTCGAACGCCTGCCGTCCCTGCAACAATTGATCGTCGTGCCTTACGCTCGACCACAGGCGCGTATCGCAGACTTCCGCACCCACGCCGACGTGACGCTCTGGGATGAATTCTACGAACCCGGTGGCGAACCGGATTTTGTCGCCGTGCCCTTCGCGCACCCGCTGTACATCCTCTATTCCAGCGGCACCACCGGCGTGCCCAAATGCATCATTCACAGCACCGGCGGCGTGCTGCTGCAACACGTCAAGGAACACGGCCTGCATTGCGATCTCGGTCCCGCCGACCGTTTGTTCTACTACACCACATGCGGCTGGATGATGTGGAACTGGCTGGTCTCGGCCCTGGCCGTGGACAGCGCCGTGGTGCTGTACGACGGCTCGCCGTTTCACCCTGGCCCCGAGCGTTTGATCGACCTGATCGACGACGAGCGCATCAGCGTGTTCGGCACCAGTCCCAAATACCTCGCGACGCTGGAAAGCACCGGCGTGAAACCTCGGCAAAGCCACGATCTGGGCAGCCTGAAAACCCTGCTGTGCACCGGGTCTGCGCTGTCACCGCAAAGTTACGAGTACGTTTACCGCGACTTCAAGGCCGACCTGTGCCTGGCGTCGATGTCCGGCGGCACCGACATCGTTTCGTGCTTCGTGAACGGTAATCCGTGGCTGCCGGTGCGTCGCGGCGAAATCCAGGGCAAGAGCCTGGGCATGGCCGTCGAGGTCTGGAATGACGCCGGCACGCAGGTAGTGGGTGAAAAAGGCGAGCTGGTCTGCACCCGGCACTTCCCGGCAATGCCCATCGGCCTGTGGAACGACCCGACTGGCGAAAAGCTGCGCGCGTCCTACTTCAGCCAGTTTCCGGGCGTCTGGGCCCAGGGCGATTACGCCGAAGAGTTGGCTCATGGCGCAATGATGATTCACGGCCGCTCGGACGCCGTACTCAACCCTGGCGGCGTGCGCATTGGCACCGCGGAAATCTACCGTCAGGTGGAGAAAGTCCCGCAGGTGATCGACAGCGTGGCCATCGGTCAGCAGTGGCAGGATGACGTGCGGGTGGTGCTGTTCGTGCGCCTGCGCGATGGCGTCGAACTCGACGAAGCCCTGCAACAGCAGATTCGCCAGGTCATTCGCGCCAACACCACGCCACGGCATGTGCCGGCGAAGATCGTCGCGGTGACGGACATTCCACGGACCATCAGCGGTAAAGTGGTCGAGCTGGCGGTGCGGAACGTGGTGCATGGCCAGCCGGTGAAGAACACCGATGCGCTGGCCAATCCTGAAGCGCTGGAGCAATTCCGCGACCGCCCCGAGCTCAACACCTGAAACACACCCCTCTGTAGGAGCCGGCTTGCTGGCGATGGCGGCCCTGACGGTTGATGTTAAACGCCAGGCGGCCATCGCCAGCAAGCCGGCTCCTACAGAGGGGGATTTGTGTCAGTCCATCAGCCCCCATTCGCCGGGTGGTGCATTGGGGCCCGGTGATGCGTCGGCATGCAGCTTCAGCCGCAGGCGCAAATTGTTTACCGAGTCGGCGTACTTCAGCGCTTCCTCCTCATCGATCGCGCCTTCTTCAACCAACGCAAACAACGCGCCATCGAACGTCTGCATGCCCTGCTCGGCGGACTTCTCCATGATCCCTTTGAGCTCATCGAATTCGTTGCGCCGGATCAAGTCACCAATGGTCGGCGTACCGAGCATCACTTCCACCGCGGCTCTGCGTTGCCCATCCCGGGTACGTACAAGCCGCTGGGAAACGAACGCTTTCAGATTGCTGCCCAGGTCATGCAGCAATTGCGTGCGCCGCTCTTCCGGGAAGAAGTTGATAATGCGATCCAGCGCCTGATGGGCGTTGTGGGCATGCAAGGTGGAAATCACCAGGTGCCCGGTATCGGCAAACGCCAGCGCATGCTCCATGGTTTCGCGGTCGCGGATCTCGCCGATCAGCACCACGTCCGGCGCCTGGCGCAGGGTGTTCTTCAACGCCGCATGGAAACTGCGGGTATCCACGCCGACCTCGCGCTGATTGATGATCGATTTCTTGTGCCGGTGGATGTATTCGACCGGGTCTTCGATGGTGATGATGTGGCCGCTGCTGTGGCGGTTCCGATAATCGATCAGCGCCGCCAGCGAGGTAGACTTGCCCGAATCGGTAGCGCCAACGAACAGTATCAGCCCTTGTTTGAGCATGACCGTTTCCAGCAGCACCGCGGGCAACTGGAGGTCTTCGAAACGCGGAATGTCGAGTTTGACATTACGCATCACGATCGACACGTCATTGCGTTGTTTGAAAATGTTGACCCGAAAACGCCCGACACCCGTCAAAGAGATCGCCAGGTTCATCTCCAGTTCACGATCGAACTCCAGCCGCTGTTCGGCGTCCATGATGGACATGGCAATCGCCGTGATTTCCCCCGGTTTGAACGGCTGGTCGGACAAGGGTTTGAGCACACCATCAAACCGTGCGCTGGGCGGCGCGCCGGTAGACAGGTACAGATCGGAACCTTCCTGGCTGGCCAGGATCTTTAAAAGCCCATCTATTTCCATGGCAAAAAGCACCCGCGAAGCATTGAATGAACAGAAAATGACCCCGAAAACGGGTCATACAGCGCCTATCGCTCTAGGATAGTAGACCCCGCCACACAGACTGACGTGCAGGACACCTTGATGAACGCAACACCCACCGGCAGCGATGCCCAAGCCTTGATTGCCAGACTGGACTGGACGAGCACCCCGCTCGGCAGCGCCAGTGCCTGGCCGCAGAGCCTGCGTACGGCGGTGGACATCGTGATTCATTCACCGATGCCGATGCTGTTGCTGTGGGGGCCGGAGCTCACGCAGATCTACAACGACGGCTTCGCCCTGCTGGCCGGCAGCAAGCATCCGTACGCTTTCGGACAACCGACACACCAGATCTGGCCAGAACTCAAAGACTTTACCGACCCGATTTACAGCGCCGTCCTACAGGGCCAGGTGCGAACCTACAGTGAACAGCGCTTCACCCTGCAACGCGATAATGACGAATCCGACTTCTGGCTGGATTTAACCTACAGTCCGATCCGCGATGAAAGCGCCGAGGTCGCCGGGATTCTGGTCACCGCCATCGAAACCAACGAACGCCGACGCATCGCCCTCGAACTTGAACAACGCTCGGCCGCCAGCCTGAAGGCTCAGCGCGAAACCGAGGAACGCCTGCAATTGGCGCTGGCCGCCACCGACGCTGTCGGCACCTGGGACTGGGACATCAACGAAGACCGCTTCATCGCCGACGCGCACTTTGCCCAATTGCACGGCATCGATCCGCTGCTCGCCAGCCAGTTGCCCATCAGTGCTTATCTCGAAGCCGTGCATCCGCAAGACCGCGCGATGGTCACCCGCGGCATCAAGCACTGCATCACCCACGGCACCGAATACGCCGAGGAATATCGCCTGCTGCAACCCGACGGTCAGCTGCGCTGGGTGTTTGCCCGGGGCCGTTGCTACAAGGATCACCATGGCCGGCCCATCCGCTTCCTCGGCGCCGCCCTGGACCTGACCGAACGTAAACACACTGAACAGGCCTTGCGCCAGAGCCAGACCGAGCTGCAACTGATCATCAACGCCATGCCGATTCTGATCAGTTACGTCGACAGCGAGGAACGCTTTCGCCTGAACAACGCCGCGTACCTGGATTGGTATGGCCTGACACCCCAGGAACTTTACGGCCGGACCATTCGTGAGGTGCTGGGCGAAGAAGCCTATGCCTTGCGCGCCGAATACATCGCCGAAGCGCTGGCGGGCAGAACCTGCTGTTTCAGCATCAGCACGCCGCATCATGATGGCAGCACCCGTCAGGCCTTGATGAACTACCTGCCCCGCCACGGCCCGGATGGCGCAGTGAACGGTTTCTACATTTTCGTGATCGACGAAACCGAGCGCAAAGAGACCGAAGAAGCCTTGCGCAACCTCAACGAAACCCTTGAAGAGCGCGTTGCCGCCCGCACCCAGCAATTGGCCGAAGCGAACCAGCGCCTGCAAAACGAGATGTTCGAGCGCGAGCGCGCTGAAGACGCGTTGCGCCATGCACAGAAAATGGAAGCGGTCGGTCAGCTCACCGGCGGTATCGCCCATGACTTCAACAACATGCTCACCGGGATCATCGGCAGCCTCGACCTGATGCAGCGCTACATCGCTGACGGGCGCACTGCCGAGATCGGCCGTTTCGCCGAAGCGGCCGTGTCGTCGGCCAACCGCGCGGCCGCCCTGACCCATCGTCTGCTGGCGTTCTCCCGGCGCCAGTCGCTGGATCGCAAGACGCTGAATGCCAACGCGCTGATTCATTCCCTGGAAGACCTGCTCAGTCGCACCAAGGGCGATCACATCGCGCTGAAGCTGCAACTGGCCGATGAAGTCTGGCCGGTCAGCACCGACGTCAGCCAACTGGAAAACGCGTTGCTCAACCTGGTGATCAACGCCCGCGACGCCATGCCCGATGGCGGCGAGTTGCTGATTGAAACGGCCAACGTTTACCTCGACAGCAGCGATATCAACACTCTGGAAACGGTCAAGCCCGGTGACTACGTGATGATTGCCGTCAGCGACAACGGCACCGGCATGACCCCGTCGGTGCTCGCCAAGGCCTTCGACCCGTTCTTCACCACCAAACCCATCGGCCAGGGCACAGGGCTTGGTTTGTCGATGATTTATGGTTTTGCCCAGCAGTCAGGCGGTCACGTCAAACTCGACAGCCTTCCAGGCCAAGGCACCTGCGTTCGCCTTTACCTGCCGCGGCTGCATTTCCCTGAACCGGAAAATACGCTGCTGCCCTTCAGCGGCGAGGCGCCTGCGGCGATTGACGGTGAAACCGTGATGTTGGTGGAGGACGATCCGGCCGTGCGCATGCTGGTCCTCGACTTGCTGAACGAGCTGGGGTATCACGCCCATGAAGCCGAAAATGCGAAGACCGCCCTGCCCTTGCTGGAGTCCGACGTTCGCGTTGATCTGCTCGTGACCGATGTCGGGCTACCGGGCATGAACGGTCGGCAACTGGCGGAAATCGCGCGTCAGCACCGGCCGGAACTCAAGGTGCTGTTCATGACCGGGTACGCGGAGAACGCGGCCGAACGCCAGGGTTTCCTCGAGGAAGGCATGGACATGGTGACCAAGCCGTTCTCGATGGATCTGCTGGCCAACAAGATTCGTACGATGATCGGCCAACCGTAGGAGCTGCCGCAGGCTGCGATCTTTTCAGCGAGTTAAGGCATAATCGCGCCCCCCGCTGGCACCAACATAGCCATCACCGTTGCAAGGTACTGCCCATGAAAGCTCAAGCCCGCCATATTCTGGTGAAAACCTCGGAAGAAGCCGAGCAGCTCAAACAACGCATCGCCAAGGGCGAAGCTTTCGATGTGCTGGCCAAGAAATACTCCACCTGCCCTTCCGGCAAACGCGGCGGTGATCTGGGTGAAGTGCGGCCGGGGCAAATGGTGGGAGTGATTGATGCGGTGATCTTCAAAAAGCCATTGCGCGTGGTGCATGGGCCGATCAAGAGCAAGTTCGGGTATCACCTGGTGCAGGTGTTCTACCGGGATTAATCACAAATTCCTGTAGGAGCTGCCGTAGGCGGCGATCTTTTGATCTTGATTTCCAAGGGTAAGATCAAAAGATCGCCGCCTACGGCAGCTCCTACATTGGGATGCATTTCAAGTTTTGGGGATCAGTGCCCCCGGCATCTGAATCACCCGACTCGCCAACCGATGCCCGGCCTCGGCCGCTTCCAACGGGCTGCCGCCCTTGAGCCGACTGGCCAGGTACGCCGCACTGAACGAATCTCCCGCCGCCGTGGTATCTACCACGCGCTCAACCTTCTGTGCCGGCACCTCGAACGACTCACCATCACAACGAATCAGACACGCCTCGGCGCCGCGCTTGAGCACCACTTCCGGCGTGCCCATTTGCGCGTAAGCGGCAAACACCGCCTCGCAATCAGAAAAATCGAACAGCGCCTGCTCGTCATCCACCGTCAGCAACGCCAGGTCGATATACGGCAGCACGCTGCGATACGCCGCCCGAGCCTCCTCGATCGATGCCCACAACCGGGGCCGGTAGTTGTTGTCGAAGACGATCCGCGCATCCCGCTGCCGTGCTTCGATCAGGGTTTCCAGCAGTTTTGCCCGACCTTGGGTGCCAAGCACCGCCAGGGTTATGCCGCTGAAGTACAGCACATCGTAGTCCGGCAACGCTGCCAGAATGGGGGCCGCCGCCGGGGTGGTGAAGCAATCCCGGACCGCAGCTTCGTTGCGCCAATAAAGAAAACGTCGCTCGCCGGCGGCGTCGGTCTGGATGCAATACAAGCCGGGCAAACGGCCGGGCAAGCGCTGGACCATGCCCAGACCGATGTTTTCTTCGGCCCAGCTCTGGCACATGGCGTCGCTGAAACTGTCATCGCCCAGGGCGGTGACGTAATCCACCGCGCCGCCTTTGCCAAGCTCGCGGGACAGGTAGACCGCGGTGTTCAAGGTATCGCCGCCGAAGCTCTGCTGCAGACTGCCGTCGGCGCGCTGCTGCAGCTCGATCATGCATTCGCCGATCAGGGCGATGCGCGGGGTGTTGGGGCCGAGGGTGTTGATGGTGTTCATTGTTGTTTCTCAGGTAGTTCGATGGTGTCCGGGAGGCCGTCATCGCCAGCAAGCCGGCTCCTACAATGGAATGCGTTCCCTCTGCTTGCTGACGATGACCGCTATGGAATGCGTTCCCTCTGCTTGCTGGCGATAGCCGCTATGGAATGCGTTCCCTCTGTTTGCTGGCGATGGCCGCTATGGAATGCGTTCCCTCTGCTTGCTGGCGATGGCCGCTATGGAATGCGTTCCCTCTTGTAGGAGCCGGCTTGCTGGCGATGGCCGCACCTCGGTCTGAACCTTAGAAACAGGTTTCCATGGTCTCGATGACATTCAGCTGCTCATCCACCAGACACCCGGTCCGCCACTTGTCGAACGTCAGGCACGGGTGCGAAGTCCCGAACGAAATGATATCGCCCACCCGCAACTCAACACCCGGCGCCACCGTCATGAACGCATGCTGGTCCATCACCGCCGTCACCTTGCAGGCGCTGACATCGTCGCCCATCGCCGGCACCACACCCGCCTTGTAACGCAGCAGCGGCACCGGCAGACCGGCGTCATAAGCCACATCGCGCTTGCCCAGGGCGATCACTGCGAACCCCGGCTCCGGCAACGACTGAACGTGAGCCCAGACTTCCAGCGCCGGACGCAGCCCTTCGTGCAAGTCGCTGCGGCGCTCGAGCACGCAGCATTGCGCGTCTTTATAGATGCCATGGTCGTGCGCCACGTAGCTGCCGGGGCGCAATACACTGAGGAAACGCCCGCCGGCATTCTGCGCTTCGAAGGATTCGGCGATCAGGTCATACCAGGCCGAACCGGACGCGGTGATGATCGGCTTGGCAATCGCGAACGCGCCGCTGTCCTGCAACTGCACCGCCAGACGCACCAACGACGCCGCAAATTCACGGATGCCGGTGACGGCATGATCACCATGGATCACGCCTTCGTAGCCTTCAATGCCCGTCAGCGCCAAAGCCGGTTGAGCATTGATGGCCTTGGCCAGCGCGAGCACTTCCTGTTCCGTGCGGCAACCGCAACGACCGCCGACCACACCGTACTCGATCATCACGTTCAGGCGCACACCGCGCGAAGCGAAGTAAGCACCGAGGTCTGCGACGTTGTCCGGATGATCGACCATGCAGTGGAAGTCGAACGTCGGGTCCGCCAGCAAATCCGCGATCAGCGCCATGTTCGGCGTGCCGACCAGTTGGTTGGCCATCAGCACCCGGCGCACGCCGTGGGCATACGCCGCACGGGTTTGCGTGGCGCTGGCCAGGGTGATGCCCCAGGCGCCAGCGTCCAGCTGACGACGAAACAGTGCCGGGGTCATGCTGGTTTTGCCGTGCGGCGCGAGTTCGGCGCCGCTGTTGCTGACGAACGTCTGCATCCAGCGAATGTTGTGCTCCAGCGCTTCGCGGTGCAGCACCAGCGCCGGCAGGCTTACGTCGCGTACCAGGTTGGCACCGGTCTGGGCAAAGCCCTTTTCCACGGCGGCAGTATTTTGGGCAGTAGACATGGTCGAACTCCTCACATTCGCGGCCGCAGGCAGCCGCTGTTATTCGTTGATACGCCGGGCGAGGCTGTTGGCGCTGTCGATCAGCACCCGGCGATAGTCGTTGTAATTGTTCTTGGCGTCGGCCCGTGGCGCGACGATGCACAGGGTCGCAATGGCGATGCCGTTCGGGTCTTTGACCGGGGCGGCAAAGCAATGGGTGAAGGTGTCGGCGACGCTATCGAAGGAGAAAAACCCATCGATGCCGGCCTGACGGATTTCACCGAGAAACTGCTCCAGCGGCAGGCGTTCGCCGTTGGGCAGGATGAAGTCATCGTGGTCGATCAGGTCGATGATTGCCTGGTCGCTCAGGTGCGCCAGCAGCAGGCGTCCGGAGGCGGTCCAGGGAATCGGTGCGTTCTCGCCGATGTCCGAGGAAATGCGGAAATGCCGCTCGCCCTCTCTCATCAGGGCCACGGTGTATTTACGCCCGTTGAGCAGGCACATCTGCGCGGTTTCGTGGGTCTGGCTGACGATCTCCTGCAAGGCATGATCGGCCTCGCGAGTGAGGTCGAAATGGCGCAAGTGCGCCTGGCCGAGGAAGTACAGCTGACGGCCGAGGTAGACATGTCCTTCCTTGCCCACAGGTTCGAGGATCCGCCGCTCCAGCAGCGAGGCCACCAGTTCGTATACCGTGGATTTGGGGCTGCCGATGCCGCTGGCGATTTCATTCGGACGCAGGGGCTGGCCGATCTCCTTGAGGAAATCGAGGATATCGAACGCCCGGTCCAGACCGCGAGCCCGGCGCTTGATGGTGTCTTCGGTCATTTCAGTGGTTCCCATACAAATTCGACCTGTAGGAGCTGCCGCAGGCTGCGATCTTTTGATCTTGCCCTTGCAGCATGTCCAAAAAACGGCAAAAGATCGCAGCCTTCGGCAGCTCCTACAAGAGCCATCGAGAATCAGGCCTTTTTCTTGTACGCGATGCAGTCGATCTCGACCTTGCAATCAACCATCATGTTCGCCTGCACGCAGGCCCGGGCCGGGGCGTGCTCGGGTTTGAAGTACTCGGAGAAGACCTTGTTGAAACTGGTGAAATCCCGCGGATCCTCCAGCCACACGCCAGCCCGCACCACGTCTTCCAGGCCATAACCGGCCTCTTCGAGAATCGCGATCAGGTTCTTCATGGTCTGGTGAGTCTGCTCGACGATGCCGCCAGCAATGATCTCGCCGTCCACCGCCGGCACCTGCCCGGAAACGTGCAGCCAGCCATCGGCTTCAACGGCGCGGGCGAAAGGGCGAGGCTGACCGCCAGCGGCGGTGCTGCCGGTGCCGTAACGAGTAATGCTCATGAGTGTTTCTCCTGATTTGAAAGTGAAGTGCTTTTAAAAAAAATCAGAACCGCGTGTTCTTGAGGAATTCCGCCAGACGCGGTGACTGCGGGCGTTCGAACAGCTCCTTGGGTGGCCCCTGCTCTTCGATCCGCCCCTGATTCATGAAAACGATCTTGTCCGAGACCTCGAAGGCGAAGCGCATTTCGTGGGTCACCAACAGCATGGTCATGCCATCCTCGGCCAGGCCCTTGATCACGCTCAGCACTTCGCCCACCAGTTCCGGGTCGAGGGCCGAGGTGACTTCGTCGAACAGCATCAGGCTCGGGTTCATCGCGATCGCCCGGGCAATTGCCACACGCTGTTGCTGACCGCCGGACAACTGACCCGGATAGTGATCGCGTCGCTCCAGCAGGCCGACCCGCTCCAGCCATTTTTCCGCCAGGGCCACGGCCTCGTCCTTGTGCAGCTTCTTGACCTTGAGCAGACCGAGGGTGACGTTCTGCAACGCGGTCAGGTGCGGGAACAGATTGAACTGCTGGAACGCCATGCCGGTCATCGCACGATGCCGGGCAATAACCTTTTCCGGGTGCCGCACGCGTTTGCCGTTGACCTCGTCATAGCCGATGGATTCGCCATCGAGCATGATCTGCCCGCCCTGGAACTCTTCGAGCATGTTCACGCAGCGCAGCAGCGTGGTCTTGCCTGAACCGCTGGAACCGATCAGCGTGACCACGTTGCCGCGCTGCATTGTCAGGTCAACGCCCTTGAGCACTTCGAGCTGGCCATACTTTTTGTGCAGCCCGCGGATGTCCAGCAGAGGCTGAGCGTTTTGAGCGTTCGAAACTTGAGGTTGAGTCATGGCAAGGCCACCCGCTTTTCAATGTGCCGGCCGAGTAATTCGATGGCGTAGTTGATGACGAAAAACAGAAATCCGGCGAACAGGTAAAACTCGAGGGTCATGAACGTCCGGGCGATGATCTGCTGGGTGCTGAGCAGCAACTCGGCCACACCGATCACCGACAACAGCGTCGAGGCCTTGACGATCTCGGTGGATGAGTTGACCCAGGTCGGCAGAATCTGCCGCAATGCCTGGGGCAACAGCACGTAGCCGAGGGACTGGAAAAACGTCAGGCCAATCGCCTTGCTCGCTTCCATCTGCCCGCTCGGCAACGCTTGCAGCGCACCGCGCACAATCTCGGCGACATGGGAACCGCAAAACAGCGTCAGCCCCAGCGCACCGGCCTGGAACGCGCTGATCTGCCAGCCAAGCGCCGGCGCCATGTAGAAGCAGGCCAGCACCAGCACAAACACCGGCGTGCCGCGAATAATGTCCACGTAAAAACGGAACGGCGCGCGCATCCAGAACTTGCCGTAGGTCAGCACCAGACCGGCAACGATGCCGAGCATCGTGCCCAGCAAAATCGCCAGGGCCGACACCTGCACACTGGTCAGAAAGCCTTGCCACAACACTTCGCGGGCAACCCACAACTCATGCAACCAACTGGGTGATTCGTACATGGGGCCTCCTATCGGCGGATCGCCAGACGCTGCTCGAGGTAACGCAGCATCATGGCAATGAGGTAACAGGCCGCAACATAGAGCGCTGTGGTCACCAGCCAGGTTTCAATCACCCGGTAGCTCTCGACATTGATCTTGCGCGCGTAATAGGTCAGCTCCGGCACGGCAATCGCCGCCGCCAGCGAGGTGTCCTTGAACAGCGAAATGAAGTTGTTCGACAGCGCCGGCAACACATTGCGCAGCATCACCGGAACAGTGACGTAGGCCTTGACCTGCCACTCGCCCAGGCCGATCGCCAACCCGGCTTCGCGCTGCCCCTTGGGAATGCTCAGCAAGCCGCCACGGAACACTTCCGTCAGGTAGGCCCCGGCGTACAGCGACAGGGTGATGATGAACGACGGGATCTTGTCCAGACGAATGCCGAGACTCGGCAAGGCGAAGTAAATCAACAGAATCAACACCAGAATCGGCGTGTTACGGATCACCGTCACATACACCGAGGCCAGCACCCGCAACGCGCGATGCTTCGACAGCAAGGCAAACGCCATCAGCAGGCCGATCACGCAGCCGATGGCGATCGACACCAGCGCCAGCTCAAGGCCCAGACCGAGCCCCGCCAGCAAAGTGTCGAAATCGCGCCACACGGCGGCAAAGTTCAACTGATAGTTCATGGTCAGCAGTACCTTGAGCGGGGCGATTCATCACCGCCCCGCTCTCACGGGATCATTTGAATTCGACGGGGAAACCGATGGCTGGAGTCGGCAGATCGACACCGAACCACTGTTTGAAGGACGCCGCGTAAGTCGGGAACTCAACGCCGGTCATGGCTTCATGCAGGGTGGTGTTGACGAAGTTCAGCCAGTCCTGATCGCCGCGCTTGACCGCACAGGCGTAGGTTTGCGGGCTCCAGGCGTAGGCCGGGCTGCGATAGCGGCCGGGGTTCTGCACCATCAGGTATTTCACCGACGACTGATCGGTGGCGGCGGCGTCGGCACGGCCGGAGTTCACGGCCTGGTACATCAGGTCCACGCTGTCGTACTGATCGACCTTGGCTTTGGGCAACGCCTGATGCACCAACTCTTCGGCGTATACGTTCTGCAGCACCGCCACGGTCACGCTGTCATTGGCGGCCTTCAGGTCTTCGATTTCCTTGTACTTGCTGTTCGCCGGCAACAGCAGGCCGACACCTTCGCGGTAGTACGGCAGCGTGAACGCCACTTGCTGGGCACGGCTGGCGGTCACGGTGATGAACTGGCAGCTCATGTCGACCTTGTCGGTCAGCAGGTTGGGAATCCGCGCATCGGACGACTGCACCACAAACTCGACCTTGCTCGGGTCGTTGAACAGCCCTTTGGCGACCATCCGCCCGATATCGATATCAAAACCCTGCAACTTGCCATCCGCTCCCTGGAAATGCCACGGCGCGTTGGTACTGCCCGTACCCACGATCAGTTTCCCGCGGGCCAACACGCTATCGAGCTTGCTGTCCGCCGCCTGGGCCACACCCACGGCAGCAGCCGAAGCCGCAAAGAGAAAAACACACGCTTTAAACAAGGAAGGTCGGCGATGCATGGCAAGCACTCCAGGATGATGTTTATTCCGCTATACCGGAACTAGGTATGTAACAACGGAATAGACAGCAGAAAGTGTGCCACAGGTTGTGGGGCGAATGCTGGAGAAATTGAAAAGTGTTTTGAATCAGAGGGATGCGTAAAAAACTGCGCGGAGGGTGTAACGGAGGGTGCTGATGGGAAAACGCTACCGTTGGCTACGGGGGCGGGTATCAGGTTCACAGTTGGTGCATGGGTGCTCCTGAACGCGGCAAGGATTTGAGACACGCGGAGTGTAGGAAATTGCCTTCGCGAGCAAGCCCGCTCTCACAGGGAAATGCATTCCAAATGTGGGAGCGGGCTTGCTCGCGAAGGGGCCATCAGCCACGCAGCAAATTACCCGTCGAGCCGCCTCAACCTGACCCGCGTCACCCGGCGCTCTTCAACCGCCACCACCGTCAAATGCCAGCCTTCCCACTCATGGCTGTCACCGATCATCGGCAATCGGTCCATCAAGCTCATCACCAAGCCGGCCAAGGTCTGGTAATCGTCGGTAGGTTCCGCCGCAAACCCGGTGCGCTGGCGCACCCGCATCAGATTCAATGCGCCGCCGACCAGGAAGCCGCCATTGTCCTCGACCACATCCGGGCCTTCGATTTCGCTGGCGTCGGGTAATTCGCCAGCAATCGACTCCAGAATGTCAGTCATGGTCAGCACCCCAACGAAGTCGCCGAATTCATTGACCACGAAAGCAATGTGCGTCGAGGCTTGCCGCATTTGCTCCAGGGCGTTGAGGATCGAATAACTGTCCAGCAAGTTGATAGCCTTGCGCGCCAGTTGTTCCAGGTCAGGTTCGTTGCCGGCCAGGTATTCTTTGAGCAGTTCCTTCTTATGCACGAAGCCCAGAGGCTCATCCACCGCACCGTCGCGGATCAGCGGCAAGCGCGAGCAGGAAGAATGCATCAGCCGTGTACGAATGGTTTCGGCATCGTCGGACAGGTCGATGTGATCGACATCAGCGCGCACGGTCATCAACGTGCGAATCGGCCGCTCGGCCAGTTGCAGCACGCCGCTGATCATCACCCGCTCACGTCGGTCGAACAGCACTTCAGTTGGCGCCTCACCGTTTTCCAGCAAGTCCGCAATGTCCTCGTCGACTTCTTCCGCCGCCAGTTTGCGCCCGCCGAGCAAACGCAGCACCGCGTGGGCCGTGCGTTCGCGCATCGGCCGCAGGCCTTGCATGGACTTCTTGCGTCGGGCCCGGGCGATCTGGTTGAAGACCTCGATCAGGATCGAGAAACCGATGGCGGCGTACAGGTAACCCTTCGGAATGTGGAAGCCCAGGCCTTCGGCGGTCAGCGCGAAGCCGATCATCATCAGGAAGCCCAGGCACAGCATGATTACCGTCGGGTGTGCATTGACGAAACGGGTCAACGGCTTGCTGGCGACGATCATCAGGCCAATGGAAATGATCACCGCGATCATCATGACTGCCAGTTCATCGACCATGCCCACGGCTGTGATCACCGCGTCGAGGGAGAACACTGCATCGAGTACGACGATCTGCGCAACGATCGGCCAGAACAGTGCGTAAGTCGTACCGGTAGAACGCTCGCCGACATGCCCTTCCAGTCGTTCGTGTAACTCCATGGTCGCTTTGAACAACAGGAACACACCACCAAACAACATGATCAGGTCGCGGCCGGAGAAACTATGGTCGAACACCTCGAACAGCGGCTGGGTCAGGGTCACCAGCCAGGAAATGCTCGCCAGCAGCCCCAGGCGCATCAGCAAAGCCAGGGACAAACCGATGAGGCGCGCACGGTCGCGCTGTTCGGGCGGCAGTTTGTCCGCAAGGATCGCGATAAACACCAGGTTGTCGATGCCGAGCACCAGCTCCAGCACGATCAGCGTCAACAGGCCCAGCCACGCAGTGGGGTCAACTATCCATTCCATAAAAACGTCTCGATCTGTTCAGTGAATTCAGAATGCCGGGCACGGCAAGTCGCGGCGCAGAGGCCGTGGGGCTGCAATGTCAAAGGTATTCAGAAGTTGGAAGACCGGATGCTTCGCGTGCATCAACACCGCGCGGTAGCACGGGAAGGAAGGGTAACTGGGGGGCTCCGAGAGGGTGTTCATGCAAATCCTGAAAGGAAAAAGGCCTTGGAGCGTACAGGTGCAAGGGACTTTTCCTACAGTCAGAAATCATTACAAAATCTGTAGAACATCCGGATTTACATTGTTTTTCCGCCGTCGTCGCCGGCAGCCGGTCTCGCTCCCGCATTGGATCGTCGGCGCTCACAAAATCCTGTGCGAGTGCTACGAAAGGTGCCGATGGAGAAGCGCTGTCGTTGGCTACGGGCGCGGGTATCAGGTTCACAATCGGTGCGTTTTTGCCGAGAAACGAAACATCATCCAAGGAAGCGACTTCCTTGCGAGCAGGTGCGATCCAATAGCCACTATCCACCGTGCATTCGTTACAATGATCGACATCAATCAAGCGTAAAACCGTATTGGACAACCCTCGATGCGGCTGTTTTGATTCATGTTCCAGTCACAGAAGTAGCGCTGCCGGCCTGGAGCCAGCGCCTTGTCGCATCCCTGGAGGGTCAATGTCTTTCAAGATCATGATGGTTTTCGGCACTCGCCCGGAGGCCATCAAGATGGCGCCGCTCGCCAGAGTGCTGCGTCAATGGCCCGGGGTCGAATTGAACATCTGCTCCACCGGTCAGCACCGGGAGATGCTCAAGCAAGTACTGGATTCCTTTGAACTGACGGTCGACGATGATCTGCAGGTCATGACTCAGGGTCAGACACTCAACGGCCTTTCCCAGCAACTGCTGGCTCATCTCGATCAGGCTTACGAGCGGGTGAAACCTGACATCGTGCTGGTCCACGGTGATACCACCACCAGTTTCATCGCTGCCCTCGCCGCTTTCAATCGGCAGTTGCCCATCGGCCACGTCGAGGCAGGCCTGCGTACCGGTAACCTGCGTGCGCCCTGGCCGGAAGAAGCCAACCGACGCCTGACCTGCGTCCTCGCCGACCTGCATTTCACCCCGACCACCAAGGGTGAAAACAACCTGCTGCGTGAGGGCGTGTCCAAAGCCACTGTTGAAGTCACCGGCAATACGGTGATCGATGCGCTGCTGTGGATGCGTACGCATCAACAGGAGATCAACTGGCATCCGGCCGCCGACTCGCCCCTGGCGGTGCTCGACGATAATCGACGCATGGTGTTGATCACCGGCCACCGCCGGGAGAATTTCGGCGACGGTTTCCGCAATATCTGCCTCGCCCTTGCCGACCTCGCGCTGCGCTATCCCGATGTGCAATTCGTCTACCCGGTGCACCTCAATCCGCAGGTGCAGAAAGCAGTGTATGGCGTGCTGTCGGACAAGCCGAACATTTACCTGGTGGCGCCACAGGACTACCAGCATTTCGTCTGGCTGATGGGCCGTGCGCATTTCATCCTCACCGACTCCGGTGGTGTCCAGGAAGAAGCCCCGGCCATCGGAAAGCCGGTGCTGGTGCTGCGCGATGTCACCGAGCGGCCTTCCGTGCTTGAAGGCGGGACCGTGTTGCTGGTGGGCACGGACACCGACCGCATCGTCAAGCAAAGCTGCCTGCTGCTGGATGACGAAGCTCACTTCGAACGCATGAGTCGTGTCCACAGCCCCTATGGCGACGGCCATGCCAGCGAACGCATCGCCACCCGACTGTGCCAGTGGTTGAGCGAGCGCTCGGCAGCGGTCAAAGCACGATGAGTTTCGATTTAGTCGATTTTTTTGCCTACGTCCTGTTCGGTCTCAAATACCTCGCGATCGTCCTCGCGTTGTTGATGTTCCTCCTCGGTCTCGATGACCTGTTCATCGATCTCGTGTACTGGGGACGCAAGCTGGTCCGGCGCTGGCGAATCTATGAAAAATTCAAGCGCGCGGACGAAGAGCGCCTGTACGCCATTGCCGAAAAACCGCTGGCAATCATGGTTCCGGCATGGAACGAAGTGGGCGTGGTGGGCGAGATGGCGCGTCTCGCGGCGTCGACCCTCGATTACGAGAACTATCAGATTTTCGTCGGTACATACCCCAACGATGCCGAGACGCAGGCCGACGTCGATGCGGTCTGCCAGCACTATCCCAACGTGCACAAAGTGGTCTGCGCCCGTCCCGGCCCGACCAGTAAGGCCGACTGTCTGAACAATGTCATCGACGCGATCCTGCGCTTTGAAAGCGAGGCGAAAATCCAGTTTGCAGGGTTCATTCTGCACGATGCCGAAGACGTGATTTCGCCAATGGAATTGCGCCTCTTCAACTATCTGCTGCCGGCCAAGGACCTGATCCAGATTCCGGTCTATCCCTATGCACCGGAGTGGCGAGGCTTCACCGCCGGGCACTATGTCGACGAGTTCGCCGAGAACCACGGCAAGGACGTGATCGTCCGCGAAGCCTTGACCGGCCAAGTGCCCAGCGCCGGGGTCGGCACCTGCTTCAGCCGTAAAGCCATCAGCGCCCTGCTCGAAGACGGCGACGGCATTGCCTTCGACGTGCAGAGCCTGACCGAAGACTACGACATCGGTTTCCGCCTCAAGCAAAAAGGCATGAAGTGCATCTTTGCGCGCTACTCGGTGACTGACCCGAAACTGGCGCTCGAACAGCCATGGGCGTTCGGCATGGACCGTGTGTTTTCCCAGGTGATCTGCGTTCGCGAGCATTTCCCCCGGGATTTTCAGCAGGCCATCCGCCAGAAATCCCGCTGGATCGTCGGCATCGTTTTTCAAGGCACCAAGAACCTCGGCTGGAGCCCCAGGGGCCTGCTCAACTATTTCCTCTGGCGTGACCGTCGCGGCATGATCACTTACCTGCTGACTTTCCTGGTCAGCCTGCTGTGCCTCGTGCTGCTGGCGATGTGGCTGTTGACGGTAATTGCACCGACCGCCTGGCACTATCCGTCGATCCTGTCCACCAGCCCGGTACTCGCGGCGCTCTTGTGGCTCAACGGGTTGATGTTGATCAATCGGCTGTTTCAGCGTGGCTGGTTCGTCACCCGTTACTACGGACTGGTCGAAGGCCTGCTGTCGACACCGCGCACGATATGGAGCAACTTCATCAACTTCTTCGCCAACGTGCGGGCGCTGCGCCAGGTCATGGAAATGGGTGATTCGCGCCGCGTGGCGTGGGACAAGACAACCCACGAATTCCCGGCCCTGACCAAGACCCACCGCACGCCGCTAGGTCATCGTCTGGTGGAAAAAGGCCTGCTCACCGAAGAACAACTGGAAGCGGCGATCACCAGCCCGATACGCCGGCGTCTGGGCCACGAGCTGCTGCTTCGCGAACACATCAACAGCACGCAACTGGTAGAAACCCTTGCCGAACAACTGGGCCTTGAATGGGCACCGTTGAATCCGTTCAAACTCGACAAACGTCTGATCGACGCCGTGCCGCGCAAGATCGCCTCCCACTACGGCGTGCTGCCGGTGGCTGAGGACGGCAATACACTGGTGCTCGCCTCCGAAGGCCCGGTGAGCCAGGTCTCCCTCGGCGCCATCAGTCGTCAATTGAAACGCCCGGTGCGCTGCCGCCTCGCGCCTCAGGGCCGGGTCACGCTGGGCATCCGCTACTGGTACGCCAGCCCCCGTCAGAATAAGGAAGTTCACCACATGCTCGAAGTGCTTGAGCGTCATCAGGACGATGAAGCCTTGCTCGAACGCGTCAGTCATCACCAAGTGCTGTTGGGCAACCTGCTGCAAGTGCGCGGCATGGTCCCGCCGAGCCTGTTCAATCAGGCGTTGATCGACTTCGATGCCGAGCACATGTCCCTGGGCGAACACCTGATCTCGCGCGGCATGATCACTCAGGACATTCTCGAACAGGCCCTGGCCGATCAGGCCAGCGAACAGCAGGCCGCCTACCGCATTGTCCGGGAGGTCGCATGAAGCCTGATCGTCATGCCCTTCTGATCGCCAGCCTGTTACTGAGCCTGAGTACCTTTTCCGTACACGCTGAACCACTGACCGAGTTCGAACAGTTCCGCAGTTTCCCCTACATGGATCGCAGTTACCGCGAGGCGAAAAAAGGTAACTGGGCCGAAGTCGAGCGGCTGATGCGCCACCTGCTGACCAAAGTGCCGAACAACGATGAAGCCCGGGCAATGCTGGTGGAAGCGCTGGCCAGGCAGCGGCGTTACAAGGATGCGGTGCAAGCGCTGCCGGACAATCCGGATAACAACGACGCCCTGCTCAACCTGCGCCTGACCTGGATCGAACAGGATCCGCCGAGCAGCGAGCAGGTGGAACAATGGCTGACGACCAGCAACCTCAATCAGCGTGTACGCCTGTGGCAGGCCTACAGCCTGAGCCTGGCCAGGTTTGGTGGCGCAGGCCGGGCCCACGACTGGCTTGCGCAACTGGCGCCCAAGGGGGACGACAATATCCTGCGCGAGGCTCGCGCCAATTGGTCCGAACAATTGCGCGACTGGGACGGCACCATCGAGCAACTGGCGCCACTGGCCGCCAGCAAGCAACTGGACGCCGAGGGTTGGAAGCGACTGGCCAATGCCTACGTGCAACGTCTCGACGAACAGCCGTTGCAGCAATTGCTGCAACAGGCACCGACACCCGAAGCGGCGCGCACGGTGCGCCTTGCCATGGTCGACCGTGCGATCGCCATGGGCGACGTCAAGCAGGCCCAGCGCTGGATTCAAACGTTGCCGGCCAGCGATCTGGCTGATCCGGCGCAACGCCAGCGTCTGTGGGAACTGGCGCGACAGACCGGCGATGTGCCGACCGTGCAACGCTTGAGTGGCGAATTGCAGCGTCCGTGCCTGGAAACGGCCGAATGGCTGTCCGGTCGCGATCCGGAAGCCGCACGCACGCAATTGCACAACTGCCCACCGAGCGACGACCCGCAAACCTGGCTGATCCTGGCCCAGCGCCTGCAAGCCACCGAGCTGCTGCAAAGCACGCGGCTGCCGGAACCCTGGGATAGCCGCCGACAGGCCCAACTGCTGGATATCTGGCAAGACCAGGGCCAGAGCGACAAAGTGCTCGCCTGGCTCGCCGACCAACCACAGACCGCTGACGTGGTGAAGCGTCGAGCCGAACTGGTTCAGGCGTTGGGGCGCAACACCGAAGCGGCAACGCTTTGGGAGCGGCATTACCAGCAGACCGGCAACCTCGGTTCACTCAATCAGGCAACGTATCTGGCGCTCAACGCCGGCCAGCGCGAACACGCGCAACAGTTGCTTGAAAGCGCATACGATCGTCACGGCGGCAAGTTGCCCGTGGCCATGCTGCAACGGCTGGCGGGGCTCTATGCTTCATCGACGACTACCCCGGCGCAACAGCAACGCATGGTGTCGCTGCTCAAGCGCGTCGACCCCGCGACTCGCGGCCAACTGTTGGCGCAACTGGCGGAAAAGGGTCAGTGCAAAGCGGTGCAACAAGCCATCGGCGACCACCCGCAGGTCGCAGGCGACTATCGCGCCCTGGGCCGCTGCGCCATGCCGGATCGACCGGGTGAAGCCGTCGTCTACTATCAGAGCGCCGAAAAACTCGGCGACCGTGGCAGCCGTCTGCCGCTGGCTTATGCATTGGAGGCGGCCGGAGATTCCTCAGGTGCCCTGGTCATCTGGCGCAGCTTCGCGGATGCAGAACTGAGTGACAACGCCAAACTGACGGCCAGTCGCAGCGCCCTCACCGCTGGTGACCCTCAAGCCGCAGAACGTTACTGGCAACGCAGCCAAGCCCGAGGCGCCAATGAATGGTCGCTCGGTGCAGCGGTTGCCGACGCCCGCGGCGATCATGCAGAGGCATTGCAGCGTCAACGCTCAGCCTTGCAACAGGCGCCGGATGCCGGTCATTTTTATGCGGCGTCGGTCACCGCGCAGAAGGCCGGCGAGCTGGAGCAAAGCACCACGTGGCTGGCCGAAGCCGTGCGCCGCGAACCGAACAACCCGCGGTACCGTGCCGATTACGGCATGCGTCTCGCCGGGGCTGACACGAAAGAACAGCGCGCCCACGCCCCCCCGTACCTGCAAAGCGCTACCCGGGATTTCCCGGAAGACTATCGCCTCGGCGAAACCCTCGCCCTGCGTTATGACGAAGCCGGAGACAGCGCGGCGGCGCGCAAGGAATTGCGTCGGGTCATTGACCTGGAACAGCACCCGATCGCCGCCGACGATGAGGACGGCAGCATGGAAGCCCGCCGCTATCGCCAGCGCCGCGCTCACGAAACCCTGTCCCGCCGCGACAGCCGCACGCTCGCCAGCACCTGGTCGCCGGCCGGGGTCTCGACCAACGACAGTTTCCGCCCCAATGGCACCCTTCGCGACTCGTCACGTCGCGCCACCTCGCAGAATGTGCAAGTGGCCATCTGGGACCATGCGCTCGGAGAAGAACCGAGTCGCGCCGGTAGCGCGTTGTCACTCTACGGCCGCGTGTTGCTCGGTGGGCAGGGCCGATCGAGCTATGGCGAATCCCTCGGCACCGGCGTGGGTCTGCGCTACAAACCGTGGGGCACCGCGAACATCAACTTCTACGGCGAGATCTACAAGCAAAGCACGTTCAATGACAACGACAATCAGCATCTGAGCCTGGGTCAACTGCTCATCCCCGAAAAGCTGGCCGACCAGTTCAACGACCACCGCCAGGACGGTCACACCAGCACCGATTACCTGCTGCGCGCCACCGCGTCATTCCTCGATCAGGGGCGATTCCGCAACGATTGGCGCGTCGATGAAAACGACTGGGAAGAACGCTTCCTCTACCTCGACGCGGCGTGGTGGACCAAGGCCGGTGATCACCAATGGCTGTCGCGATTCCAGCAAGGTCACACCTGGAAGCTGCCGTTCAACGGCGCGCAAACCATCATGCCTTACGGCTTTCTCGAGTTCGCCACACAGGACCCGAGCAACGACTGGCGCCAGGACCTGCGCACCGGTATCGGCCTGCGTTGGCAATGGTGGTTCGACGACGACATCTACAACGCTTACCGCGCGCACCTGACGGTGCGTACCGAATACCAGCAATCCCTGAGCGGTAATCTGTATGACGGCGGCAACGGCGTGCTGCTGGGCGTGGAGTTGAATTTCTGATGACGCGATTTCTACTCGTTTTTTGCCTGCTACTGAGCAGCACCCTGGCCCGCGCCGATGAACAGATTTTCTATCAACCGCTGAACGTCGACGCCAGTGTCAGCCAGGCGCAATGGCGGCGGATCTGGCAAGACACCGCCAGACACGGCGTGCAAACCGTCGTCGTGCAATGGACTGCCTACGGAGATTCGGACTTCGGCGGCGCGAATGGCTGGCTCGCCAACAGTCTGGAGCTGGCCCATGAACAAGGCCTGAAGCTGGTACTCGGCTTGCGCATGGACCCGGCCTATTACCAGCGCATCGATGAACTGGACAGCGCCGGGCTTGCCGTTTACTGGCAGGCGCAGCTCGGCCAGTCACTGGCTCAGCAACAGCGGCTGCGCAAAGACTGGAAGCTCCCGGTCAGCGGCTGGTATCTGCCGCTTGAGCTCGACGATTTTCACTTCCTGGCCGTGGATCGTCGGCAAACGCTGGAACGCCAGCTCAAGGATTTCGCCGGCAAACTGGACGCACCGTTGCACGTCAGCGCCTTCAATGTGGGCAAGCTCGCGCCGCAGGTGAACGGCCACTGGCTGGGTGGACTGGCGAACGCGGGAGTTCACGTGTGGTGGCAGGACGGTGCCGGCACCGGTCGTTTGCCGCCGCTGGTGCGCAACGGCTACGCCAGTGCACTGCCCTGCCCGATCGGCATCGTGCGCGAAGCCTTCCGGCAGGTCAGCACCGAGGGCCAACCGTTTCGCGCGGAACCGGCCACGCCGGACGCCACATCGGCAGGCTGTCACCCTACGGCGGTGTTTTCCCTGCGCTATCGACCGTGGGGCAAGGTGATTCTCGACAACCAGCACAAGCATCAGGTCGGCGATGTTCATCAATAGAATCTGAGTCGTCTGACCGTCAGCCTGCTCGCGAAGACGGCCATTGGTGATCATTCCCACGCTGAAACAGTGCCATCAAGGTGCATGGTCACTGCGCATCCACGGATTGAGGTGTTCGTCTGATAAAAGCGGGTTCTGTACCCCAGCGGCGCACAGCTAGCGCTCACTTGCTTCCTTGTAAATAGCTCCACGCTCCCTCTTTCCCACCGCTATTACTGTTACGACCAGCACTTCATCCACTACGCGATAGACCAGACGATACCCGGCGCTACGCAGTTTGATTTTGTACGCATTCCCAAACCCGCCCAGCCGGTCTGCGGGAACGTGAGGGTTTACCAGCCTCTCTTGAAGCTTCTTTTTGAACTGTTCCTGCAGATTTGCACCGAGCTTCTTCCATTCCCTCCATGCCTTTTCAGAAAACTCCAACTCATAGGTCATCAATTGAAACCTTTATGGTCGGATCGTTTTCACGTTCCTTACAAAGGGCGATCAACTCAAGATCTTCGAGCCTAGTCATCATGGCTTCGTATTCTTTGGCGGGAACGCAATAGAAAGCCGGCTTATTGCGGTTGAGGATCGCAACAGACAGTCCTCCACCAGCAGCCACTGTACCCATCGGATTTTTTTTCAATTCTGAAATGCTCGCTACAACATTCGAAAGGAGGATGTGTGTCATGAAGGTGCTCCAGAGAGTGCTTTAAGAAGTGCTAAAAATAGCACTCCAAAGCGTGCCTGGCTTCCACCCTTCAACATCAAAGCCGCGACAGCTACCCGTTACGACCGAACAAAAAGTATCACGCCACACGCTTCCTGATTTCCGCGTTCAATGTCGGGTACTTCCTGAAACACAATCGAGTATGTCCAGGTTGGAGTAGGAATTTTCCATTGAAGAAAAAAGGGCTGGGAAAGTCGACATCCTGTCTGTAGTCAGCGGTTTTTGACCCGCTCGATATACCGCACCACCGCCGCCGATTTCTCAAACCGCCGATAAACCAACGACAGCCACGAGCTCGCCTCGCAGCCCTTGATCGACCGGTACAGGACGCCGGGCAATCCGACATGCCCGACCACCGATTCCGGCACCACTGCCACGCCCTGCCCCAGCGACACCAACGCCAGCACCGCCACCAGCCCGCCGGGTTGCGCGCCCAGTTTCGGCGCAAACCCGCCTTCGGCAGCCACTTGCAAGGTGCCGCTGATCTGCTCCGGAAGAATGAACGTCTCGGCCTGCAAATGCTCCGGGCCGATCTCGGTCAACCGGCACAGCCACGACTCGGTCGGCAGCGCCAGCACAAAGCCCTCGGCATCCAGGCGGATAGCCTCCAGGCCTTCAGGCAAGGTCATGGGCGAGCGGACATAACCGATGTCGAATCGCCCCTCGAGCACCATCGTCGGCAACGACACCATGGGGCTTTCGCGCACATTCAGGCTGACGTCCGGACACTCGCGACTGAAGGCCTGTACCTGTTTTTGCAGCAAACCCGAGTACACCGCCGAGGCCACGTAACCCAGCTCGATATGGCCAATGTCCCCTCGCCCGGCGCGTTGGGCATTTTGCTGGGCATATTCGAATTGCCGCACCGTCGCCTCGGCTTCGATCACCAGCGCGGCGCCGGCTTCGGTCAGGCTGACTTCCCGTGTCTGGCGCACGAACAGGCGCGTGCCGAGTTCGTTCTCCATGTCCTGGATCTGCCGGGTCAGGGTCGGCGGCGCGATACCCAGTTGTTCGGCGGCGCGAGTGAAGTTGCCGTGCCGGGCAACGGCCAGAAAATAGCGAAAATGCCGTATATCCATCGGTGCATTAGCTCAAAGGTAATGAAGTTCCGTTTTCCGGCTAACGATGAGGCCAAACGGTCGCGATAAGCTCGCGGTGCAATCACAGTAGAGAGCCCATGCCATGCACGTCAAACCTCTTAGCGCCTCCGCGATCAACGGCCTTGCCCAAAAGGCAATCACATCATGAGCCGTGTCAGTCCTCGCCTGACACTGCTGACAGCATCGGGCGTCTGTTCGCTGATCGTCCTCGACACCAACATTGTCGCCGTCACGCTGCCGACGATCGCCCGGGACCTGGGTGCGAACTTTGCCGACATCGAATGGGTGGTCAGCGCTTACATGCTCGCCTTCGCCGCCCTGCTTTTACCGGCAGGCAGCATTGCCGACCGCTTTGGCCGGCAGAAAACCCTGCTCTGTGGCCTGGGCCTGTTCATTCTCGCCTCGATCGGTTGCGGCGCGGCACCCACGGCGTTGTTCCTCGACATCGCACGGGCGGTCAAAGGCGTCGGTGCGGCGTTATTGCTGACCTCGGCGCTCGCCTCCATCGGCCACACTTTTCACGATGAAGTTGAGCGGGCGAAAGCCTGGGCGTTCTGGGGCGCGTGCATGGGCGTGGCGATGACCGCTGCGCCGACCATCGGCGGGCTGATTACCGAGTACATCGGCTGGCGCTGGATTTTTTACCTCAATTTGCCGGTGGGCCTGTTTCTGATGCTGATGGTCTGGCGCGCTGTGCCGGAATCCCGCGACCCTCAATCGGCACGCCTCGATCCGTGGGGCAGCCTGGCGTTCAGCGCCAGTTTGCTGTGCCTGATCTGGGGCCTGATCGAGGCCAACCGGATCGGCTGGAGCAACCCGACCACCTACGCCCGGATGATCGGCGGCGCGCTGTTGTTGGGTCTGTTCGTCGTGATCGAGCGAATGCAGCAGCGGCCGATGGTTGACCTGCAATTGTTCAAACACCCGCGCTTCATCGGCGCTCTGTTGGGTATGTTTGCCTATGCCGGCTGCGCCCAGGTGATGATGACGCTGCTGCCGTTCTACCTGCAGAACGGCCTGGGTTTCTCGGCCATCGCGTCAGGCCTGGGCATGTTGCCGTTTGCCCTGACCATGCTGATTTGCCCGAGAATCGGCGTGCGCCTGGCCAGCCGTTTTGCCCCGGCGACGTTGATGGCCACCGGTTTGACCCTCGTAGGAAGCGGCAACCTGCTGAGCGCCTGGGCAGTCAGCAGCGGCGGATACCTGCCCTTTGCCCTGGCGATTGCCGTGACGGGCGCCGGTGCCGGACTGCTCAATGGCGATACGCAGAAAAACATCATGGCCTGCGTGCCACGGGAACGTACCGGCATGGCGTCGGGCATGAGCACCACCATGCGCTTCAGCGCCATCGTGTTGGCTATCGGCGTGTACGGAGCATTGCTGTCCAGTCATACCGAGCAATTGCTGCGCACCAGTCTGTCGGCACAGAGTACGCAATGGCTCGACCAAACTCAGGGCATCGCCTCGCGGGTGGTGGCCGGCGACATGACGGCGGCGCTGGGCCTGCTGCCGGAAACCGCTCGCAACGCGGTCGAACCGTTGGCCCGACAGGCGTTCGTCGGTGGCTTCAGTCTCTTGCTGTTGGTGGCCGGCTTACTGGCCTTGCTGGGGGCGTTGGTGGTGGGCACGCTGATGCGCAATCCGATCCCCGCCCCCTCCGCTGCCGTCATCAACGCGAATGCTTGAATGAAGCCAGCACCCGCTCGGCATTGGCATCGCAGCCCATGCCGGCGGGTTTTGCCTGAATATCGTCGATCACCGCCAACAGCTTCGCCTTGCTCTGCGCCAGGTGCAGCTGCATTTCTTCGATCTGCTCGACTTTGCGCGTGAGCCCCGCCAGCAGTTCGTCGTGCTTGAATTCCCCGGTCGCGGTGTCCGGCATCAACTGCTTCAACTCTTCCAGACTGAACCCGGCCTGCTGCGCGCACTGGATGAGGTACAGCGTTTGCAAAACCTGCTCGGGATAATGCCGGTAGCCGTTCGCCCGGCGCTCCACTTTCTGGATCAGGCCCTGGGCTTCGTAAAACCGAATACGCGACGGGTTAAACCCGCTTAACTGCGCCAATTCACCAATCTTCATCTCAGCCTCATTTGCCTGCTTGACATTAAAGTTAACTTTAAGCTTAGCCTCTGCTCTTCACTGATGAGGAGTCAAGCATGTCGCCCTTCCAAGCGTTGAATTTGCCCAACGGCCAGACCATCGGTAATCGCATTGCCAAAGCGGCGATGGAAGAGAACCTTGCCGATACCGGACAGGCGCCGTCCGATGCGCTGTTTCGGTTGTATCAGGCCTGGGCCGGGGGCGAAGCCGGATTGCTGCTGACCGGCAACGTGATGATCGATCGTCGTGCGATGACCGGCCCCGGTGGTGTGGTGCTGGAAGATGAACGCGACATGGAACGCTTTCGCCAATGGGCAACGATTGGCCGTTCCGGTGGCGCGCAGTTCTGGATGCAGCTCAATCATCCGGGGCGCCAGACCATGGCCAACCTCGGCCAGCAAGCGTGGGCACCTTCGGCGGTGGCGCTGGATCTCGGCTCATTTTCCAAGATGTTTGCCGAACCCAAACCGATGTCCGAGGACGATATCGCCGAGGTGATCACGCGCTTCGCCACCAGCGCTGCGCTTGCTGAAAAAGCCGGATTCACCGGCGTGCAGATTCATGCGGCCCACGGTTACCTGATCAGTCAGTTCCTGTCGCCGCTGACTAACCGTCGAACTGACTGTTGGGGCGGCCCCCTCAAAAATCGCGCGCGTCTGCTGCTGGACGTTGTCCGCGCCGTTCGCCAATCCGTGTCGCCGCAGTTTTGTGTGGCGGTGAAGCTCAACTCTGCCGACTTCCAGCGCGGCGGATTCGATGCCGACGATGCCCGACAAGTGATCCAGTGGCTCAACGATTCGCAGATCGATTTGTTGGAGTTGTCGGGCGGCAGCTACGAAGCCCCCGCCATGCAAGGCGAGGCGCGCGATGGCCGGACTCTGGCGCGGGAAGCGTATTTTCTGGAGATGGCCGGCGAACTGGCGAGCGTGGCGCGCATGCCAGTGATGGTGACAGGCGGAATTCGACGCCTGGCGATCGTCGAGCAGGTGCTCGCCAGCGACATCGCCATGGCCGGTATTGGCACGGCGCTGGCCCTTGAACCGCAGTTGGTCAAACACTGGCGCGAAGGCCGGAACAGCCACCCGCAACTGCCGCCGATTCGCTGGAAACGCAAGCCGTTGGCCGCGCTGGCGAGCATGGCGGTGGTGAAATTCCAGCTCCATCGCCTCAGCCGTGGACGCAAGCCGCGGCCCGACGTGTCGGCAGTCTGGGCGCTGATCCTCGACCGCGTGTACATCGGCCGCCGCACGCGGCAGTACCGGCAGGCGATGAGTAAGTAATCGAGCGCGGGCGTGGGAACGAGGCGATGGTGAGGCTGGTGAAGATCAAATGTGGGAGCGGCGGTGCGACGATTCGACTTGCTTGCGAAGGCGTCGTGTCAGCCAACATCAATGTTAAATGACCCACCGCGTTCGCGAGCAAGTCGAATCGTCGCACCGCCGCTCCCACAAGGAGACCTTTATCGCCCGGAGAATCGTAATCTGGACAGCTGCCGCAAATCCCCCGAGAGGTAATAGTCATTGGTCCAGCTGTCATCCGCCGCCAGTGGATGAACCTGCTTCAGTGCAAGCTTTTTGGCGAAATATCGAAAGCGGTAATGCTCGTAAAACCGCAGCAACTCCAAACCGTAACGATCAGCCAGGTCAGTATCGCCGCGAACGATCAGGTAGTTCTCGTCGTTGCCATTGCTGGCCGCAGCACTGAGGTTGTGACTGCCGCTGATGATCGTCGGCGCATCGCTGGTGAAGTCGGTGACTACGGCTTTGGTGTGCACCAGCAGGTTGCCCTTCTGGCCTTTCATGTTTTCGCGAAGCCAGCCCTCCAGCCCGGTGTTGAGCAGTGCGGTTGCGGCGAACTCCGCGCTGCGATCGGCGTGGAAACCGGTAATGCGGCTCGCGGTGTTTTGCAGGCCGTAACGCAAAATGTCGTCGTGGGGCTGGCCAAGCAAGGCGTTGAGGATGTCGTCGGGTAACGCGAACGCCGTGACGAACAGTACGTCTTTTTTCGCGGCGGTGATGATCTCGACGAACTCACGTAAATCGCCCTGACCCGAACGCGGTGAGAAGCCGGCGAACATCGGCTGCTGTGGGTCCATCGGGTTGTGTTGCGTGATCCATTGCCGGGTGGCGCCGACATCGCCCGGTGTCGCCCAGACTTGCTCGAAAGTGCGCAGATAGCTCGCACTGACACTGGCATCATCCAGCACATGCACCACGTTCGCCTGACGATAAACGCCATTGGGCGTGAAGTTGGTGCTGCCGCAGAGCACCGCTTCGGGCTGAAGCTGCCCGGCGGCATCGACCCGGCTCAGCACCATGAATTTGTTGTGGAAAATGTTGTGGGTGATTCGACCGCGCTTGTTCGCCGCCGGGATTTTTTCCAGGCTGGCTTCGTTGATGGCGGTGTCGTCATCGTCGGGTTGCGCGTGATACAGCACGCGAACCTTCACGCCACGCTCGAACGCTGCGTGGACGGCATCGACGATCACCTGCAACTCGTATTCGTAAATGGCGATGTCCAGCGCCCACTGATCATCCACCGCCCGCTCGATGAACCCCAGCAAGCGTCCGAGCAAACCGTTTTCCAGCCATTGCCGAGGCGCATCGGGCCAGGCTTCGATGGGCAGGTTTTTGTTGGCACTGATCAGCGCGTCGAGTTCGGGAAATTTGCGCTGGAACGCCTGACTGGCGGCCACCGCACGGTTGAAGATCACGCTTTGATGCTGTGGCAGGCCATTGTCGGACGTGACGCTGACTTCCAGGTACTCGCCCAGCTGCGGTGCATCAGCGCTGCCGTACGCCAGGTGAACCCGGTAATGGAGGGTCATTCCCGGATTGACTGCGTAATCGGCCCAGCGAAATTTCTGCAACGGCGCAAGATCGCTCGGGGTGGCGTGAAACTGCGGGAATGTATGCGCCTTGCCGGGGAACGTCAGGCTGTTGAAGAGGAACAACCAGGGCTTGCTACCCTGCTGTTTCTCGATGGCGAAACCCAGCAGGCCTGTGCGACGGGATTCGGCCAGGTCCATGGCCAGCAACACGCCGTTGGTGCCGGCGTAGGCTTTGACGCGAAAATCGTCCTGACTGTTTGTGGCGAGAACACGCATGCTTCACTCCTGTGAATGGCTTGCTTTCAGAGCATAGGGCAGCGCTGCGGATTGGTCGTGATTATCCGATACCGAGGTGATGCCTTCGCGAGCAAGCCCGCTCCCACATGGGATCCGTGAACGCCGCAGATCAAATGTGGGAGCGGGCTTGCTCGCGAAGAGGCCAGCACAGACACTGTAAAACTCAACCTGAAATCAACTCATCGATATGCCGATAATCCGCCTGTAGCTCCGCCGCCAACTGCTGCGCCCGCCCCAACCGAATCGGCCCGCGCTCGATATCGATCAACAACCCTGGACACTCCAGCGCCGGCAAACTCGACCACTCCTTCAATCGCCCATCCGTCACCAGCAACAACCGCTGCTGTTCCGCCGGAAAGCGTTTTTGTCGTGCCGCGAGCCATCGCCCCGCCTCGCCGAGCGCCGCCAGCAACGGCGTGCCGCCGCCCGCGCCGAGGCCATCGAGCCAGTGGCGTAAACCGCTGGACGCTTTCAACCCCTGCACTTGCCACGCTGGGGCATGACCGCTGGCCGTCAACAACGCCAGGCGCGCGCGTTGGCGGTAAGCGTCATCGAACAGTTGCGCCAGCAACCCCTTGGCATCGCTCAATGCCTGGTGGCGACGCGTCGAGGCCGAGGCGTCGACGATCACCAGCCACAGTTCGTGGGGCGAACGGGTGCGTAAATGAAACAGCACATCCTGGCGTTGACGAGGACGGCCATTGAGCAAGGTGCCGGGCCAGTTGATCGAACCACTGCGTGCAGCCTGACGTGTGCCCTGTTTGCCGTTGGCCAGCGATCCGGTGCGGGGTCTGGCATTCGCCCCCGCATCAGATCGAGGGCGAATGCCTAGGGCTTTTTTGGCCAGCTCGGCACTTCGCGTCGGGCACCGACCGGCAACGCCTGGGCCGGCATTTCGCCCCATTGGCCCTGGCCTTCACTCGGGTCGGAATGTTGTGGTGAGGGTTGTCGGGCCTGTTGCGGCGCCGGTGGCGATTGTTCGCGACGACGGTGACGCAAGGCGAATTCGGCCACCGCGTCGATATCCTCGTCGGCAATGGCGCTCGCCCCCCGCCACGCCGCGTGGGCACGGGCGGCGCGCAGCCAGACCAGATCGGCGCGCAGGCCATCGACACCCGCAGCGAAACAGCGCTCGGTAATCTGTGCCAGCGCTTCATCGTCGAGGGGAATGCTCGCCAGCGTGCTGCGCGCGTTCTCACAGCGTTCACGCAAAGACTGCTGCTGGCCCTCCCACTCGGCGCAGAACCGTTGCGGATCACTGTCGAAATCCAGACGCCGGCGGATGATCTGGCCACGCTGGGTCGGTGCAGTATGACCACTGAGCGCCACGTTCAAGCCAAAGCGGTCGAGCAGTTGAGGCCGCAACTCACCCTCTTCCGGGTTCATCGTGCCGATCAGCACGAACTTCGCCGCATGCCGATGGGAAATGCCATCGCGCTCGATCAGGTTGGTGCCGCTGGCGGCGACGTCGAGCAGCAGGTCCACGAGGTGATCGGGCAGCAGATTGACTTCATCGACGTAAAGCACACCGCCGTCAGCCTTGGCCAACACACCGGGAGAAAACTGTGCGCGTCCTTCACTCAGGGCCGCGTCGAGGTCGAGGGTGCCGACCAGGCGTTCTTCCGTGGCACCGAGCGGCAAGGTGACGAATTGACCGCTGGCGAGCAGGTCCGCGAGGCCGCGGGCCACGGTGGACTTGGCCATGCCGCGCGGGCCTTCGATCAGCACGCCGCCGATTTTCGGGTCGATGGCGGTGAGGTACAGGGCAAGTTTCAAGTCGTCGGCGCCGACCACGGCGGATAAGGGGAAATGCGGGGTGTCGGTCATCTTCAATTCTCGTTCATGGTCGGTGGGTGGATCAGTGCAATTCACTGACAAACCTCTTACCTGTGGGAGCGGGCTTGCTCGCGAATGCGGCCTGACATTCACCAATGGTGTCAACTGACACACCGCTTTCGCGAGCAAGCCCGCCCCCACAGAGTCGGCGGCGCATCAGCTGTCTTCTTCTATGTCCAACAACAAGTTCTCCAGCGCCTCGCGGTACTCGCCAGGCTCCTTCCACATTCCGCGCTGCTGCGCTTCCAGCATGCGTTCGGTCATGTCGCGCAAGGCATGCGGATTATGCTCGCGAACAAAATCCCGCGTCGCCGGGTCCAGCAAATACGCATCCGCCAGCAACGCGTACTGGTGATCGTCGATCAACTGCGTCGTCGCATCGAAGGCAAACAGGTTATCGACCGTGGCTGCCAGTTCAAACGCGCCTTTGTAGCCGTGGCGTTTCACGCCGTCGATCCACTTCGGATTGGCCGCCCGCGAGCGAATCACCCGGTTCAGCTCTTCCTTCAACGTGCGAATCTTCGGCAAGTCCGGCTGACTGTGATCGCCATGGTAACTGGCCGCCGCTTCGCCGCTCAGGCTTTCCACGGCGGCGAGCATGCCGCCCTGGAACTGGTAATAGTCGTTGGAATCGAGCAAGTCATGCTCGCGGTTGTCCTGGTTTTGCAGCACGGCCTGAACCTGGCTCAGGCGTTGGGCGAACTGTTCGCGGGCGGCGGTGCCTTCGTCGGAACCGCCGTAAGCGTAGCCGCCCCAGTTCAGGTACACCTCGGCCAGGTCCTCGCGGCTTTGCCACAGACGCCCGTCAATGGCGCCTTGCACACCTGCGCCGTAAGCACCGGGTTTGGCGCCGAAGATGCGCCAACCGGCCTGACGCCTGGCCGCCTCCTCATCGAGCCCCGATTGCAACAGCGCTTCACGCTCGGCGCGGACCTTGGCGGCCAATGGATTGAGATCGTCCGGCTCCTCCAGCGCGGCGACCGCTTGCACGGCGGCGTCGAACAGACGGATCAGATTGGCAAACGCATCACGGAAGAAACCGGACACGCGCAAGGTCACGTCGACCCGCGGACGGTCCAGCAGACTCAGCGGCAGAATTTCAAAATCATCGACGCGCTGACTGCCCGTCGCCCAGACCGGGCGCACGCCCATCAGCGCCATGGCCTGCGCGATGTCATCGCCGCCGGTGCGCATGGTCGCAGTGCCCCAGACCGACAGGCCGAGCTGACGCAGGTGATCGCCGTGATCCTGCAAGTGCCGTTCAAGAATCAGGTTGGCCGACTGGAAACCGATGCGCCACGCAGTGGTGGTCGGCAGGTTGCGCACGTCTACCGAATAGAAGTTGCGTCCGGTCGGCAGCACGTCCAGGCGACCGCGACTTGGCGCGCCGCTAGGGCCGGCCGGGACGAAGCGGCCGCTGAGGGCGTCGAGCAGACCGCGCATTTCTGCGGGGCCGCAGGCGTCCAGTCGAGGTGCGACGACTTCGTGCAGGTTGTCGAGGATGGCGCCAACCTCGTCCCAACTCGCCTCCTGTGGGAGAAGGCCCCCTCGCCACAAGGGTTCGGGGTCGGGATTCAGGGTTTGCGCGATGAGTTGCGCGGCGAACAGCTCCAGGCGCTCGCGGGTGTCCCCCGCCGTGCGCCAGGCTTCATCGCCAAGCGATTGCAGTTCAATTGGACGCGGCCCGGCCCAAGGCTCGGCCAACGCACAATCCAGTGGATCAAACCCCAACTCGAACGCCTTGGCCAACGCTCGCAACAGACTTGATTGCGCCCCACGGCCATCGCCACGAGGAATGCGCAACAACGCCAACAACGTATCAATGCGCAAACGCCCGGAGGGCGACTCGCCAAAGATGTGCAGGCCATCGCGGATCTGCGACTCTTTCAAATCGCACAGGTAAGTGTCGAGACGCGGCAACCAGATCGCCGCATCGGCGTCGCTGTCGAGTTTCTCGTCCAGTTGCAGTTCGCGGTCGATGTGCGTGTCGCGCACCAGTTGCAGGATGTCGCGCTGCAACTCCCGGGCGCGACGCGGATCCAGCAATTGCGCTTCGTAATATTCGTCGGCCAACAGTTCGAGGTTGCGCAGTGGCCCGTAGGTTTCGGCGCGGGTCAGCGGCGGCATCAGGTGATCGATGATCACCGCCTGAGTGCGCCGCTTGGCCTGGGCGCCCTCGCCCGGATCGTTGACGATGAACGGATAGATGTTCGGCAGCGGCCCGAGCAAGGCGTCCGGCCAGCAGGTGTCCGACAGCCCGACGCCTTTGCCCGGCAGCCACTCGAGGTTGCCGTGCTTGCCGACATGGATGACGCCGTGAGCGCCATAGGTGTTGCGCAACCAGAAGTAGAACGCCAGATAGCCGTGGGGCGGCACCAGGTCCGGGTCGTGATAGACCGCGCTCGGATCGACCTGATAACCGCGCGCCGGTTGAATGCCGATGAAGGTCAGGCCCAAACGCAGTCCGGCGATCATCATCCGCCCGCCGCGGAACATCGGGTCGCTTTCGGGTGTGCCCCAGCGCTCCAGCACGGCTTGGCGGTTGGCCTCGGGCAAGGCGTTGAACATCGAGTTGTAGTCGTCCAGGGCCAGGCTTTGATGACACGGACGCTGGTCGAGGGTATCGAGGTCGTTGCTGACACCGCCGAGCAATTGCTGGATCAACGCGGTGCCGCTGTCGGGCAGTTCGGCGGGCAGCGGATAACCTTCTGCGTGCAACGCACGAAGGATGTTCAACGCTGCGGCGGGTGTATCGAGGCCGACGCCATTGCCAATGCGCCCGTCGCGGGTCGGGTAATTGGCGAGGATCAGGGCGATGCGTTTTTCGCTGTTCGGCAGCCGCGCGAGATCGATCCAGCGCCGCGCCAGTTCGGCGACAAAATCCATGCGCTCAGGTGCAGGGCGGTAACAGACCACATCGGACTGACTGCGCTCACTGCGCCACGCCAGGTCCTTGAAACTGATCGGGCGGCTGATGATCCGGCCGTCCAGTTCTGGCAGCGCAATGTGCATCGCCAGATCCCGCGGACCAAGACCTTGCTCGCTGGCACGCCAACCGGGTTCATTGTCCTGGGCGCAGATGGCCTGGATCACCGGGATATTGCGGCGGAACGGCCGCAAATGCGGCGCTTCGGGGCTGGATTGAGCGAAACCGGTGGTGTTGAGAATCACCCCTGCTTCGACTTCATCCAGCCAGTCCTCGACCACCGCCAGGCAGCCGGGCTCTTTCAAACTGGCCACGGCAATCGGCAAGGGGTTCAACCCCGCCGTTTGCAAACGCTGGCAGAAAACATCGATGAACGCAGTGTTCGCCGCCTGCAAATGCGAGCGGTAAAACAGCACCGCCGCCACCGGTTGACCGGCTTGCCAGTCGGCGTGCCAATCACTCAATGCGGCGGGGCTTTTTTGTGGGTGATAGATCGCGGTACGCGGCAGGGTTTGCGGTTCGGCCCACGCATAGTCGCGATCCAGCCAGCGATTGGCCAGACAGCGAAACAGATCGAGGGCGTTGGCCATGCCGCCCTGGCGCAGGTAATGCCAGAGCCGGTCGCGGTCTTCGACGCCAACCGTGCTGAGGTCGCTGAGCTCCGGGTCCGGGCGATCATCGCCGGGCACCAGAATCAGCTGCACGCCGCGCTGCGAAAGCTCGACCAGACGCTCGACGCCGTAACGCCAATAGGCAATGCCGCCATGCAGCGAAATCAGAATTACCTTGGCGTGGCGCAGCACTTCATCGACATACAGGTCGACCGACGCATGGTTCTGCACCTGCATCGGATTGGCCAGGCGCACGCTCGGGTAATGGTCCGGCAATTGCTGCGCCGCTTCGGCGAGCAGCGCCAGGCTGGAATCACCGCTGCACAGGATCACCAGCTCGGCGGGGGTTTGTCCAAGGTCGGCAATGTTGTCGTCCGACACGAAAGCGCCGGGCTGGGTCCTGAGCAGGTGCATGGGTTAAACGCTGAGCGCGGCGCGCAGTTGCACTTCGAGTTGCGCGGCGTCCAACTCCTGACCGATCAACACCAGACGCGTGGTGCGCGCTTCATCAGTGCCCCACTGACGATCGAAGTGCTTGTCGAAACGCGTGCCCACGCCCTGGATCAACAGACGCATCGGTTTGTTCGGGATGGCGGCGAAGCCTTTGACCCGCAGAATGCCGTGCTTGACCACCAGTTGGGTCAGCGCGTCCAGCAGCAGGCTTTCGTCGGCTTGTGGCAGTTCGATGGAAATGGAGTCGAACGCGTCGTGATCGTGATCATCTTCGCCTTCATGGTGGTGATCATGATGGCTGTGACGGCTGTCGATGTGCTCTTCGGAACCGGCGCCGAGGCCGATCAGCACGTCCAGTGGCAGGCGACCGCTGCTGGCTTCGATGACTTTCACCGCCGGCGGCAGTTCTTCGGCGACTTCCAGGCGTACGCGAGCCAGGTCTTCCGGGCTGATCAGGTCGGCCTTGTTGAGAATCACCAGGTCGGCGCTGGCCAGTTGGTCGGCGAACAGTTCGTGCAGGGGCGATTCGTGGTCCAGGTTCGGGTCGAGTTTGCGCTGGGCGTCGACCTGATCCGGGAAGGCCGCGAAAGTGCCGGCGGCAACAGCCGGGCTGTCGACCACGGTGATCACCGCGTCAACCGTGCAGGCGCTGCGGATTTCCGGCCACTGGAAGGCTTGCACCAAAGGCTTTGGCAGGGCCAGGCCGGAGGTTTCGATCAGGATGTGGTCAAGGTCGCCGCGACGAGCGACCAGTTCGCGCATCACCGGGAAGAATTCTTCCTGGACGGTGCAGCACAGGCAGCCGTTGGCCAGTTCGTAGACCCGGCCGTTGGCTTCTTCTTCGGTGCAGCCGATGGAACATTGCTTGAGGATTTCGCCGTCGATGCCCAGTTCGCCGAACTCGTTGACGATCACCGCAATGCGGCGGCCCTGAGCGTTGTCCAGCATGTGCCGCAGCAAGGTGGTTTTGCCCGAGCCGAGGAAGCCGGTAACGATGGTGACGGGGAGTTTGGCCAGTGTTTTCATCGGATGCCCTTTGGCAAGGTGGCGGGCATACGGGACGACGACCGCTGCAACGAATGCGCGCGCGGAAGATTTCGCCACCGGATCACCCCGCCCGGTTGTAGTGAGAATTCGTGTCGAGGCAGGTCTCCTGGCTGACGGTGTGCCAGTCGCTGGACTGGCGTTTGCTGCGCCTTCCCGCGGGCTCCAGGGCTGGAGCGTGCAGTGGCGTGGCAGCGAACATCACCGTTCACAGTTGCGGGGGCAGCCGCGGCATCGACCGCGTTCCCTTCTTAGCTTCGGCAAACGCCGAAGAACCTCGAAAGCGCAAGGCTACGCATCGTCTTGGGGCGGGTCAATGTCTGTAGGCGCTGACGAAGGCTGCGATCTTTTGATTTTGCTTTTAAAAAACAGGATCAAAAGATCGCAGCCTTCGGCAGCTCCTACAAATCATCATTTCAATCCCAATTGAGAACCCCTGCCAATTGACGCCCAACCCCTGCCCATGCTCTCCTACGCACCTTGTTACGGGTGCCCTTCACAGGGTGAAACGGGAAACCGGTGAATCATGTGCTTTACTCAAAGCCATGTCAGTCCGGTGCTGCCCCCGCAACGGTAAGCGAGCGAAGCGTCAGATCCACTGTGCCAGCAGTTAGGCATGGGAAGGTGACGCTTGCAGGTTTCGGCTGACGCCCAAGCCCCTCGCGAGCCCGGAGACCGGCCCGCAACACAAAGTGACGTTCTGTTCACTGAATAACAAACCCGCGGTGGGCGGGCGCTGTTTGAATCTCTGCGAGCCCGATTCGCAGGGATCTTCCATGCGCTCTATTCACCCGCTGACAGACCAGAGGGAAGCGCCATGTCGATCATCAGCAGCACCGGCCACAGCACCGCCAGCACCACAACAACCCTGAGCCAACGCCTGACCGCCGCCGTGTGTGCGTCGATTCTTGGCGCGTGCCTTGTGTATTTCGCCGGTTTTTCGCACATCGAAGCAGTGCACAACGCAGCGCACGATACCCGCCACAGCTCTGCCTTCCCGTGCCATTGAGACCTGCCGACATGATCAAGCGTATTGCGCAAACCGCGGGTTTCACCGGGCTGCTGGCCGCCCTGTTGCTGACTCTGCTGCAAAGTTTCTGGGTCGCCCCGCTGATTCTGCAGGCTGAGACTTACGAAAAATCCGAGCCGGCTGCGGTTGAAGTTCACGAACACGCCGCCGGTACCGCCGCTCACACCCATGATGCCGAAGCCTGGGAGCCGGAAGACGGCTGGCAGCGCGTGCTGTCGACGACTGGCGGCAACCTGGTGGTGGCTGTCGGTTTCGCGCTGATGCTCGCCGGCCTCTACACCTTGCGTGCGCCAACCAAAACCTCCCAGGGTCTGCTTTGGGGTCTGGCTGGTTACGCGACGTTTGTACTGGCGCCGACCCTGGGCCTGCCACCGGAACTGCCGGGCACTGCCGCGGCGGACCTGGCACAACGGCAAATCTGGTGGATCGGCACTGCAGCGTCCACCGCTGTCGGCATCGCGCTGATCGTGTTCAGCCGCCACTGGCTGATGAAGATCCTGGGTGTGGCGATTCTCGCCGTTCCTCACGTCATCGGTGCGCCGCAACCGGAAGTGCACTCGATGCTCGCGCCGGAAGCCCTGGAATCCCAGTTCAAAATCGCTTCGCAGCTGACCAACGTGGCGTTCTGGCTGGCCCTTGGCCTGATCAGCGCCTGGTTGTTCCGCCGCAAAAGCGATGGCCAATACCACGCATGACGGATACCGGCACAGCGCCGACTTTGGTGGTCGGCCTGGGCTGCCAGCGCGGCTGCCCCGTCAGCACGCTGCGGGCGTTACTCGATCAGGCATTACAGGCGCATCAAATCGGACTTCACCAGATCAAGGCCCTGGCCAGCATCGACCTGAAGCGCGACGAGCCTGGCCTGATCGAACTCGCCGCACAACTCGCGCTGCCCTTGATGTACTTCAGCAGTGAGCAACTGGCTGGTTATCAACCTCAACTCAGCCACCGCTCGGACATCGCTTTTGAGCGCACCGGCTGCTATGGCGTAGCGGAAAGCGCCGCCCTCGCCCTCGCAGAACAACTGGCTCAGGCACCGGCAAAACTGTTGATCTCACGACAAAAATACGCCCAGGCGACCCTGGCATTGGCCAGCGCTGCGTAAAATCCTCGATAATCCCGCCCTCGATCATGAGCAATCTTCATCTGTAGCTTTGCCCAGACCCTTTTTCTGACAGGAAACGACGATGACCGTCTACTTCATTGGCGCAGGTCCCGGCGACCCGGAACTGATCACCGTCAAAGGCCAGCGGCTGATCCGCAGTTGCCCGGTGATCATCTACGCCGGCTCCCTGGTACCTGCCGCGGTGCTGGAAGGCCATCGCGCCGAACGGGTGGTCAATAGCGCCGAACTGCACTTGAAACAGATCATCGAACTGATCAAGACCGCCCATGCCAATGGCCAGGATGTGGCGCGGGTGCATTCAGGCGACCCAAGTCTTTATGGCGCGATTGGCGAACAGATTCGCTACCTGCGCGAACTCGATATTCCGTTTGAGATCATTCCCGGTGTCACCGCCACGGCGGCCTGCGCGGCGCTTTTGGGTGCGGAGCTGACATTGCCGGACGTGTCACAGAGCGTGATTCTGACTCGCTACGCTGACAAGACTGTGATGCCCGCGGGTGAAGAGTTGGGGAGTCTGGCGCAGCATGGGGCGACCATGGCGATTCATTTGGGGGTCAATCATCTGCAGAAAATCCTCGTGGAATTGCTGCCACATTACGGCGCGGACTGCCCGATTGCGGTGATCCATCGGGCGACCTGGCCGGATCAGGATTGGGTAGTAGGAACGATTGCGGATATTGCCGGGAAGGTCGAGGCGAAGGGGTTTCGGCGCACGGCGTTGATTCTGGTGGGTCGGGTGTTGGGGAGCGATCACTTCAGTGAGTCATCGCTGTATCGCGCCGGGCATGCGCATTTGTATCGACCGTAGGGCCCCATCGCGAGCAAGCCCGCTCCCACATTAAATCTTCAGCGAACACAACATCTGTGAACGACGGCGAACAAATGTGGGAGCGGGCTTGCTCACGAAGGCGTCAGTGAAATTCACCCATAAAAAAACGGCACTCACGGGTGCCGTTTTTTCGTTTCTGCAGCGAACACCTTAGTAGTAGGCGTTTTCTTTCTGCGTATGGTCGGTCACGTCGCGAACACCTTTCAGTTCGGGAATGCGCTCGAGCAAGGTGCGCTCGATGCCTTCACGCAGGGTGACGTCCGCCTGGCCGCAGCCTTGGCAACCGCCGCCGAACTTCAGCACGGCGATGCCGTCATCAACCACATCGATCAGGCTGACCTGACCGCCGTGGCTGGCGAGCCCCGGGTTGATTTCGGTTTGCAGGTAATAGTTGATGCGCTCGTTGACCGGGCTGTCGGCGTTGACCATCGGGACTTTGGCGTTTGGCGCCTTGATGGTCAGCTGGCCGCCCATGCGGTCGGTGGCGTAGTCGACAACCGCGTCGTCCAGGAAAGCTTCGCTGAACGAATCGATATAAGCAGTGAAGCTTTTCAGCCCCAGCGCGGTGTCTTCGGGTTTTTCTTCGCCCGGCTTGCAATAGGCAATGCAGGTTTCGGCGTATTGGGTGCCAGGCTGGGTGATGAAGACGCGGATGCCGATGCCCGGGGTGTTCTGCTTGGAGAGCAGATCAGCCAGGTAATCGTGGGCGGCGTCGGTGATGGTAATAGCGGTCATGGAAACTCCTCGCAGGCTTGGGCGCAGTTTACGCCAATCATCGCGCCGTACAAAGTCCTAGTATTTTTGTCGGGAAAGCGCCAGTTCGCCGCGATCAGGCAGTTCGCCGCCAATCCGCGCTTTAAGCCACCGATAGCTGCTTTTTTCCACCCATTCGTAACTTGCCCACGACGCCACGCCAATGGTCGCAACGCAAACGGTGAACATGACGTAGGGGTTTACGCCATAACGTTGTGCGACAAAACCTCCGGCAGACAGCACCAACACGTGCATCAGGTACATCCGGCGGTTCTCGAAAAAGCGTTCCAGCGCCATGCACGCCAGCGCCAGCAATGGCAACCATAAAACGGGTTTGATCCAGCCACGGCGGTAGGTCATGCCGATGGCAATCCCCAGCAGAAACTCATAAACAATGTCCGAACGGTAAAACTCGCTGATCCAGCCGTAACCGGTCCACGCCTGGCACACTGCAAACAGCAGCGCAGCGACGATCAGCAACCGTGCCTGCAAACGGAACAGCAACGCCCGGGACAGAAACCGCCCCGGCGGCAGCGACTTGCCCTCGGTGGACAGGAATATCACCAGACCACTGATAACGAAGAAGACATCAACGCCCACCGCGCCTTTGTCGATGAACATCTGACCGATCGGCCCACCGTCCAGGCCGAGAGAGCGCGCAGTGCCTGTACCGAAATCAACATCGACCGCCCTGCAAACCACCGCATTTCCCTTGTAGGAGCCGGCTTGCTGGCGATGGCGGCGTCACGTTCAACATCAAGGTGACTGCGAGGAAGCCATCTCCAGCAAGCCGGCGCCTACAGGGGATCGGCGGTATCCATGAAACTGGGACACCGAGCCCTCATCAAAAGTCGATCAAAGATTCTCGTAGCGGTTCATGTCCAGCACGCCCTCTTCCACCGGGTCGGTTTCGTGGACGTACGTGCTCAGGTCATGGAAATAAAACCAGAACTGCGGATGGCTGCGGCGAATCCCCCAGCGTTCGACGATTTTCTCGAAACGGTTGGCGTCCTTGGCATTTTCCATCGCCTCCACAAACGCTGGCACTTGCCCGGCGGGAATGTTGAACATGAAGTTCGGGTAGCTGCTGAGCACGCCGGGGAAAATGGTCAGGGTATCGAGCCCTGGCTGATAGCGCAGCGACTCGCCCAGCAGAAACGCCACGTTGCTGTGCGCGCGGTTGCGCAACAGACTGTAAACCTCACGCTTGCCGCTCTTGGCCTCAATACGCAACATCGTTGCTTCCGGCAGTTGATCGATCACCTTGAGGCCCGCTGCCGGGCGCGACGTCAGGCGGCTCAAGGCCTGCTCGGCACTTTGCAGGTCCGGATCGATATTCGGCCTCGAGCAATAAGCGCCGTCACAGCGGTTGATCGGATCAGGCCTGGCGTTGAGCTCGCCGTAGCGAGCCAGCAGCTGCATCGCAAAGTCGTGTTTCGGGTCTTTCTCGTCGAGTTTCAGCGCGGTCGGTTTGTCGTTGTCGATGGCTTCATAGTCCAGCCACATCTTGAATTTTCCGCCGCTCTGATACCAGTCGTCGAGATAACCGTCCCGCGAATCGGCGGGCATCAGGCGCAGGAAATTCTGCTCGGCGCCGTTGCGAATCAGGTCGAAGTACAGGCGCGTCTGCGCTTGATGGGAAACGTTGCCGAACACGTCGAAATTGACCGCCAATTGATAATACGTGCGCTCCAGCAGCGGAAAATCGAACAGCCACATCGTTTGCGGGACTTCGCCGATCAGGCCCTTGTCCACCGAGGCGCTGTCGAAATGCCGGAAGATGGTCAGCAGCGCGTTATCGTTGCCTGCCCACAAGGTCGACCAGCTCGGCGCGGGCGCATCGGCGTAGTTGTCGCGACGCAGCGCCTCGTACTCGTTGCGCTTGTCGCGGTAGTCATGCCACAGGCTCAGGACACTGCCGACGTCATCGTTCTGGCCCGGCATCGCCAGCAATGGCGTGGCCTGCCCGCGGTAGTTCGGGTCGATGATGTAGAGGTCGTGTTCCGGCGCCTGGAACAGCGCCCAGAAGTTATCGCGGATCACGTCGGTGGCGATCTGGCCGCGGCACACCGGCCCACGGATAAACGTGCGCACGAAGTACTCGGCGTTATCGAGCATGAACTGATAACGCGCCTGCGCCGGGATCGCCTCGAACGTGGTGAATGGATTGGCCCGGCGCTCCGGCCCGTAACCCGGCAACGCGTTGACCTGCCAGTTGCCGTTGTAGAACAGGCTTTTGATCCGCGCCATCTTCGCCGCGCTCAGCGGATAAGTGATGTGGGTCTTCTGCACGATCACACCCGGCACCGGCCACAAGCGGTAATACACCTGGGTGCCCGGATCGTCATTCGGGCGGCGCGTGTTGATCAGGTCAATCGGCTGGCCGGTCGGCGTGCGCGAACGCACCCACTGGAAGAAATGCCCCGGCTCGCCGTCCTTGAAGTAAATGTGGGCGAGGAACCAGTGCTCGAACAACCAGCGCCCCACCAGGCTCTGGCGGGCGCCCGGCGAGTTGAGCAGGTTTTCCCATTGCACCACTTGCAAGGCTTCTTTCGCCGACGGCACCAGACCTTGCTCATCGATCGGCGCGCCCGAGGCCAGCCAGCGTTGCAGCGTCTGGTACTGCTGATCGGTCAGGCCGGTGACCGCCAGCGGCATGCCTTCCTTCGGATGAGCGCCGGCGTAACCGTCGAACTCGGCCGGCATCGCGCAACTGTTTTCCCGGTTCAGACCCAGGACGATGTCTTCCGGCAACCTGGCGTTGGGCGTCAGCGGCGTTTTGTGCCCCAGCTCCAGCATCCGCGCCATCAACGCGGCTTGGCTGCCCTGAGCGTCGAGCACCGGATAGAAGCCTTTTTTCTGCCAGGCGTGCTTGCCGAAAGCGTCATAAAACAATCGGGTCGGCGCGGCAGCCTGCCTGCGTTCGCCGTCGTAGACAGGGACTTTCGACGCGCCGCGCGCAGCACCCTCGCCGCTGCCCAGATTGAGCTGACAGGCGGCGTCATTGCAGGCATGGCAGGCCACGCACTTTTCGGTGAAGATCGGTTGAATGTCGCGGGTATAAGAAATGGCAGCGGAAACGGCCGGATCCTGCGCGGCGGCGCCCCAGCTTAAAAACAGCAAAACACTGCTGATGACGCGAAAAGACATGTCCCTGGTCCTGATCGTGAAAAAACGCCGCGATTCTACCGGTATGGCCTCGCTGCCAACATGAGCGATATTCATGCAAAAACCGCACATGCTCTAAAAGCGCACAGGTTTGCTATGATCCCGGCCCTTCGTCATGGTCTTTCCGAGTAGTCCCAATGTCCGATCGCAGTGTTCGCCTTCAAGCTCTCAAGCACGCCCTCAAAGAGCGCATCCTGATTCTCGATGGCGGTATGGGCACGATGATCCAGAGCTACAAGCTCGAGGAGCAGGATTACCGTGGCAAACGCTTCGCCGACTGGCCGAGCGATGTCAAAGGCAACAACGACCTGTTGGTGCTGACGCGCCCGGACGTAATCGGTGGCATCGAAAAAGCCTACCTGGATGCCGGCGCTGACATTCTGGAAACCAACACCTTCAACGCCACCCGGATTTCCATGGCCGATTACGGCATGGAAGAACTGGCCTACGAACTGAACGTAGAAGGCGCTCGCCTGGCGCGCAAGATCGCCGACGCGAAAACCCTCGAAAACCCGGACAAGCCGCGCTTCGTCGCCGGCGTGCTCGGCCCGACCAGCCGCACCTGCTCGCTGTCGCCGGACGTCAACAACCCCGGCTACCGCAACGTAACCTTCGATGAACTGGTGGAGAACTACACCGAGGCCACCAAAGGCCTGATCGAAGGCGGTTCCGACCTGATCCTGATTGAAACCATTTTCGACACACTGAACGCCAAAGCCGCGATCTTCGCCGTGCAAGGGGTGTTCGAAGAGCTGGGCGTCGAGCTGCCGATCATGATTTCCGGCACCATCACCGACGCCTCCGGCCGCACCCTGTCCGGCCAGACCACCGAAGCGTTCTGGAACTCCGTGGCCCACGCCAAGCCGATTTCGGTCGGTTTGAACTGCGCCCTCGGCGCCAGTGAGCTGCGCCCGTACCTGGAAGAGCTGTCGAACAAGGCCAACACCCACGTGTCGGCGCACCCGAACGCCGGCCTGCCGAACGAATTCGGCGAGTACGACGAACTGCCGTCGCAGACCGCCAAGGTCATCGAGGAATTCGCCCAAAGCGGCTTCCTCAACATCGTCGGCGGTTGCTGCGGCACCACGCCGGGCCACATCGAAGCCATCGCCAAAGCCGTGGCCGGTTATGCGCCGCGTGAAATCCCGGACATTCCGAAGGCGTGCCGCCTCTCGGGCCTGGAGCCGTTCACCATCGATCGCAGCTCGTTGTTCGTCAACGTCGGCGAGCGGACCAACATCACCGGTTCGGCCAAATTCGCCCGCCTGATCCGTGAAGACAACTACACCGAAGCGCTGGAAGTCGCCCTGCAGCAGGTCGAGGCCGGCGCCCAGATCATCGACATCAACATGGACGAGGGGATGCTCGATTCGAAGAAGGCGATGGTGACCTTCCTCAATCTGATTGCCGGTGAACCGGACATCTCCCGCGTGCCGATCATGATCGACTCCTCCAAATGGGAAGTGATCGAAGCCGGCCTGAAGTGCATCCAGGGCAAGGGCATCGTCAACTCGATCAGCATGAAGGAAGGCGTCGAGCAGTTCATTCATCACGCCAAACTGTGCAAACGCTACGGTGCCGCCGTGGTGGTGATGGCCTTCGACGAAGCCGGCCAGGCCGACACCGAAGCGCGCAAGAAAGAAATCTGCAAACGCTCCTACGACATTCTGGTCAACGAAGTCGGCTTCCCGCCGGAAGACATCATCTTCGACCCGAACATCTTTGCCGTGGCCACCGGTATCGAAGAACACAACAACTATGCCGTGGACTTCATCAACGCCTGCGCCTACATCCGTGACGAGCTGCCGTATGCGCTGACCTCGGGCGGCGTGTCCAACGTGTCGTTCTCGTTCCGTGGCAACAACCCGGTGCGTGAGGCGATTCACTCGGTGTTCCTGCTGTATGCGATCCGCAATGGCCTGACCATGGGCATCGTCAACGCCGGTCAGCTGGAGATCTACGACCAGATCCCGGTGGAACTGCGCGACGCCGTCGAAGACGTGATCCTCAACCGCACCCCGGAAGGCACCGACGCCCTCCTCGCCATCGCCGACAAGTACAAGGGCGACGGCAGCGTCAAGGAAGCCGAGACCGAAGAGTGGCGCGGCTGGGACGTCAACAAACGTCTGGAACACGCGCTGGTCAAGGGCATCACCACGCACATCGTCGAAGACACCGAAGAATCGCGCCAGTCGTTCGCGCGCCCGATCGAAGTGATCGAAGGCCCGCTGATGTCCGGCATGAACATCGTCGGCGACCTGTTCGGCGCCGGCAAAATGTTCCTGCCGCAGGTGGTGAAATCCGCCCGCGTGATGAAGCAGGCCGTGGCCCACTTGATCCCGTTCATCGAACTGGAAAAAGGCGACAAACCGGAAGCCAAGGGCAAGATCCTCATGGCCACGGTGAAGGGCGACGTGCACGACATCGGCAAGAATATCGTTGGCGTGGTGCTGGGCTGTAACGGCTATGACATCGTCGACCTCGGCGTGATGGTGCCGGCAGAGAAAATCCTGCAGGTGGCCAAGGAGCAGAAATGCGACATCATCGGCCTCTCCGGCCTGATCACGCCTTCGCTGGATGAAATGGTCCACGTGGCCCGCGAGATGCAGCGTCAGGATTTCCACCTGCCGCTGATGATCGGTGGCGCGACCACCTCCAAGGCGCACACGGCGGTGAAGATCGAGCCGAAGTACAGCAACGACGCGGTGATCTACGTCACCGACGCCTCCCGCGCCGTAGGCGTTGCCACGCAATTGCTGTCCAAGGAATTGAAACCGGCGTTCGTCGAGAAGACCCGCCTGGAATACATCGACGTTCGCGAGCGCACCGCCAACCGCAGCGCCCGCACCGAACGCCTGAGCTATCCGGCCGCCATCGCCAAGAAGCCGCAGTTCGACTGGAGCACCTACGTGCCGGTCAAACCGACGTTCACCGGTTCCAAAGTGCTGGACAACATCGACTTGAAAGTCCTGGCCGAATACATCGACTGGACACCGTTCTTCATCTCCTGGGACCTGGCCGGCAAATTCCCGCGCATCCTCGAAGACGAAGTGGTCGGTGAAGCCGCTACCGCGCTGTACGCCGACGCCCAGGAAATGCTCGCCAAACTGATCGACGAGAAACTGATCAGCGCCCGTGCGGTGTTCGGTTTCTGGCCGGCCAACCAGGTGCGCGACGACGACATCGAAGTCTACGGCGATGACGGCAAGCCATTGGCCAAGCTGCATCACCTGCGCCAGCAGACCATCAAGACCGACGGCAAGCCGAACTTCTCCCTCGCCGACTTCGTCGCGCCGAAGGACAGCGAAATTACCGACTACGTGGGTGGTTTCATCACCACCGCCGGCATCGGCGCCGAAGAAGTGGCCAAGGCTTATCAGGACGCGGGCGACGATTACAACTCGATCATGGTCAAGGCGCTGGCCGACCGTCTGGCCGAAGCTTGCGCCGAATGGTTGCACCAGCAAGTGCGTAAAGAGCACTGGGGCTATGCGAAGGACGAAACCCTCGACAACGAAGCGCTGATCAAAGAGCAATACACCGGCATCCGCCCTGCCCCGGGTTACCCGGCGTGCCCGGATCACACCGAGAAAAGCACCCTGTTCGCCTTGCTCGACCCTGAAGCCAGCGAGATGCAGGCCGGCCGCAGCGGCGTGTTCCTCACCGAGCACTATGCAATGTTCCCGGCGGCGGCGGTCAGCGGCTGGTACTTCGCTCACCCGCAAGCGCAGTATTTCGCCGTGGGCAAGATCGACAAGGATCAGGTCCAGAGCTACACGTCGCGCAAGGGCCAGGAGTTGAGCGTGACCGAGCGCTGGCTGGCGCCGAACCTCGGCTACGACAACTGATTGATCCGAAGCCGTGGGCTCTGAAGGCAGATGTGCTGACTCCAGAGCCCACGGCTGGCCGATCAGGCCTGTGCACCCAACACGGCTATCTCACGCTCGCTGAGCGTGGTCAGCAGTTGCAGGCGGTTGGCTTTATTGACGGTATCCAGGGCGTCCATCTCCTGTAGGTAGGCCGTATTGAGCTCCGGGTACTTGTCCTCCAGCTCACTGACCTTGTCCTGAAAACCCTGCTGCACCCTGGTAAATTCCCCAGGGTATTTCTCCTCCAGATAGTCTCGCCAGTATTTACGCGCGGTCAGTTGTTCGATGAACACGGGCGTCTTTTCCTCGGCGATGATCTTTGCGTACGCTTCGTCCAGATCCGCTGGCGCCACCTGCGCCAGGTTCTCATACACCATGCCTTTGGGCTGACTGGGCAATTCAAGACGCTGAGCCAGACCGATTCGATAGGCCAGGCGAATCTCGGCAGGATCGATAGCGGGCCTGAGCTGGATGCGCGTTTTGGCGATCTCCTCGACCTGCGCCAGGCGAAACAGGTTTCTCGACAGTTTCAGCAGCTCGCGACCTTTGTGTTCGGGGGCAATGGCCTTCAAGGCATTGAACTCATAGACCTCGATTTCCAGCTCGTTGAACAACAATATCCGACCGTCACCACAGGTCGCGCGATTCCTCAATGCCTTCGACAGAACCATCAACCGTTCGCTCAGCGCTTGATCGCCATAAGCGGCTTCAAGGACACGCCAGACGCGCTGCGTGAGATCCAGGCGATCGGCGGCAAAGTCCCGGGTGTGCTGAAGTTGCGAGAGAATGTATGAAAAGTCCTGGGTGGTGTCCTGCTCCATCAAGGCATTCCACATCCGGTGTTTTTCCGAGTCTGCCGCCACGCCGGAAAACCACCGCGCTTTTTCTACCTCCGGCGTCTCATGGTCGGGATGATCCTCCAAGTCAGAGCTCTCGGAACCGTCGACCGATTCAGGCCCGTAGCCCTCAAGCAGTCGCTCAATCTCTTGCGCGGTGAACCCCAAGCCACGGCCAGTGTCCGCCAGGTACTCCTGCAGTCGTAACATTTCATCCAGTTCCAGATTGACGTTGTCGGTCAAGTTGGTGCCGGCCATCAAAGTTTCGTGCTGAGGCAGCAAGGCAGCGCGAGGAATGACCTCTATCTGGTTGCCACTCAGGTTGAGGGTTGTCAGCGCCGGCGCTTCCAGCACACCCTCCGGCCATTCCCAAAGATTGTTATTGCTCAGATTCAGCCCCTGCAACTGGTCAAGATCAGTGACATCAAAGCTGGCGATGCGGTTCTCGCTCAAGTCCAGCCATTGCAAATGCCTCAGCGAGCGCAACTGGCGCGACAACTCATCACTGGCACGCAGATCGTTATATGTGGCGCTCAACCGGGTGAGGTGTTCACATTGCCCCACTGCCTCGGGCAAGGTGCCCAGGCCGTTGTGATTGAGTGTCAGACTGCGCAGCCGGGGAAACGAACGCAGGAACGCATCCGAGCTTTCCGTGAGTCCGACACCGCTCAGGTCCAACGCACCGACCTGCTCGAACGTGACCGGCAAGGCAGGCAAATCGCCGATGATCAGGCCGTTAAAATCAAGGACAGCATCAGTCGGCGCTCCCTCCGCCGCAGGAACATCTCGCAAGGTGGCTCGCCAGCACTCCACGAGCTGATCAGCCGCCCGGCGGCGGTCTACCGCGCCCACCCAACCCTGGCGACTGCGAACGGCAGGGACATCGATCCAGTCATTCAAGTGCTTGATCAATTGCATCTGCTGTTGCTGCCACTGAATAAGCCGGGCTTCAATTTCCAGAGCCGTCATGCCCTGGGCAAGCCATGCTTCGATTCGTTCAACGGCTTGCGCATCACCCAGCTGGGGATCAAGGCGCTGCAGCCTGGCGGCTGAGGTCTGGGGCAAATCACCTTCGCCTGGTTCCAGGTGCAAAGGCAATAAAAGGTCCGGGTGCTCCGATACTTCATCCGGAAAGAACTCCGGATCGCCACCGGTTCGTCCGGCGGACAGGTGCGCTGGTGAAATATCCATCGGGTTGCGGGACGCCGTGCGTTGCGCGTATGCCCGCACCGCCGTCACCGCTTGCGGGCTCAGCCGGCAACCTTGCAGCGAGGTCCCCATCAACAGCTGATCATGCCCGGTCAGGGCCGCTGCCGGGATGTCAGTAATGGCGCTGTGATTCAAGGCCAGACGGCGCAGGTTGGGCAACGTCAACACGCCTTCGGGCCAACTGCGGATATGGGTATGACTCAGGTCCAGGCTCTGCAGGCGGGTCATCGAACCGACCTCAAGAGCATCGACCCGGTTGTACGCCAGGCTCAGCGTTTTCAGGTGGGTCAAACGGTTCAACCGTGCTTGCGCTGACGCCGTGATTCTCATCTGATTGAATGAGAGGTTCAATTCACTGAGTTCCCGGAGCGAATCAATGGCCTGTGGCAGTCCGGTCAGTTGGTTGGAGCTGAGGTTGAGGGACCGCAGTTGGGGAAATCCTCTCAGAAACTCATTGACCTGCACGCTCGAAAGCCCGCTGCCAGTGAGGACCAGGCTGCGCACATGAGGAAAGACCGTATCGCCAAGCGCGGGTAAATCACCCAGCGGCCCAAACCCCGTCAGGTCCAACAATTCGTTCACCGCGTCACCGTGCGACCACGACGGGCCCGCCATAGGTTCCGCAGGTAAATACCGGGAACGCAGTCCCTTGCGAGCGCATTCGCGGATTCTTTCAGCGATCAGCTCACGGTGCGAGATCTCCATTTGCCTGCCATCGACCCGCACAACCCTGCCCTTCCAGGCGTCCAATGACTGATTGAATGCCAGATGCTGCTCGTGCAGTGCATCAACCTGTTCCAGTAATGCCCGCCCCGATACTCCGTCGCGACTGAAACGCGCCATTGCGTCTGATGCAAAGGTGTAATCATTCGGTGCCAGCTTCCTCAAACGCCCTCCACAGTACTGGGCAATCATTTGCGGTTCGTCGACCAGATGTGCCGGGTTGTCATGCACATAATCATAGGCTTTCATGAAAGCTTGCGGCTCCAGGGCCGCCCAATCCAGCTGCAAGCACCGCCATATCGACTCCCGCCCGCTGAACAGTTCGTCAGGCAGCAACTTGATCGGCATTCGCTGTAGATCGAGGGTTTCAAGCCTGTTCAGGCCCGACACCCCGGTCGGCCACTCGGTCAGATTCCCCGCCAACCTCAAGGACCGCAGATTCGTCAGCGTGCCGAAGTCCATTGCGCCCATATCGCCCCTGAGCGACAGCTGCTCCAGTTGAGTCATGCCCTGGAGCGCCTGCACCAACTGCGGTGCATAGGTCTCCAATGCGCCATCGAGCGTCAGCTCGGTAATCTCGGTCAATTCAGGCAGTTTTTCGGCCAGGGCTGCCATGTCCCGCACTTTCACGGAGAGATCCAGCTTTTTGATCTTTGGAAACCGCTGAAGCAGTTCATTGCCCGAGTTCCCGATAAGCTGGCCACTGTCCAGTTGCACATTACGCACATGGGTGAAGTCGGCATCCCACTCGGGCAACGTGTCAATACCGCTTAAATTCAGATCAAAAGCCGGCTCCAGTCCTCGGTAAAGACCATAACGCCAGCACTGGATCAACCCATCGGCGATCACTCGGCGAGACTGCCCACCAGCAGGGGTCGGCACGACAGCGTCGACCCAGGTGTTCAATGAGGTTTCCAATGCGTCGAATTCCCGTTGACGGTTGTTCAACAGATTGAACACTTGCTGATCGGTGTCTCCCGCGCTCAGGCGGCTTCTGACGAATTGACTGGCATGCGCATCGGAGATGTTCGGGTAAAGGTTCCGTACCCTGGAGACCAATGCACCATCGTGGAAGCCGACACCACGACCACTGGCCAGGTAACCCAGGCGGCCATTGGGCAGACGCAGGGACGGCCCGGTGGCATTTAACGGGCGCTGTTTCAAGATCAGCGCCATGTCGTCGCGATGAGTGCTGGCATGGTTCGCCAGTTTTTTTTGCAAGGCCTGGCCTTGATTGCCTTCCAGGGTTGCCCGTGTCGCTTGGGGCAAGAACTCCAGCAGCGATTCATACAGATTGCGGCCATGGGCGGGGATGTTGTTAAGAGGCCTGCCCTGGGCGTCATAGGCCCGAAAATATCCGTCGCCCTTGACCAGGTAATTGCGAATCGTCGCACTGTCGCCGCCAACGCTGTCCAGCAATGGGCCCTTGATCGAGCCGGACCGCAGCTCCACGCGCCTATCTGTCGACCAGTCGGGCAACTGCTCCAGGCTGTGCAACGCCAGACGATCGCTGGCCACAGACGCCATGTTCTCCAGATGTAATCCGCAGAGCGCCCGGTTCAGGGCGCCCTGCTGTAAATGGGCGCGAATTTCTTGCGCCTGGCGCAAGGGTATTTTTGCGCTGCTGCGCAATTGGGACAGCTCGGCGGCACTGGCATTGCTCAGCACCTGTCGCGCCCCCTCCGGCGACAGTGTGGGGAAACTGCGCTGCAGTCGTTGAATATCGGCATTGGTCGTCTGCTGGTCGGTGAGCAGTCGGTCGAACAGGGCCTTTTGGCTATCCAGGGCGCGGTTGGCCAGGCTGTCCCTGAACATCTGCACGCGGTCCGCGCCTTGTTGTGCGCTGCGCACGCCGAGCAACCGGGTGATTTGTGGCTCGTCTAGCGCCCGTAATACGCGCTCCGGCAATTTTCCGGCCTGCACTTCGGCTCGGGTGATCTTGATCGCAGGCTTCACACTGTTGCTTGCCGACGCTGAACCGAAGCGCTGCGAGGCACCCCAGGGTTCCGGTCCCTCGAAGACTTCCAATACTTCCTCGACGGGCCAGTCTGGCAGCCCCACAGCCAGCGGTACGACAGCCTCGTAAGCACTGCCCAGTTCATTGCCGTTGCGGATCCGATCAATCAACTCGTTCACTTGTTGGTCAGCCTTGAACGACCTGATGGTCTCGGCCAATAGCGGCGGCGGTGGCTGAAGATCGATGTGCATCTGGCGCAACGCGTCATCACTGACCCCGCTGGCCTCGGCAATTTGCTGTAACTGCGCATCAGAAAAAACGTCCATCTGCGGCCCGATTCTGCGCAACAACGTTGGGCGATCCCACTCCAGCGGTCGTTCAAGGGTGTGATGCCAGGCACCGAGTCGGTTATGCCGCAAGATCGGTTGATAGGCCTGGGGATCGCCGGGGTGCTGGATCCGCCATTTTTTCAACACCGGGTCGAAGGTCTTTTCGTAGACATTTCCCTCGTGTCGAATACAGGTCTTGTCCCCGACCTTATACTGCCCCAATGCATTCGGCTCGAGCCCCTCCAGAGACACACTGCTCTTGTAGGGGGCCAGATCGGGACTCCACAAACGCGATTCACCAAAAGGCGTGGCGACCTTGGCCATCCCGTTGACAAACCGCGAGTTGATGATCGGCGGCGCCTTGCTGGCGACCGCGCCCAACACGGCCATGAAGGCTACGTTCTGCACAACTGACTTGAGATGGCCCCACGCCTCCTCGGCGTCACCCTCTTTCCACGCCTCCGCCCCTTGGTAAACCTCGTAGGTCAATTGCACGGCGGTGAAGGCGAGCATGACCTCACCCAGCCCCGGCACGAAAAAGGCTGCCACGTTCAAGACGCTCAAACCCCATTCGGCATAGTGTTCAAGTCGCGTTATCCAGGCTTCGTGGTCAACCTCGGCGGTGGGTATTGCCAGCAACCTGGCATTGGACTTCAGCCTGGCCAGATGAAACTCATAACGGGCTGCAAACACTTCGCCATCAATGAAGGTTTCATCCATCCCCAGGTCAACATTCTCGTTCCACACCTCTACATACATGCCATTGAGGAACGCGCCCGGCGCATAGGGCGGGCCGGGGTAAACCGGAGCCGGGTCCCACTTCTGGACCTTGAGCTGGCGCTTGAGCCGGTGGAAAAAACGCCCTGACTCATCTTGCGCGACAAAGCCGGCAAAGAACCGCTGGTACGTGACGGAGCGCAGCTTGATCGCAAGGTCTCGGGCAAACTCGCGGCCCGAGGCATACGCCTTGAGGGGGCTGACGGGATCGCCCGGAATGTAGACGATGATCCGTGAATCAGGAATCAGCTTGGCCAGTTCGGGTGTGAACGGCAGCACAAAGAGCCAGGGATTTTGCAGGGTCGCTCTGACTTTGCGCGATGCCGCGCCAATAATCAGCACGTCGTTCAGCGTCGAGCCAAACACCTGCAACCGACTGTAAATGGCCGACTCCCCATTGAGCCGCCCCCCCGAGGTACCGTCGAGTATCGCTAACACCGTGGCATGGTCCGCGGCGTCAATGTCCGACCTCATTCGAGCGATGTGCGCCTGCACGCGCATCCGCTCCTTGTCCGCCGCCATCGTCTGCTGGCGTACAGTCGCAGCCTTGTCGGGCGCATCGAATACCGTACTCAGATGGTTCTGATACTGCTTGCCCACGTCCAGTTCCCGGCACAGGCTGGCGAACGCTGCGGGCTTGATCGATAACTTGTCACGGATGCTGTAGCGCACCTTCGCGAACGGGTAGCGAGTGCTTTCATCGTAAAGGTGCTGCTCCAGTGCCCCTACGGGCGCCAGCGCGCTGGTCTCCTGCAGGGCAACGCCGTCGAAGGGCTCATCTTCTTCGAAGTTGCGCAGTGCCGCCTGCAACAGTGACTGCTCTTCGGCCAGGTTGGGCGAACGCATATGAAACAGCGCCGTGTCGACAACATCCGGCGCCTGACCGAATTTTTTCTGCAACGCATCCGTCAGCAATGGCTTGGCGAACTCGGTGATGCCTTTGAAATCCTTGAGAGTCGTGGCCAGCGCCTGGCTGGAAGCGTTGCTCTGTGCCTGACTGTCGAGCAAGGCCTGGCGCAAGGCCTGTGACGCCTTGGCATAGAGCTCGGGGGAAGTGTCGATGAATCGCTGGGCGGGATTACGCGCTTGCGTCATGGCCTGGAGATGGGAGGTGGTCAGGTGACGCGTCCAGTCGGGGACGCGGCTCTTGATAAAGGGGACGTGAATCCCGGGCTCTGTGGGCGTGGAAGGGTCCGGCATGATGTTGCTCCTGATGCTCGATTGAGAGCGCATCAGGACATCACAGCCATCCGGCGGTATGGCGGTACATATTTATAGGGGGGGAAATGGGCAGGTTGTTTGGCTATGCTGATAGCTCAGACCTTGCTGAAGAGGGATTTATGGACGATCCAGTCGACAACAAACCACCAACGTTGTGGCAGATGCTGCACAGCGTCATGGCGGCGGCATTCGGGGTGCAGAGCGGGAAAAACCGGGCGCGGGACTTCACCCACGGCAAACCCAGTCATTTTGTGATTCTGGGGATTCTGTTCACGACGGTGTTCGCTTTGTCGCTCTACGGCATCGTGCAACTGGTGCTGTTGCTGGCCGGGGTTTAGCGCATCAGGGTTTGCAGGCTGAACGGATAGCGATAGGACGTCGGGCGGCCCTTGGCCGATAGACGGCGGAAGTCCACGCCGTAATCCGGCGAGTCCCCCATGGCCAGCATTCGCCTGGCGGTGGCCTTGTCGACCAGTTGCAGCAGCGGAATCTGGCGATCACGGCCGCCATACTGGCTGATGTCCACACCCCGATCGAGATCATGCAATGCCACCAGGGCCCAACCGCCTAGGGTGAAATGTCCGCCCAACAAGACGCTCAATCGTCCGTCCACTTTCGCCTTCAGCGCGGCGGTGGAGGTGTTGACCGCGCTGAAAAACGCGTCCTTTCCGGGCACGCCGCCCGTCTCTGAATACGCCTGCATGGCGCCAAACGCCATTTCGTCATTGGCGGACCACACCAGCGACACCTTCGGGTAGCGCCGCAACAGCAATTTCGCCTGTTCATACGCACGGTCCCGAGTCCAGCCGCTGTAAACCAGTTGCCGCAAACGTACCTCGGGATGCTCGGCCAACGCGCGCATCATGCCTTGCTCGCGCAGTTGCGCCGATGGCGTGATCTTCAGGCCGGAGAACGCCAGCAACTCGATCACCTCACCGGGCGCCACGGGCGGATGCTGGCGGATCAGCTCTTTTAGCATCAGGTAGCCACCCTCCTCATCGTTGGGCACCAGGCTGCCCAACCGGTCGGGGCGCTCGCCCAACAGACTCAGTTGATTGGCGGTCAGCGACGCGTTGACCATAAACAGCTTTACACCGCTGCCCTGAGCCATACGCAGGACTTGCGGGGCAATGTACTGTTCGTTGACGAACACCAGATAGTCCGGGCGATCGGGGCCTTGCAGCGCCAGACGGGCTTGCGCCAGCATGAGCTCCGGCATGCGTCGGGAATAGAGAATTCGCAGGTCAATCCCCAGGTCCGTGGCGGCTGCCTGCATGAATTGCGAATAACTGACCCAGAAGGCTTCATCCACCTTTCCCGGATTCAGGAACAACACCGATTCCGCACGCGCAACAGGGCCGTAAGTGATGCCCAGCATCAGCAGGAAAGTGCAGAAGAACTTCAACATTGATCGTCCGAGCCCCGGAAATTCGCTGCGCATTATAGCCAGCGAACCTCCGTAAAACGGCGTTTATTCCGGTTTTTGTCCGACAATCGTCAGCGTCGGGCCCGGACGGGGTCGGTTATTGATGGCTGACCCAGAATACCGCGGTGCCTACGACCAGAATGATCAGAAACAGAATGGCCCACGCATCGACCGTACTGTCAGGCTTTGAAGCTTTGGTAGGGTTGCTCATTGCATCGCCTCTTGTCGGTTTTATCGGTGATTGCATAAAGACTCGTCCACAGTAAAGACGAGGATTGCCCGCACGACAAATACGGGTTTATCAATAACAGTTCTCGTTAGTCGTTTTGGTTCTTTACATATACTCAAACATCACTTTTGCGCATAACTCCAAACTGGTATCTTGCCCCGGCTCCGTAGGGAGTGCGCGGCCGTGCGCGCAGAATTGCCGAGGCAGTATCGGAGATGTCAGCAAGCGAAAATCGCAACTGGATCCGACCGGCCCAAGCCTGAGAACAGGACTTATATGTACGTATACGACGAGTACGATCAGCGGATCATCGAGGACCGCGTCAAGCAGTTCCGTGATCAGACCCGACGCTATCTGGCAGGCGAGCTGAGCGAAGAAGAATTCCGCCCTCTGCGCTTGCAAAACGGGCTTTATATCCAGCGTTTCGCGCCGATGTTGCGGGTGGCGGTGCCTTACGGCCAGCTGACTTCGCGCCAGACGCGAATGATGGCGAAGATTGCCCGCGACTACGACAAGGGCTATGCCCACATCAGTACCCGCCAGAACGTGCAGTTCAACTGGCCGGCGCTGGAAGACATCCCGGACATCCTCGCTGAACTGGCGACCGTGCAGATGCACGCGATCCAGACCAGCGGCAACTGCCTGCGCAACGTCACCACCGACCAGTTCGCCGGTGTCGCTGCCGATGAGCTGATCGACCCGCGCCCATGGTGCGAGATCGTTCGCCAATGGACGACGTTCCACCCGGAATTCGCGTACCTGCCGCGTAAATTCAAGATCGCCATCAACGGTTCGACTTCCGACCGTGCGGCCATCGAAGTCCATGACATCGGCCTTGAGCCGGTGCACAACGCCGCGGGCGAACTGGGCTTCCGTGTGCTGGTCGGCGGTGGCCTGGGCCGTACCCCGGTGGTCGGCGCGTTCATCAATGAATTCCTGCCGTGGCAAGACCTGTTGAGCTACCTCGACGCCATCCTGCGTGTTTACAACCGCTATGGCCGTCGCGACAACAAGTACAAGGCGCGGATCAAGATTCTGGTCAAGGCCCTGACGCCTGAAGTCTTTGCGCAAAAAGTCGATGCGGAAATGGAACACCTTCGCGGTGGCCAGACCACGCTGACCGAAGCCGAAGTGCATCGCGTCGCCAAACACTTCGTCGACCCGGACTACAAGGCACTGGACAACCAGACCGCCGAACTCGCCGAACTCGACAAGCAACACCCGGGCTTCGCCCGCTGGCGCACCCGCAACACCCTGGCGCACAAGAAGCCGGGTTATGTCGCCGTGACCCTGTCACTGAAGCCGACCGGCGTTGCGCCGGGCGACATCACCGACAAACAGCTCGACGCCGTGGCCGACCTGGCCGATCGCTACAGCTTCGGTCAACTGCGCACCTCCCACGAGCAGAACATCATTCTGGCCGACGTTGAACAGAGCCAGTTGTTCGCCATGTGGGGCGAATTGCGCGAGCAAGGTTTCGCCACGCCGAACATCGGTTTGCTGACCGACATCATCTGCTGCCCTGGCGGTGATTTCTGCTCGCTGGCCAATGCCAAATCGATCCCGATCGCCGAGTCGATCCAGCGCCGTTTCGACGACCTGGACTACCTGTTCGACATCGGCGAACTGGACCTGAACATCTCCGGTTGCATGAACGCCTGTGGTCACCACCACGTCGGCCACATCGGCATCCTCGGGGTGGACAAGAAAGGCGAAGAGTTCTACCAGGTGTCCCTCGGCGGCAGCGCCAGCCGCGATGCGAGCCTGGGCAAGATCCTCGGCCCGTCCTTTGCCCAGGAAGCCATGCCTGACGTGATCGAAAAGCTGATCGACGTGTACATCGAACAACGTACCGAAGACGAGCGCTTCATCGACACCTATCAGCGTATTGGCATCGACCTCTTCAAGGAACGCGTCTATGCAGCGAATAATTAAGAACAACGAAGTCGTCGACGAAACCTGGCACCTGTTGCCCAAGGACTTCAACATCGACGAGATCAGCAACTGCGACGACCTGATCGTCCCGTTGCAGCTGTGGCGCGAACACAGCCGCATGCTCAAGGCCCGCGATGGCGGCCTGGGTGTGTGGCTGGATGCCGATGAAGAAGCCGAAGAAATCGGTGAAGACGTCGCGAACTTCCAGGTCATCGCCTTGAACTTCCCGGCCTTCACCGATGGCCGCAACTACTCCAACGCCCGCCTGCTGCGTGACCGTTACGGTTTCAAAGGTGAATTGCGGGCGATTGGCGATGTGCTGCGCGACCAGCTGTTTTATATGCATCGCTGCGGTTTCGACGCGTTTGCCATTCGCGCCGACAAAGACCCGTACGAAGCGCTGGAAGGTCTCAAGGACTTCTCGGTGACCTATCAGGCCGCCACCGACGAACCGCTGCCGCTGTTCCGTCGCCGCTGATCGTCACACCTTGAACCCCGCCCGGGGTTCAAGGTTCTCCCCTACTGTGCGCTTATCGGAAAGGGTCTGCCCATAGTCTCCCAATCCCGATAAAACCGGGCACGATCCTCAAGTGCCGCGAACAGCGTAAACGGGTTTTCAGGGTCGACCTCGGCCGCTTCAATATCCTGAACCAGTCGCGCCCATAGCGCCTCTGACGCCTCGGCGTCGCCGAGAAGTCGCCACACCCTCGCCTGCAATGCAAAGTAATCGACCCTGAAGTCCGCCGTCAGCGTCAGGCCGTCCATTATTCTCAAGAACCTGCTGCCGAGCGGCCTGGCTGCCAGCCTCTGCCACGTCGATGCTCGGGCTTCCCGTTGCCCGCTATCGCCTTCGCGTAACCACTCGATGGGGTTGCCGTAATTGGGGCCAGGGTCGCTCAACCACACGTTGATTCCTGTTCGCCTCCGGTGGTCCACGAGACGCAACAGGGTGTCCTCGTCCGTTAACTGATTGCCCTGCAACAGCACGCGGTCTCTGGCGATAGCTTGATTCAGGACCTGTTGCGGAACCCGGTTTATCCAGTTATTGCGTAAGTCCAGGCTCAGCAGACAAGGCTCGTCCATAATCCCGACCGGACAAGACCTGATCCGGGTACGTCTCAAGTCGAGCCAGCGCAAGTCGCTCATTCCCAGCACCAACGGCGGGACACCTAGCGGGTTATCGCTCAACACCAAAGTACGTAAACGGGTCAGATCAGTCAGTTGAGAAGCCGCGCGTTCACTGAAAGTCAGGTTTGTCGACCTGAGATTCAGCGTAGTGAGATGCCGCATTTGATTGATTGCAGGAGGCAAGGAGCGTTGCGCGTCGCTGCCTCGGTTGAAGTGACTCAGGTCGACACTTTCCAGATTCAGCACTTCAAGGTTTGGAAAACCCTCAAGAAACCCGTTCAGGCTTTCCTCTTCGGTCAGGTGGAAGCCACGCATCGATAACTCGAGAACGTTGTTGAACCGAACATTCAAATTGGGTAACCGGTGGTAGTTCTCGAAGTCGAGATCCAGCTTGACGCCGCGTACCTGATCCCCTGCCAGGAGAAGATCCTGCTGTGGTCCGCGCTGTTGCCAAATGTCGACCAACTGCTCGGCCAACTCATTTCGAACTGCACGTTCGCTTTGTATTTCAATCTGCCCGAGCTGAACGTTATAGGCTTCGATTTGTGCAGCGTTCAGTCCCGCCGCTCCGGGATCATTCAGGGTCAGAAAATCGAGATCCATGCCATGGACGTCGCTCTCCACCTGATCTACCCAGCCGGTCAGGTCGGTGTCGAGTTGCTGCAACTGTTGCTTCAACCACTCAATGTGAGCCTGTGCGTTCAAGCCTTCCCGCAGAAGAACCGCATCCGCCTGGGCATCGGTGAATTCCGGATAGATCTCTTTGAGTTGCAGCCGCATCATCTGCTGCGTCAGCGCCTCGGTCTGGGGCGTTGCCGGAAAGCCGCCGCCTCTGAGCCCCCGGGCGTCGAAGGGTAGCCTGGCGTCCATTCGCCCGAGGCCGAGTCTGAATTCTGAGCGGGGTAAAGCCTGATCACCGATTTTCAGCCGCAATTCACTGGCCGGATCAAGCGACACCAGATGCAACGCTGATCGCTCGTCCTCTGACAGCACACCCAGCAGCGCGTGGTAGAGGTCGGTCTGCATACCGTGATGCAGGTAATGATCGCGGGTCTTGATCAGGTGTCGGACATCCGCTGCATCAAGTGGACCACTGCGGTCCAGTACGCTTCCGATGGCAGTCTGATCGAGTACATCGATCCGAAGGCTTTTCGGCCAGCCGGGCAGATTCTGGAGTGAGTGCAAGGCCAGTGTGTCCGACTCCGGGTTAACCGCGGAACGAAGATAAAGGCCTTCATAGGCTCGATTGAGACGTACATGTTGCTGGTATTGCCGTGCCTTGCTGTCCAGGCGTGCGAACACTTGCCTGGCCTCCGTCACGTTGGGCGTCGCTTGGAGATTCACGCCGTAGCGGTCGAGCATTTGCTCAATGGCGTTTTTGGGCAGGCCCGGATATTCGCGTTGAAACAGCCGCACCCACTCATGCTCCGAGTGTTGAAGCGCTGCGTAACGGCTGTTGAACGGCTCGGCTGCGCTCCCCGGACCAAGATCCTGATCGATCTTGAAGCGACTGATGGTGTCAGCCAGCAGAGGCGTCGGTGGATGACCCGTGTGCATCAGCCGCAACATATCGTCGTAGATCGCGCTGACTTTGCCGATCTGTGCCAGGACGTCATCGCTCAAAGACGCCACGGATGAGCCGATGCCGCGGATCAGTTCGACCCGTGTCGGCAGTGTCAGGCTGGTTGGTTGTAGCGTTGGGGCAACGGGCATTTCCGGCGTAGGCCTCACACCTCCTTCTTCCGGATGGGCCACCGCAGTTTCACCCTTCAGCGCCACTTCTGCGGCTATCGGCAATGCATTGAGCAAACCAAAAACGGTGCGCGTCACACCTTCCGACCGTTCGTTCGAGGTTTTACCGTTGACCACCTGATCCAGACCGTAACCCGCGTCAATAAGCCCGGCCAGCGCCAATATTCCCTCGCCCCCCCGGAACGAACAGTGCCAGGGGTCCGAATCGGTTGATCCATTGCACAAGCGGTTCAACGACTGCACTTAAGTTGTCGCGATTGACCTGGGCATCGCTTCGGATGCTGTCGAGGCTGGCCAGGGCTGCCTGTTTCATCGTCAGCACCAGTTGCGCAAACGGATCGGTCGCCGGTGGCGGATCGTCGTAGCCGATGTACTCGTCCGGCCCCCAGTAACCGTCGTTGTTGAAGAAACCGGCATTGTTGGTCAGTCGGTGTTTCGCCGGATACTGCGCCATGCCATCCAGCGCCGTCAGCACACCGGCGTGAAACGTCCCGTCCTCGCGATCGCCTTCGGCAAAGTGCGAGGCCAATGCCTGTTTTGTCGTGCTGACCTTGCCCTGCGCGACGATCCAGTGGTGCATTTGCGTGGCGTTGGCGAACTCATGCAAGGGTGACGAGTTGCCCGGTATGTACAACAGCACCCGGGCACTGGCGGTGTCGCGCAAGGCCCAGATATCGGTCGCGGTATAACGGTACAGTTTCAAACGGCCGGCTTTGACGTACGAAGAAACGCGAGTCGGCGCTTGCAGTTGCTTGATGGTCAGCGTTTCCCAAGACTGGTCTGGCGGCAAGCCTGCCGCCTGCATCACCAGCTCCAGGCCTTTTTGAGTCAAGCGTTGTTCATGAAGCTGCAACCAGGCGGTCATGACGAACGCCGCTTTGACCGACGTTCTCAAGGGGTAAGGACTGGCAGCAGCGAGCACGTCGTCCGACGGCCAGGCGTGATCAAGGTACGTTTTATAGAGCCCCTGCAGGTCCAGCTCCCACACCCATCGTTTGAAATCCGCCGGCCTCAAATCGATCTGAGTCAGCGGGCCATAGGATTGTGGAGCCGTTTGGCGATAGATGCCTTCATACGTCTCATGATTGCCGCGGCCATGATCGGCGAATTCATCGACATTCTGTACGATCCGCACGGAAGGCCCGATGTCCGGCGACGTGTACAGACCAAAGGCCGTTTCAGCAAAACGCCCGTCTCCAATGGTCTGGTAATTGGCAAGCAGGGCTTGCAGCAGTGACCGCGAACTGGCCACTTGCCCCTGCTCGATACCCTCCTGTGCAGGATGGCCCTTGTAGTGGTAATCGAGCGTCACCAGCAAGGCAGTCTGCGGATCGATGTTCGCCCCCCACTTTTCCTTGATCAAGCGCTCGCCAAACTGGCTGGGGGATTGTGGCAGTGCGATGTCCACGGCGCTTTTCAGTTCATCGCGCATTTGCAGAGACGGCACCGGAGAAGGGCCGGCAACGTCGAGAGGAAGTTCTTTCATGGTGCATTCCGTTGCAGTCATTTCAGGACCACCACCCTACCCGACCCGTGCCCCCGAAAAAGCGGGAGCGATTGACAGGGACGATAGGATATTTCGCTGCTTGGGCACGGAAAGCAGAGCTTCTGAAGGGCAAAAAAAATGAAACCGTGGAGGGAATCCACGGTTTCATTTGTTTGAAGCTATAAAAGTTACCAGAAGCGTTGCTGGGTCAACCGGCTCCACCAACTCAGCAAAACGCGATCGACCGAACCGCTGGCCGCCATGCCGATGCGTTCCTGAAGGCTTTTGCGTTCGGCGTAGTGCAGGTGATAAAGCTCGGATTTCTTCGCCCGTTCGGCCAGATATTCATCGCTGGTCTTGAGTTCATCGACCAGTTGCTTGTCCAGCGCGGCAACACCGAGCCAGATTTCGCCGGTGGCCACTTCGTCGATCGCCAATTGCGGACGATAGCGGGAAACGAAGTTCTTGAACAACTGATGGGTGACGTCCAGGTCTTCCTGAAATTTCTCGCGGCCCTTTTCGGTGTTTTCGCCAAACACGGTCAGGGTGCGCTTGTATTCGCCGGCAGTGAGGACTTCAAAGTCGATGTCGTGCTTCCTCAGCAGACGATTGACGTTCGGCAACTGCGCCACCACGCCGATCGAGCCGAGGATCGCGAACGGGGCGCTGATGATCTTCTGGCCGATGCACGCCATCATGTAGCCGCCGCTGGCCGCGACCTTGTCGATGCACACGGTCAGCGGCACGCCGGCGTCGCGGATGCGCGCCAGTTGCGAGGACGCCAGGCCGTAGCTGTGGACCATGCCGCCACCGCTCTCCAGACGCAGCACCACTTCATCCTTGGGCGTGGCCAGGGTCAGCAGCGCGGTGATTTCGTGGCGCAGGCTCTCGGTGGCCGAAGCCTTGATGTCACCATCGAAATCCAGCACGAACACCCGGGATCTGGCTTCGGGTTTTTTCTTTTGCTTTTTCTCGGTTTTCGCTTCGACCTTGCGCAAGGCCTTGAGCTGATCCTTGTCGAGCAAGGTCTGCTCCAGGCGTTCACGCAGCCCTTTGTAGAAATCATTGAGTTTGCTGACTTGCAACTGGCCGACCGACTTGCGCCGACCTTTACTGCGCAACGACGCGAAACTGGCCAGGACCACCAGAATGGCGATCACCAGTGTCACGGTTTTAGCCAGGAAACTGGCATATTCGGACAGAAACTCCACAGAGACTCCTCAATACAATGCGCTTCATCGCGCGCGGGATAACATCAGCATACCCATGCGCCGGCCCGGCGACCAGCCGTGAAACCTCTGGCAACGAGCTGTAACGGGCATTTCAAACAAGCGTATGTTTTTTCATTGACAGCTCACCCTCATCCTCATAACCTCGCCAAACCTTCAACGTACCGGGATGACGCGGACGTGGGCAGTATCTATTTGATTCGACATGGCCAGGCCTCCTTTGGTGCAGACGACTATGACGTTCTGTCGCCGACCGGTATTCGCCAGGCAGAAGTCCTCGGCCAGCACCTCGCCGGGCTGGGTATCCGCTTTGATCGCTGCCTCTCGGGTGATCTGCGCCGCCAGCAACATACCGCCAGCAGCGCACTGGAACAGTTCGCTGCCGCAGGCTTGCCGGCGCCGATCGTGGAAACCGATTCCGCCTTCAACGAATTCGACGCCGACGCGGTAATCCGCGCGCTGTTGCCGGCCATGCTCGACGACGAGCCCGAAGCGCTGGAGATCCTGCGCAACGCCGCGCAGAACCGTGCCGAATTCCAGCGTATTTTTGCCCTGATCATCGAGCGCTGGCTCGCCGGCACGTATGACACCCCGGGCCTTGAAAGCTGGCTGGGTTTTGTCGAGCGGGTGCAGGCCGGTCTGCACCGGATCCTCGAAAGCGCCGACAACTCACAGAAAATCGCCGTGTTCACCTCCGGCGGCACCATCACCGCCCTGCTCCACCTCATTACGCAAATGCCTGCCCGGCAGGCATTTGAACTTAACTGGCAAATCGTCAACACCTCGCTCAACCACCTGAAGTTTCGTGGTCGCGAGGTGGCACTGGCTTCTTTCAACAGTCATGCGCATCTGCAGCTGTTGAAAGCCCCGGAACTCATCACGTTTCGCTGAGTCCGGACTATTGTGACCCTGGCTGTAATCACCCAGCTCTTATTACCCAAGAAAGGATCGAACCATGACCTCCGTAGCTGATGCCGTACAAGCAATGAAAGCCAAGTTCAACCCAGCCGCTGCTGCCGGTCTGGACCTGGTCTTCGGTTTCCGCATCGACGACACCAAGAACTTCTCGCTGATCGTCAAGGACAGCACCTGCGAGCTGAAAGAAGGCGAAAACCCTGACGCCCAGGTCACTCTGGTGATGGACGGCGAAACCCTGGAAGGCATCGTTGATGGTTCGACCGACGGCATGCAGGCGTTCATGGGCGGCAAGCTGCGCGCTGAAGGCGACATGATGCTGGCCATGAAACTGTCCGAGCTGTTCCCAGGCTAAGACGGCGGCTCCCGCGCTCGGGAGCCTCTCTGGCTGCACACGAATCCCGCCCCTTGTGGCGGGATTCGTCGTTTTTCACCTATGGAAATCGGCTACCGGCGGATTTGCCGTCTATATTCCTTCTGGCCGCATGCGTCAGACATCGGCTGTTCAATCCGATCATTTTTGCGGAGAACATTGCCATGCCCCCACCTGACGACCACAAAGGCTTTAATCGCCGACATGTACTGCAAGGCCTTTCGGCAGGTGCCGTCGGTGCCTGGATCAGCCCTCTATTCGCAGGGAGTAAAACCATGCCAGATACCCCGGCCGACCTCATTCTGTACAACGGACGCCTGCACACCGTCGATCGCAAGAAACCCCAGGCCAGTGCCGTCGCCATCAAGGACGGGCGCTTCGTGGTGGTCGGTAGCGACGCCCAGGCCATGGCGCTGCAAGGTCCGGGCACACAAATCATCGACCTGCACGGCCGGACGGTGATTCCCGGTCTCAACGACTCGCACTTGCACTTGATCCGTGGTGGTTTGAACTACAACCTCGAGTTGCGCTGGGAAGGCGTGCCATCGCTGGCCGATGCCTTGCGCATGCTCAAGGATCAGGCCGACCGCACGCCCACGCCGCAATGGGTGCGGGTGGTGGGTGGCTGGAACGAGTTCCAGTTCGCCGAAAAACGCCTGCCAACGATTGAGGAACTGAACAAAGCTGCGCCAGACACACCGGTGTTCGTGCTGCACCTCTACGACCGCGCCTTGCTGAACCGCGCCGCATTGAAAGTGGTCGGCTACACCCGAGATACGCCGAACCCGCCGGGCGGTGAAATCCAGCGCGACGCCAATGGCGACCCGACCGGCATGCTGATCGCCCGCCCCAACGCGATGATTCTCTACTCGACCCTGGCCAAGGGACCGAAACTGCCGCTGGAATATCAGGTCAACTCGACCCGGCAGTTCATGCGCGAACTCAATCGCCTCGGCGTCACCAGCGCCATCGACGCCGGCGGTGGTTATCAGAACTACCCGGACGACTATCAGGTCATTCAGCAACTGGCCAAGGACCAACAGCTCACGGTGCGCATCGCCTATAACCTGTTCACCCAGAAACCCAAGGAAGAACTGACCGACTTCAAGAACTGGACCAGTACCTCCCATTACGGCCAGGGTGACGACTTCCTGCGACACAACGGCGCCGGAGAGATGCTGGTGTTTTCGGCGGCGGATTTCGAAGACTTTCTCGAACCTCGTCCGGACCTGTCGCAAACCATGGAGCAGGAACTGGAGCCCGTGGTCCGCCACCTCGTCGAGCAACGCTGGCCATTCCGCCTGCACGCCACGTACAACGAATCCATCAGCCGCATGCTCGATGTGTTCGAGAAGGTCAATCGCGACATTCCGTTTGACGGTTTGCCATGGTTTTTCGATCACGCCGAAACCATCACTCCACAGAACATCGAGCGGGTCAAAGCCTTGGGCGGCGGGATCGCCATCCAGGATCGCATGGCGTTCCAGGGCGAGTACTTTGTCGACCGCTACGGCGCCAAGGCCGCCGAGCACACGCCACCGATCGCGCGGATGCTCGCCGAGGGCGTTCCCGTCGGCGCCGGCACCGATGCCACGCGGGTGTCGAGCTACAACCCCTGGACTTCAATGTACTGGCTGGTCAGCGGGCGTACCGTTGGTGGTCTGGCGTTGCACCCACAAGGTTTGAGTCGCGACACCGCACTGGAGCTGTTCACCCACGGCAGTGCCTGGTTTTCTTCCGAGCAAGGCAAGAAGGGTCAGATCAAGGTCGGGCAACTGGCGGATTTGATTGCGCTGTCGGCGGACTATTTCCATATCGAGGATGAGGCCGTGAAATGGATCGAGTCGGTACTGACGATTGTCGATGGCAAGATTGTCCATGGCACCGCCGAGTTTGAAAAACTCGGTCCACCGCCTGTGCCGGTGGTGCCGGAATGGTCACCGGTGGTTAATGTGCCGGGCCATTGGAGACCGCTGGCGCCGATGACGGCGCAGGCTCATCAATGCGTCGGGGCTTGTGCGGTGCATGCTCACCGTCATGAACGGGCGCGGTTGTCTTCGGCACCGGTCAGTGATTTTCAGGGCTTCTGGGGAGCATTTGGCTGTTCGTGTTTTGCATTTTGAGTTGAACCGCTGAAGAGCGCTTTCTGCGGCTGTGATTGAAATTTTGTCTGCGGGGGGATGCCTCGTCGGTCCCTGCTGCCGGCAATTTCGGTTACGGGGTAGATAGCTGAGCTGACCTTGCGGATGTACCCAAAACCCCTGTAGGAGCTGGCTTGCTAGCGATGGCTGAGCTTCAGGCGACGCAGGTTTTGATGGTGTACATATCCGTTACTGCGGTAACGGCGGCTATTGGTTCCGCTTTTACAGCGGGTTACTTGGAAAAGCGCCAAGTAACCAAGCGCCTGCGCCCCTGACGTACGGTGGCTCGCCTAGGCTCGCCATACCCTCGCTCCGGTCCTGCTCCGTGGGCCCGCCGCCATCGGCCATCCATGGCCGGGGGCGGCTAACCCGGCATCCTTGCCGGGTTGCCCACTGCGCAGAACCTGCGCTCGGCCTTCCGACGGGGCAGATCAAGATCAAGATCAAAAACAAAGCGAGGCGGCCTGATAGCCGACCTGTTTTCCGTCAACGCCATCGGCGGTGAACACCCATGTCATGCCCGCCAACAATCCCCTGTGGGAGCTAGCCTGCTAGCTCCCACAGGGGGAATGCGCACAATCCAAGAGCCAGGTCGGCCCGAATGCCGCCTCGCGGAGCTGTGGTGGTAGTCGCCCCATCGAGAGGCCGAGTGGAGGTTCTGCGCAGTGGGCAACCCGGCATGGATGGCCGATGGCGGCGGGCCCACGGAGCAGGACCGGAAGGAGGGCATGTCGAGCCACAGCGAGGCACCGAACGAAAGGGGCAAAAGCGCTTGGTTACTTGGCGCATTTCCAAGTGACCCGCCGTAAGGGCGGAACCAATAGCCGCGGTTGCCGCAACAATATGTACACCTTCATCGCGAAAAAGCCATACAAACGACTCCAACCGTATCCGTTTACAATGCCCAAATCTCCCGCACCGGCCACCCCATGGACATCGACCTCGCCCGCACCTTTCTGGAAATCGTCCGCCACGGCAGCCTCGTCGCCGCAGCGGAAAAACTCCACGTCACCCAGACCGCGATCACCGCACGTGTACAGAAACTCGAAAACCAGCTGGGCAGCACGCTGTTCGTGCGTAACCGCGCCGGTGCTCGCCTGACCCCGAACGGCGAAGCCTTCGTGGTCTACGCCAATCAACTGGTCGAAACCTGGGAAGCCGCGCGCCGGGACTTGCCGCTGCCTGAGGGTTACCACGACGTGCTGCACATCGGCGGAGAAGTCAGTCTGTGCAACCCGTTGATGCTCAGTTGGGCCGCCGAACTGCGGGAGAAAATTCCCGGCCACGCATTGCGCATGGAAATCCGCGACGGCGAAAACCTGCTGCGCCAATTGGAACTGGGGGTGCTGGACGCGGCACTGGTCTATCAGCCCGAATATTGGCCCCGTCTGCAAGTCGAGCAAGTGCTGGAAGAAAAACTGATTCTGGTGCGCCTGGCCGGCAAACCAGCCCCCTACGTGTACATCGACTGGGGCCAGGACTTTCGCCGTCAGCACGATGCCGCGTTACCAGAGAAAGCCAAGGCCGCGCTGAGCTTCAACCTCGGCCCCCTGGCCTTGCAATACATTCTGGAAAACGGCGGCAGTGGCTACTTTCGTACCCGGGTGGTGCAGAGTTACCTGGAAAGCGGCGTACTGGAACAAGTGCCAAAAGCCCCGGAATTCAGCTACCCGACCTATCTGGTCTACTCCCGCGACCGTGACTCGGCCACCCTGCAACACGCCTTCGACTTGCTGCGCGAAGTCATCCAGTCAGACGATGACTGGTCGCAACGCTGGAACCCGCTGACCTGAGTCTGCTTTACACCGGAACATGGCGTTTGTGTCCCTCGCTTCGGCCCGCCGGAAACGGCGGGATCGTCTAATCTGCGGGGACAACAATAACCACAGGTGAACGCAGTGAGGCAGACCACCGAGGCTTTTCGCAGCCGCTATCGCGCGGACATTCATCCACGCTACAACCCTTGGCTGCACGGAGGGTTTGTGCTGCTGTTCGGCTTGCTGGCCATCGGTGCATTCTGGAGCAGCGTGCATCAGGTGCTACCGCTGGAATGGCTGGCGGTGCCGCTGACATTGCTGTTCTTCAACTTCGGCGTGTACACGGTGCATCGCCACCTCGGGCATCACAAAAAAAACTTCGCGCGGATGTTCTATGCCCGCCATGCCGGTGACCATCACAGCTTCTTCGCGCCCGGCCACATGACATACGACAGCGCCCGCGACTGGCGAGTGATCCTGTTTCCAGCCTGGCTGATCGTGGTGCATACGCTCGTCATCACCCTGCCCGTCTGGTGGATGCTCAAGCAGTTCGATGCCAACGTCGCCGGTCTGGTCGGCGGCTGTCTGGTCCTCGGTTACCTCACCTATGAAGTGTTCCATGCCTGCGAGCACCTGCCGCCCTCGAACCCGGTGACGCGTTGGCCGTGGATCCGTCAGATGCGCCGCCTGCACGAACTGCATCACCGCCGGGAATTGATGCAGGAACGCAACTTCAACATCGTTTTTCCACTGACGGACTACCTGTTCGGCACCCTTTATTGGGAACCGGAGCCCACGTACCTGACGAGAACGCCCATGACCCGCATGCAGCATCAGATCACTATTGCCGGCAACCCGATTGACGTGCTCGCCTACGCCAGCACCGCGACCCGCTGGCCGGAGTGGCACCCGTCGTCGCTCAAGGTCGAGGGCCAAAGCGGTCCGCTGCATGCCGGATCGCGCTTCGAAGAAGACATCAGGGCCGGCGGGCGTGAGGGGCATTTAAGCTGGGCGGTCAGCGAGTATCTGCCCGGTCGGCGCTGGAGTGCTCGCGCTCAGGGCGATCATGGCCTGTCGCTGGAGGTGACCTACGAATGTGAGGCCGAGGGCGATGGCACGCGGTTTGTCCGCACCCTGGAGTACCAGTTCAGCGGCCTGGGCATGCGCATTGCCAACCGTTTTTTGCTGAAGCGGCGCATCGATCATGAATCCGCCGCGTCGATGCTGGCCTTGCGCGAAATGGCCCACAAACATTTGGCTCCGACGGGAGTCACCGTGTGAGGAGAACCGTCAAGTTTCGCCATGTCGTGCTGCTGGTGATCGTGGCCATTGCCGCGTTTCTGCTGCTGATGCCGACCAAGGTGCAACCGGTGGCCTGGACGCCGCCACCGGCGCCTTCACTCACCAGTGGGCCGTACGCCGACAACCAGCGCCTCAAAGGTATGGAGCGTGTGGGCGCCGACGATATCGACGGGCCGGAAGCCTTGCTGCTGGAAGACAATGTCCTCATCACCGGCCTGCATGACGGCCGGCTGATTCGCACCAGCCTCGACGGCAGGGACACAAAAGTGCTGGCCGACACCGGCGGCCGGCCGTTGGGCCTGGCGCGTCACCCCAATGGTTTGCTGGTGATCGCCGACGGCGTCAAAGGCTTGCTGTCGCTGGACGCTCAGGGCCGATTGATCGCGCTGACCACGACGGTAAATGGCGTGGACTTCGGGTTCACCGACGACGTGGTCATCGACAAGTCCGGGCACTACGCCTATTTCAGTGATGCTTCCAGCCGCTTCGGGTACGGCCACGACGGCGAGGCGATCATCGAGCACGGCGGCGATGGTCGCTTGCTGCGCTATGACTTCCAGACCGGTAAAACAGCGGTCCTGCTGGATAAACTGGAGTTTGCCAACGGCGTGACCCTGGGACCGGACGATGCTTTTGTGCTGGTCAACGAAACCGGTGCCTATCGCATCAGTCGATACTGGCTCAGCGGTCCGAAGGCCGGCACCCACGATCTGTTTATCGACAACCTGCCGGGCCTGCCGGACAACCTCGCGTTCAATGGCCGGGACCGCTTCTGGGTGGCGCTGTATGCCCCGCGCAACGCGCTGCTCGATGCCACGGCCGCGCATCCCTTCGTGCGCAAGATGATCGTGCGGGCGATGACCGTTCTGCCCAAACCGGTGGAGAAGCGCGGGTTTGTATTGGGGCTGGATGTCGAGGGCAAGGTGATTGCCAATCTGCAGGACGGCAGCAGCGATAATTACTCGCCGATCACCACGGTGCGCGAGTATGGGGAATGGTTGTATTTCGGATCGTTGAAGGCGACGCATATGGCGCGCTTGCCGCTGAGCACCGCGTTGTCACAACCACCGAAATAACCTGTAGGAGCCGGCTTGCTGGCGATGCAGGCAACTCGGTGTAATGTGTTGACCGAGTTGATGCTATCGCCAGCAAGCCGGCTCCTACAGGTTATGTGCCGTTCAAACGTTACCGCGGATCCATCTCGCCATTTCGCACTGCGTTATCGGTTTCTTCATGCACGCGCTCCGGGTCGAGATCGGTGCCGTCGTCCTGGTCCAACGGCAGTTCGTCGATACCCGGTTCATCTTCAGGGTTGACGGTGATGCGCCCCGGGCTCAAGGGCTCGGGATGAGTGGGGATGGGATCGTAGCCGCCCTGCTCTTCGCTCGGGAACTTTGGGTCATTCATGAGGCACCTCGAATGGAGCCGTAAAGTCGGACTCTGATCATTCGAGGTGCCGGGATTTATCGCCGTTCCAATTTTTCAGCCACCGGTCGTCGGTGGCTGGACGGAGTTTCAGGATGGAGTCTGGAGCCGATCAACGATCTTTTGCTTAACCTCCACTCGCTTCGCCTTGAGCTTCTTCAGTGCGTCATCACTGGGCGCATCCGATTGGGCGGTTTCAGCCTTTACCACCTCGGCGTCCGCCTGCGAATACTTGTTGATCAGTGAATCCAGTAACGGATCCTTGGTGCGTTTTTGCTGGATATCTTCCTTTGAAAGTTTCAAGTCCTGATAAAGGTCGTGTGGCACCGGCATGGAACACCTCCGTTGGTTGATCGGTGGCAAACGCGATCGATTGCGTTCACCAACTATCAGAATGGCCTCGGTCCGCGGGTTCTGTCGACCGCCTATCAGACCAGCGGTGTCCGTTCGTCGTCCTGCCGCAAACCCGATAAAACCTTTGCCCGTCCGTCGACCTCCACAGATTAACGATCACTCGATCGCCCATAAAAACCTGTGTGGAGAAAACCAATGGACGGATTCACCCTGCGCCACCTCACATTGGCCGTAGCCTTGAGCACCAGCATGGGCGCGGCCTTCGCGGCCACTGACAATGACTTCGTCGACAAGGCGGCCGCTGGCGGCATCGCCGAGATCGAAACCAGCCGGCTGGCCCTGGAAAAAAGCGCCTCGGCCGACGTCAAAGAGTTCGCCAACATGATGATCACCGATCATTCCAAGGCGAACGATGAACTGGCAGCCATTGCGAAGAAACACGACATCGAGGTGCCTGACACCACGACATTGGTGAAGCAGGCCAAGGAAAAAATCCTCGACATGCGTGACGAGTCGTTCGACGCCGCGTTCGCCGACAATCAGGTCAAGGCGCACGAAGAAACCATCGAATTATTCAAGAAAGAAGCCAACACCGTGACCGATGACAAAGTCAAAGGCGCCACCGAACTGAAAGGTTTCGCACAAAAAATGTTGCCGGGCCTGGAAAAACACCTGTCTGCGGCGAAAAAACTGCAAGCCGCCCATCCAGGCAAGTAACGCGCACCAAAACAAAAATACCGCCTCCAGGGAGGCGGTATTTTTTTGCGTCGGTAACCGGTACTAGCCGCCGTCGGTATCGATGTCGGCGTCCGTCTCCTCGCCAGGTTTAGCGCGATCCGGATGCGGCTTGAAGCCCGGGCTGAACTCATTGTCGTTGTCGGTGTTGCGATTCTTCTGGTCAACCGCTTTATCGGCGCTTTCCGGTTCGGCGGTTTTAGCGTTTTCCTCAAGCTCACGTTGATCGGTCATATGCACCTCTTTCATCACTGGCATCGCGCGGCTGAAACACCGGCCTTGTGAATTCGAAGCTTTGCGGCAGGCATCGTTCCATCGGTGCGCCGGATGAAAATATCCCGCGGGAGAAAACAACTATTTCATACGAGAAATGTCACTGACTTGCACCGGTCGTTTTTTGAGGAATCGACGCACACTTTTCAGGGAGTCAAGGCACATGGCAGCACTGCAAACCACCACACTCAATGCGATGAAGACAAATCAGGCGCAACTCCTTGCCGATTGGGCCCACGGCCTTGAGACCAGTGGTGCCACACGCAATATAAAAGAGCTGGATCTGAAGCAGCAGACTTCGGAATTCCTGCAGTTGATCATCGCCGGCCTTGAAAACGGCAACAGCCAGAATGTAGCGGCGCCAGGCTGGGACGAGATTCGCCAGTTTCTGGAAAAGCTCTCCCATAGCCGCGCCCTGCTCGGCCAGGACTCGCAGCAGACCGCCAGTTTCATCTTCGCGCTCAAAGGCCCTCTGTTCGCACTGTTGCAAAATCATTACCAGGACGACCCGGCACTGTTGGCCGAACAACTCTGGGAAGCCTCCGAACTGCTCGATGCGCTGGGCATGCACACGATCCGCACGTTCCAGAAATCCCGCGAAGCGGTGATCAAGCGTCAGCAGGAAGAACTGCTTGAATTGTCGACCCCGGTGGTCAAACTCTGGGACGGCGTACTGGCGCTGCCAATGATCGGCACCCTCGACTCGCAACGCACCCAGGTGGTGATGGAATCGCTGTTGCAGCGCATCGTCGACACCGGCTCGGAAATCGCCATCATCGACATCACCGGCGTGCCGACCGTCGACACTCTGGTCGCCCAGCACTTGCTCAAAACCGTGACGGCCATTCGCCTGATGGGTGCCGATTGCATCATCAGCGGTGTGCGTCCACAAATCGCCCAGACCATCGTGCACCTGGGGCTGGACCTGCAAGGCGTGGTCACCAAAGCCAACCTGGCCGATGCGCTGAAACTGGCCCTGACCCGACTGGGCATCACCGTCAGCAAGGCGGACTGAGCCGATGGAGCGTATTCCGATTTTGCAGATGGGCAACTTCCTGCTGGTGACCATTCAGGTCGACATGCATGACCAGTTGGCCCTGACGCTTCAGGATGATTTGTCCGAGCGCATCAGCCGGACATCCGCCCGGGGCGTGCTGATCGATATTTCTGCGCTGGACATGGTCGATTCGTTCATCGGCCGGATGATCGGCACCATTTCCGGGCTGTCGAAAATCATGGATGCCCAGACCGTGCTGGTGGGCATGCAACCTGCTGTCGCCATCACCCTGGTGGAGCTCGGCCTGACCTTGCCCGGCGTCAGCACGGCGCTGAATGTCGAACGCGGGATGAAACTGCTTCAGGATCGAGTACGCGAGCAATGACCGTGCGCAGCAGCGGCAGCCAGCCTATTCAAATCGAGCAGGACGTCGTGCTGGCCCGGCAAATGGCGCGCAAACTCGCCCAGGAATGCGGCATGCGCCTGATCGACCTGACCAAACTGGTGACTGCCGTCAGCGAGCTGGCGCGCAACACCATGGTGTATGGCGGTGGCGGTGACATGGACTGGCAAATTCTCGACGAAGATGCGCGCACCGGTTTGCGCCTGGTCTTTCGCGACGAAGGCCCGGGCATCCTCGACATCAAGTTGGCAATGACCGACGGCTGGACCTCCGGCAGCGGCCTGGGGCTGGGCCTGACCGGCGCCAAGCGGCTGGTGGAAGAGTTCGAACTCGACACCGAGCCCGGCAAAGGCACGCGCATAACGATCACCCGATGGACATGAATATCGGCGGTTCGATGACGCAGGTATTAATCATCGAAGACAGCAGCCAGATCGGTCACGCTCGCCGCACCGCTCAGCACCTCGCAGAAAAAAACGGCTTTGACGCTACGGATGCCGGGCGTGTGGCGCTGGTGGCCACCGAGCTTGCCAGCAACATTCTCAAGCACGCCACCCGGGGCGAAATGCACCTGAGAGTGGTGCCACGCCTTTCAGGGGCGGGCATCGAAATGCTCGCCATCGACCGTGCCAAAGGCTTTGATTTGCAGGCGTGCCTGGCCGACGGGTTTTCCACCCGCGGCACCCAGGGCATTGGGCTTGGCGCAGTGTCGCGCCAGACCGACGTATTCGATACCTATGCCGATGCGCGTGGTGCGGTGCTGTTGACGCGCTTTTACCCGCGCAGCGACAAGGCACCGGACCGACGCGTCGGCGTCAGCCAGCATTCGCTGCATGACGATCCGGCCTGCGGTGACGTCTTTCACCTGGCCTTCGACGGACCACGCATCAGTGCGCTGGTGATCGACGGCCTGGGGCATGGCGAAGAAGCTGAACGTGCCGCCCGCGCCGGCGAAAAAACCTTTGCCCGGTCGCCGTTCACTTCGCCGGTGCTGTTGCTCGAGGACATCCATATCGCCATGACCGGTACCCGTGGCGGTGCGCTGGCCATCGCTCAGTTCGATGGCGAGGCCAACGCGCTGAGATTCGTCGGCATCGGCAACATCGGCGCCTGCCTGATCGCCCCGGACAAATCCCGCGGCATGGCCTCCCACCCCGGCATCGTCGGCGGGCAATACCGCAAGGCGCAGCCGTTTGACTATGCACACGTGAACGGGCATTTGTTGATCATGTACAGCGACGGTCTGCAGTCCCGTTGGAACCTGCAGGATTACCCCGGCCTGGTGCACCGCCATCCCGCCGTGATTGCCGCCATTCTGCACCGCGATTTCTGCCGTGGACGGGACGACGTTACGGTGTTGGTCATCGCTCTGGAGACAGCCCATGGCTGAGATACCCCTGAGTCAGATCGACGAACAAGCTGCGCTGATCGCGCAGTTGCAAAGCGAAGCCAACGCCCTGCGCGAAGAGCTGGACGAGACCAACCAGGGCGTGCTCGCGCTGTACGCCGAGCTCGAAACCCAGGCTGAACAGTTGCGCCAGGCCTCGGACCTGAAAAGCCGTTTCCTGTCGTACATGAGCCACGAGTTCCGCACCCCCCTGGGCTCGATCCTGAGCATCGCCAGTATCCTGACCGATGAACTCGACGGACCGTTGAGCGTGGAACAGCACAAGCAGGTGGCGTTCGTCAGCACCGCCGCACGCGAGCTCAGCGACATGGTCGACGACCTGCTGGACCTGGCGAAAATCGAAGCCGGGCGCATCACCATATCGCCGGCCTGGTTCGACATGTTCGACCTGTTCGCCGCGCTGCGCGGCATGTTCCGCCCGATTGTCGATGCCAGCGCCGTGGACCTGATTTTCGAAGAACCCGTCGGCCTGCCACGGCTTTATACCGACGACAAGAAGCTCGCGCAGATACTGCGCAACTTCATTTCCAACTCGTTGAAGTTCACCACCCGCGGCGAAATCCGCGTTTCGGCGCGGCTGGAGGGCAGCGACCAGGTCCGCTTCGCCGTGACCGATACCGGAATAGGTATCGCGGCGGAGCTGCATGGCGCATTGTTCGAGGACTTTTCCCAAGTCGACTCGCCCCTGCAAAAACGCTTGCGCGGCACAGGCCTGGGTCTGTCCTTGTGCAAACGCTTCGCAGCACTGCTGGGAGGTGACGTCGGGGTGGAGAGTACACCGAGGGTCGGCTCGACCTTCTTTGTGATCATCCCGCTGGCCATCGCCATGGAGCCCGCCGATGAAACGTGATATCCGCCTGCTGATCGTCGATGACAACGCCGCCACGCGCTACGCCCTGCGTCGACGTCTGGAACCGCATGGCTACGCCGTGCTTGAAGCGGGTACGGGTGGCGACGGGCTTGCCCTGATCGACAGCGAGTTCATCGACGCGCTGATCCTCGACGTCAACCTGCCGGACATGAGCGGCTTCGACATCGTGCGCAAACTGCGCTCCGAGGCCGCCACCGCCCTGCTCCCGGTGATCCACGTGTCCGCCGCGTCCATCCAGACCGGCGACATCATCACCGGCCTGGACGCCGGTGCCGATGCCTACCTGATCCACCCCGTGGACCCGGATGTGTTGCTCGCGACCTTGCGCACGCTGCTGCGGGTTCGCGATACCGAAAACGCTCTGCGTGAAAGCGAAGCGCGTTTTCGCGAGATTTTCGTCAACGTCTCGGCACCCATCGCCGTGCTGGACGCCCAGTTCAAGGTGCATGAATGCAATCACGCGTTCGCCCGGCTGATTCAGGACAATCACGACCCGGACGCCTTGCGCGAGTGCTTCGCCGACCAGCAGGAGATCATCCTCGACGAACTGCGTATGCGCCTGTCCGCTGGCGAACGCTGGAAAGGCACGCTGAACATGCGCGTCGAAGGTGAACTACGGGAAACCGAGTGGCAGATCTCGCCCTATCGCACGCCGGAGCTGAGCCTGGTGTTCGTCGAGGACGTCACTGAACATCGCCACCGTGAACGCTCGCACCTGGCCCGGCTGGATGATGCGACGTCGCAGCTGGAACATGAAATCGCCGAACGGGTGCGTACCGAAGCGCAGTTGCTGCAGGTGCAGAAGATGGATGCGCTGGGCAAACTCACCGGCGGCATCGCCCATGACTTCAACAACTTGCTGACCGGCATCATCACCAGCCTGGAGCTGATCCAGAAACGCGTCGCCAACGGGCGCACCGACAAGGTCGTTCTGTACGCCGAAGCGGCGCTGAACTCGGCCACCAGCGCCGCGTCGCTGACTCATCGCTTGCTGGCCTTTGCCCGCCAGCAACCGCTCGATACACGGCCGGTGGACATCAACGAACACATCCGTTCGCTGGAAGAATTGCTGGTACGCACCATCGGCGAACACATCGCGCTGAAACTCGAACTGACCTCCAAAGCTGCGATTGCGCTGGTCGATCCGATTCAACTGGAAAGTGCGGTGCTGAACCTGGTGATCAACGCCCGCGATGCGCTGCCCCTGGGCGGCAATATCTGGGTCAGCACCTACGCTGCGTACTCCCACGGGGACCTGAAACTGGCGGACGGGGCGTACGTCGCGCTGTCGGTACGCGACGACGGGACCGGCATCGAACACAGTGTGATCGACAAGGTGTTCGACCCGTTTTTCACCACCAAGCCGCTGGGCCAGGGCACCGGGCTGGGGCTGTCGAGCATTTACGGTTTCGCCCGGCAATCCGGGGGCGACGCGCACATCCGCAGCGTGGCGCGACGCGGCACCGAAGTGACCATCATGCTGCCTGCCTCGGCGGACCCGACCTCCGTTGAAGAAGAACCTTCAGTCGTGGACCCGCAAGGCTCCGGCGAGCACGTGCTGATTGTCGAAGACATGCCGGCGGTGCGCATGTTCGTTGCCGAAGTGCTGGCGGATGCGGGTTATCGCTGCACGCAGGTGGGCGATATCGAAGGTGCGCTGGAACGTCTGCAAAACGACCCTTCCATCAATCTGATGCTGACGGACGTGGGCTTGCCGCGCATGAATGGCCGGGAACTGGCGGACGTCGCCCGTAGCTGGCGAGAAGGGTTGCCGATCCTGTTCATGACCGGCTACGCGGAAAATGCCCTTAACCGCCAGGTGTTCCTCGGCAATGGCATGGACATGCTGATCAAACCGTTCCAGATCAGCGAACTGCTGGACAAAGTGCGCCGCACTCTCGACAGCGCCTGAAGATCAAAAGATCGCAGGCTGCGCCAGCTCCCACCGGTGTACGCCGACTCAAAATGCAGGAGCTGCCGAAGGCTGCGATCTTCTGATTTATCCTTACCCAAGAACCCTGGCCAAGAAAGGAGCAGTCCGGCTCTTTTTGCTCTTGGCGACTTTCTGCGGCGTACCCGCCAGCACAATCCTGCCGCCCTGATCCCCAGCCCCCGGCCCGATGTCGATCACCCAGTCACTCTGCGCCACTACGCGCATTTCATGTTCGACGACAATCACCGTATGCCCCGCCATGACCAACGTATTCAATTGTTCGAGCAAGCGATCGACGTCCCGGGGATGCAACCCGGTGGTGGGCTCGTCGAGCACATACAAGGTCGCGCCGCGCTGGTTGCGTTGCAGTTCGGTGGCCAGTTTGATCCGCTGGGCTTCGCCGCCGGACAACTCGGTCGCCGGCTGCCCGAGGCGCAGATAACCCAGACCGATATCCCGCAGCACTTCCAGCGAGCGACGGATACCCGGCTCCTCAACGAACACCTCGACCGCTTCGTCCACCGTCAACTGCAACACCTGCGCAATGTTCAAACCCTGCCAGTTGATCGCCAGCGTTTCGGGGTTGTAGCGTGCGCCGTGGCACGTCGGGCATGGCGCGTAGACGCTGGGCATGAACAGCAACTCGACGCTGACAAAGCCTTCGCCTTCGCAGGTCGCGCAGCGGCCCTTGGCGACGTTGAAGGAGAACTGACCGGCATCGTAGCCCTCGGCCTGCGCCTCGGGTGTGGCGGCGTACAGCTTGCGCACGTTGTCGAACAGCCCGGTGTAGGTCGCCAGGTTAGAGCGCGGCGTGCGACCGATGGGTTTCTGATCGACTTGCACCAGACGCTTGATCGATTCCAGCCCTGCGCTGACCTGGCCGCCACTGACCTGCGGTGCGTCATCCTCAAGGCTCAGCTCTTGCGGTTCGCTGTTACTCGCCGAACGCCCGAGATGCGCGCCCACCAGTTCCAGCAGCGCCTGGCTGACCAGGCTTGATTTACCGGAACCCGAAACGCCGGTCACCGAAGTGAAACAGCCCAGCGGAAACTCGGCACTGAGGTTGCTCAGGTTGTTGCGGGTGATGCCCTCCAGTCGCAGCCAATCGGTCGGCTTGCGGCTGGTTCGCGGCTGACTGACCTGATCGGCGAACAGGTACGCGCGGGTCTGCGAGTTCGTCACTTCGGCCAGCCCCTGTGGCGGCCCGCTGTACAGGACGCGGCCGCCATGCTCGCCCGCCGCCGGGCCCACATCGATCAGCCAGTCGGCACGGCGCATGGTTTCCAGGTCATGCTCGACCACGAACAAGGTGTTGCCCGCGGCTTTCAAGCGCTGCAAGGCTTCGAACAGCGCTTCGCCATCCGCCGGATGCAGACCGGCCGACGGTTCATCCAGCACGTAAATCACCCCGAACAACTGTGAACCCAATTGCGTCGCCAGTCGCAACCGCTGCAACTCACCGGACGACAACGTCGGCGTGCTGCGCTCCAGCGCCAGATAACCGAGCCCCAAGTCGGTCAGCGTGCTGACCCGCTCCAGCAAATCCTGAGCGATCCGTTGTGCGGCCAGGCGTTTTTCCACCGACAGGTTGGGCGTGTGGCGCACATCCGGCGCGTTGGCGTGACCACTGGCGCCGTGGGCCACTCGCTGCTCACGGGCCTCGCGGGTCTGGTCGTGGCTCAACACCTCGCCCGCCTCATCGGCCTGTTCGAGGTAACTGTGAGCGGCCACCGGCTTCAAGACTTCGGCCACTTGCAGCAAGGGCATCTGCGATAACTCGCCGATGTCGTAACCGGCGAACGTCACCGACAACGCCTCGCGCTTGAGCCGTTTGCCGTCGCACAGTGGGCACGGACTGCCGAGCATGAATTGCGAAACACGCTTCTTCATCAGCGCGCTTTGCGAATGGGTGAAGGTGTGCAGGATATAGCGCCGGGCACCGGTGAAGGTGCCCTGGTAACTCGGCTCCATTTTGCGCTTGAGGGCGACTCTGGTTTCTTCCGGTGTAAGCCCGGCATACACCGGAACGGTCGGGGTTTCCTCGGTGAAGAGAATCCAGTCGCGCTGCTTTTTCGGCAGGTCGCGCCAGGGTTTGTCGACGTCGTAGCCCATGGTCACGAGGATGTCCCGCAGGTTCTGTCCCTGCCACGCCGTGGGCCAGGAAGCGACCGCACGCTGGCGAATGGTCAGGCTGGGGTCCGGGACCATCAGCGCTTCGGTGACTTCGTACACCCGACCCAAACCATGGCATTCAGGGCAAGCGCCTTGGGGTGTGTTGGGCGAGAAGTCTTCGGCATAGAGCATCGGCTGCCCCGGCGGATAACTGCCGGCGCGGGAGTACAGCATACGGATCAGGCTCGACAACGTGGTCACGCTGCCCACCGAAGAGCGGGTGCTCGGTGTGCCCCGCTGTTGTTGCAAGGCGACTGCGGGCGGCAGGCCTTCGATGGAATCGACGTCCGGCACGCCGACCTGATCGATCAAGCGTCGCGCATACGGCGCCACGGACTCGAAATAGCGCCGCTGCGCTTCGGCGTACAGGGTCGAGAATGCCAGGGATGATTTCCCCGAGCCGGATACGCCGGTGAACACCACCAGCGCATCACGCGGGATATCGACGTCGACGTTCTTGAGGTTGTGTTCACGGGCACCGCGCACTCTGACCATGCCGGAAGGAGAATCGGGAGTGCGCTTGGAAGTCATGGGGTGCCTTGATCAGAAAGTTCGAAGGATTGACGCATTGCCGGGAATTCACGCGATCCCATTGTAGGAGCCGGCTTGCTGGCGATAGCCATTTCACGGACGCCATCGCCAGCAAGCCGGCTCCTACAATAGTTGTGTGTTCAGCCATTGAGAACTGTGCGGATCATCCGGGTCAGTGCTTCGGGGCTATAGGGTTTGCTCAGTAAAAAGGTATCGGGGCTGAGTTGGTGATTGCGCGAAATAATGTCACGGGTGTGGCCGGACGTGAACAGTACCGCCACCGGTGGCGTCTGCACTTTGGCCCAGGCCGCCAGATCCGAACTCTTGATCAGCCCGGGCATGACCACATCGGTGAAAATCAGCTCCACTTCCACCCCGTCCAGCAGCATCTGCATGGCGGCATCGCCGTTGGCGGCGGTCAGGACCTGATAGCCCTCCTCGCTCAACAATTCCACCGCCGAAGCGCGCACCGCGTCATTGTCCTCCACCACCAGAATGGTTTCGTGACCGCCGCGTTGCGGCGTGTCATGGGGCGCTGTTTCACCGAGCGGGGGGCGCAGGCTCCGTGGAAAATACAGCTGCACCCGAGTGCCCTGCCCTTCGACGCTGGACATCTCGATGTGCCCGTCACTCTGTTTGACGAAACCGAACACCATGCTCAGCCCCAACCCCGTGCCCTGGCCGTCGGCCTTGGTGGTGAAAAACGGTTCGAACGCTTGCGCGAGCACTTGCGGCGACATGCCGACGCCCGTATCGGCCACGGCGACACGAACATAATCACCCGCCGAAATCCCCTTGCCTGCGCAGAACCGGCGATCGAGTACGACATTCTCGGCGCTCAGTTCAATGGTCCCTTCACCCTGCATGGCGTCACGGGCATTGATCGCCAGATTGAGAATCGCGTTTTCCAGTTGATTGCGATCGACGTTGATGTACCAGGACGCTTGAGGCAACCGCACATCAATCTGGATGGTTTCGCCCAACGCCCGTTGCAACAATTCGCCCAGGCCTTCGAAGATCTGCCGTGGGTCGCACACCGCTGGCGACAACGGCTGACGGCGGGCGAATGCGAGCAATTGCGAGGACAGTTTCGCGCCCCGCTCCACCGCCGCAATCGATGCGCTGACCCGGCGCTGCACGTTGGCATTGTCCGGCTCATGTCGCGCCAGCAAGTGCAGGTTGCCGGCGATCACCTGCAGCAGGTTATTGAAGTCATGAGCCACGCCCCCCGTGAGCCCGCCGATGGCTTCGAGTTTCTGTGACTGGCGCAGTTGTTCTTCCGCCGCCAGCCGCGCTTCGACTTCGTCGGCGACGCGCTGCTCCAGATTCCGGGTGAACTTGAGCAGGGATTCTTCGGCGGTCTTGCGTTCGTGGATGTCGATCAACACCCCGGGAAAGCGGAACGGTTCGCCTTGCTCATCGAACTCGCAGCAACCGCTGGCCTGCACCCACAGGTAACTGCCGTCGGGGCGCAGCACACGATATTCGGCGTTGAAGGGTTCGCCAGTGGTGACGGATTGATTGACCTGCTCGTTGACCCAACTGCGGTCGTCGGGGTGAATCCGCGCTTCAGCGAAGTCCGTCGGCAAGTCGCCGAGGTTATACCCGGCCGGATAGGAAAAGGTCCGGGCAAAGCGTTCATCGCCCGAAAGCAGATTGCCCTTGATGTCCCAGACAAATGAGCCGAGCAAGGCCCCGGCATTCAACGCCAGGCGCACCCGTTCATTGTCGGCGCGGTAGGCATCTTCGGCTTCCTGGCGACGGCGCTCGGAAATCACATGGTCAGTGGTGTCGACCACCATCGCCATGACCCCGGCCGGCTGCCCCTGGTCATTGGCCACCGGGCTGTAATAAAGGTCCAGCCATACGTCTTCGGGCACGCCGTCCCTCAACAGCACCAGCTCTTTGTTGCGATAGGACAAGGTGCCGCCGGCCAGGCAGGTATCGACCACATGCCGGTTGAACTCGGCGACTTCCGGCCAGCCCAGTTCCACCGGAGCGCCCAACAGATAAGGATGTCGGCCACCGGCGAACGACGAGTACGCGTCGTTATAGATCATGTAACCGGGGTGGCCCCACAACATCACCATCGGCAGTGGCGAGGCGAGCAACAGCTGCACCGCGCTGCACAGGCTGGCGGGCCAGGTGTCGATGCTCCCCAGCTCGGTCTGGCTCCAGTCGAACGCACGGATGCGCCCGGCCATTTCGCCGTTCCATCCGGCACACCCGTGGCTATCGTCTAGAAACTGCATTGGCTGGCTCTATATCCGGTAACTGCACCCGTTTGTTTCGAGCATCGCGGATGCCAATGGTTTCATGGAAGGTTAGCTGATTCTTGCGGCAATCCGTGGCGCCACAAATCCCTGTGGGAGCGGGCTTGCTCGCGAAGGCGGCGTGTCAGGCAACATCAATGTCTACTTTGCCGACGCCTTCGCGAGCAAGCTCGTTCCCACAGGAACCAGGTCAGGTTTGAGCTTTGTGGTTAAACCTCGATCAGGTGCTTGAGCGGGTGATACCCCGTTTTCAAGGTGGCAGCGACATCGAGGATCGCCTTCTCGATACCGTTCAAATGCATGCAGGTCAGTTCAATCGCGGCGCTCTGGTTGCCGGCCTCGATGTACTCGATCAGGCGCAGGTGCTCATCGTCGCGGCAGGCTTCGTGGCTGTCGTCATCCAGCGCAGCAGCGTACAGCGAGGCGCGGGAAATCAGTTTGCGGAACCAGTCCAGCAACACGGGGTTGTTCAGGCTTTGCGCGAGTTTGATGTGGAACTCGCCGAGCAGATGAATCAACCGTTCATGGTCACCGCTGCGGTGTGCTTCATCCTCCAGCAACAGGTGATCGCGCAAGTCCTGGGTCACCGCGGTATCACGCCGGCGACAGAGTTCGCTGACGATGCCGATCTCGATCAAGCGCCGCGTTTCAAACAGCGAACGGATCTCTTCATCGCTGGGCAGCGATACCGACGCCCCCTTGTTGGGCTCGGTCGTCACCAATCCATCCGCCTCCAATTGCTTGAGCGCAGCACGAACCGACGTGCGGCTGACATTGAAAAGCTCCGCCAGCGACGCCTCGCCGAGCTTCATGCCGGGACGCAACGAACGTTTGCTGATCGCCTCGTAAACCCCTTGGTAGACGCGGTCGACCGTGGTCTCGAGTTTCTTCTCGGTCATTTGAACACTCCTTTAGCGCTAAACAACCGGCCCCAGGCGATGAGCAGCCTTTGAAAAAGGGGGTTGCACAAGCAGATTAATCCGGTTATTTGTAGATTGCATCCAGATATTGCATACAATAATTAGATGAATGCATCATTATGGGTCATCCAGTCGCAATCGAAGTGCGTAACGTCTCCAAGCGGTATTCCGACGATCCGGGGCTGGCTCCAGCCCTCGACAACGTTTCAGTCGACATTGCCGACAATGAATTCTTCACCCTGCTCGGCCCGTCCGGCTGCGGCAAAACCACCCTGCTGCGCACCATCGCCGGCTTCGAACACGTCAGCGATGGCGAGATCCGTCTGGCGGGCGAACCGGTCAATGATTTGCCGCCGTTCAAGCGCCGGGTCAACACCGTCTTCCAGAGTTACGCGCTGTTTCCGCACATGAGTGTCGCGCAGAATATCGCCTTCGGCCTCGAGATGCAGGGCCTTGATCACAAGGTTATTCCTCGGCGCGTCGATGAGATGCTGGCGCTGGTGCAGATGCAACACCTGGCCAAACGCAAACCCGCCGAATTGTCCGGTGGCCAGCAACAACGCGTGGCCCTGGCCCGGGCGTTGGCGCCGAAACCGAAAGTGCTGTTGCTGGACGAACCGCTGTCGGCGCTGGACCTCAAGCTGCGCAAAGAGATGCAGGTCGAACTCAAGCGCGTGCAGAAGGAAGCCGGGATCACCTTCATTTTCGTCACCCACGATCAGGAAGAAGCCCTGACGCTGTCCGATCGCATCGCGGTGATGTCCGCCGGCAAGATCCTCCAGATCGGCACGCCGAACGATATCTACGAACGGCCGCAGCATCAGTTCGTCGCCCAGTTCATCGGCGACATCAATTTCCTGCCCGGCCACCTCAAACGCGGTCAGCAGAACGAAAAACTCTTCGTGCCCAACGGCATGCCGGTGGAAATCCCCTGCCCGGCCCAGGGCTTCGACGGCAGCAATGTGCAACTGGCGTTCCGCCCGGAGCGTTCACAACTGGTCGAACCGGAGCAACCGCATCACCTGCGCGGCATCATTGAAGCGGTGTTGTACGTCGGCACCGCAACCCTCTACCAATGCCGCTTGAACAACGACATCAAGGTCATGCTGCGGGAAAACAACGAAGGCCTGAACCGCGGTCGCGCAGTCGGTGATCGCGTCGCGGTCAACCTGCCGCCCCACGCCTGCCTGTTGATGGAGGCCTGAGATGAGCGTCAGCAGCACTTCTCCCGCTCTCAACCGCGCGCTGTTGCTCAGCCCGGTGGTTCTGACTTTGCTGGCGCTGATCGCCATTCCGCTGGGCATCATGGGCTACATCAGCCTGTTGCCACGCAACGTGTATGGCGGTGTCGACTGGCAGGCCAACTGGCAGTTGCAAAGCTACGTGCAGCTGTTTTTCCAGGAAGGTTTCGACGGCGAACTGGAACTGAACTGGGTCTATGCCCAGGCGCTGTTGCGCTCGGTGTTCCAGGCCGGTGGCACGACGTTGCTGTGCTTCCTGTTCGGTTTTCCGGTGGCGCTGTGGATGTCGAGCCTGACCCCGCGCCGGCGCAACCTCATGGTCCTGCTGATCACCATTCCGTTCTGGACCAACCTGCTGATCCGCAACTACGCGTGGCTGATCATCCTGCGCGAGCATGGCTGGGTTGCCCAGAGCCTCAACGCGCTGTTCCCGCAGGCGGGCGGCATCACTCTGCTTTACAACGACTTCGCCGTCAGCGTCGGTCTGGTCTACAGCTTCCTGCCATTCATGATTCTGCCGATCTACTCGACCCTGGAAAAACTCGACTGGCGCCTGGTGGAGGCCGCCTACGACCTGGGCGCCAATCGCTGGCACGCACTGAAGCGAATCATCCTGCCGCTGTCGATGCCGGGGGTGATTGCCGGCGCGTTGCTGGTGTTTGTGCCGAGCCTCGGCGCCTTCATCACCCCGGCGATTCTCGGCGGCGGCAAGACGCTGATGATCGGCAACCTGATCCAGCAACAGTTCGGCACCGCGCGCAACTGGCCGCTGGGCAGTTCGCTGTCGTTCCTGTTGCTGGGGATTCTGCTGCTGTCCCTGGTGCTTTACGCGCTCTATAGCCGCAGCGCCGCCAAAACGCTTCGTCGGGGAGCCACCGTATGATCGCCCTGCACCTGAAAAAACTGCCGCTGACCCGCGAAGTCAGCCTGCTGATCCTGGCCTATCTGTACGTGCCGATCTTTGTGCTGATCGCCTACAGCTTCAACGCCAATCGCTCGGCGACGGTGTGGACCGAGTTTTCGTTCGCCTGGTACGGGCGGATTCTGGCCAACCCGTCGATCCAGACAGCGGCGCTGAACTCGATCATCGTCGCCAGCATCGCCACGGTTTGCGCCACGGCCATTGCACTGCTCGCGGCGCTGGCGACTTACCGGCCGTTCTACGGGCAGAAGATGGTCGAAGGCGGGATCAACCTGCCGCTGATCCTGCCGGAGATCGTCACTGCCGTGGCCACGTTGCTGCTGTTCATGGCGCTGGGGATCAAGCTCGGTTTGCTGACGGTGATCGTCGCACACATCGGCTTCTGCATTCCGTTCGCTTACCTGCCGATCCGCGCGCGTTTGAACGACCTGGACAAAAGCCTGCTGGAAGCGGCGAACGATTTGTACGCCAACCCGTGGCAGGTATTCCGCCGGGTGACGTTGCCGTTGTTGTGGCCGGCGGTGTTGTCCGGCTCGGTGCTGGCATTCGTGGTCAGCCTCGACGATTTCATCATGACGTTTTTTGTGGCCGGCCCCGGTTCGACGACGTTGCCGGTGTACATCTTTTCGGCGATCAAGGCCGGCGTGACGCCGGAGATCAACGCGATCTCGACCCTGATGCTGGTGATTTCCATCGTGCTGGTGGTGCTGGCCTTCTGGCTGGGACAGCGCGGCAAACAACAATAATCCTGGAGCGTTCTTTTATGAATCTGAAAAGCATGCGGTATGGCGTCGCCGGTCTGGCCCTCAGTTGCTTCACTGTTTTTGCCGCGCAGGCGGCCGAGCCCAAGGAACTGTTCTTCTACAACTGGACCGATTACTACCCGGTGGACCTGCTGGCCAAGTTCGAAAAAGAGACCGGCATCAAGGTCACCATGGACGGCTACGACAGCAACGAAACCCTGCTGGCCAAGTTGCAGGCCGGCGGCGCGGCGTATGACGTGATCGTGCCGTCGCAGTCAATCATGCGCACCCTGATCAATCAGGACCTGCTGCTGGAAATCGACGCGTCGACCCTGCCCAACTTCCAGTACGTCAAACCGGCATTCCGCGACCCGAGTTTCGACCCTGGCCGTAAGTTCTCGGCGCCATACCTGTGGGGCACCACCGGGTTTTCCTATGACAGTGCACGTGTGCCGGGCGGCAAACTCGACGACTCGTGGAAAGAGTTCTTCGAACCGCGCAAGGAACTGCAAGGCCAACTCGCCGCCCTCGATACCTCCAGCAGCGTGATCAATGCCGCCAGCCATTATCTGAACGTCGACGAGTGCAGCGAAAACCCGCAGGACGCCAAGCGCATTCTGGAACTGCTGCAAAAGCAGAAACCGTTCCTGAAGATGTACAGCTCGGACAACACCGTCGACCGCATGGCCTCCGGCGAAGTGATCATGATGCAGAACTGGAACGGCTCCACCGCCCGCGCCACATTGCAGAAGAGCACGATCAAATACGTGTATCCGAAAGAAGGCCTGGCGATGTTTCAGGACAACTTCGCCGTGCCCAAAAGCGCCCCGCACCCCGGCAACGCGAAGATCTTCATCGACTGGATGATGAAACCGGAAAACGCCGCCGCCGTGTCCAACGCCATCGCCTACGCCAACGGCATCCAAAGCGACAAGTTGATCGACGCCAAATGGCGGGTCATGGATGCGATCAACATGCCCGACGAGTTCGCCTCGCGCCTGCGCCCCGAGAAAGAGTGCAGCAACAAGGCGCGGGCGCTGCAGGACCGGATCTGGTCGAAGCTCAAGGGCTGATTGGCTGGCTTGAGACCGAGGCGCGGCCATCGCCAGCAAGCCGGCTCCTACAGGGAAATGCATTTCAAATGTAGGAGCCGGCTTGCTGGCGATGAGGCCCTTCCACACAACACAGAATTCGAGGTATGCAATGACCCAACCCCGCTGGCTGCGCAACGTGCGCCCCTACGGCTCCACCGCCGAAGACCTGCTGATCGAAAACGGTCTGTTCAAGCAACGTCGCCCGGCATCGTTCGCGGCCCTGACCACCACCGACATCGACGGCCAGAACCAGCTCCTCACCCCGGCCCTGGTCGAAAGCCACGTCCACCTCGACAAAACCCTCTGGGGCCAACCCTGGCGCCCGAACAGCGCCGGACCGACGCTCAAGGATTACATCGCCAACGAGCGCCGCGTGCTGCGTGACGTGAAAAGCCCTATCGCCGAACGCGCCGGCGCCCTGCTGGAAAACTGCATTGCACGCGGCTCCCTGACCATGCGTTGCCACGTCGACATCGACCCGGATTTCGGCCTGCGCCATGTCGAAGCCATGCAACAGCTGCGCGAACGCTACCGCGACCTGATCGACCTGCAACTGGTGGTGTTCCCGCAAACCGGCCTGATCAGCCGCCCTGGCACCGCCGCACTGATGCACGAAGCCATGGCCCTGGGCGTGGAAAATGTTGGCGGTCTCGACCCGTGCGGCATTGACAACGACCCCGTCGCCCAGCTCGATTTCGTGTTCAAACTGGCCAGCGAATTCGACCGTGGTGTCGACATTCACCTGCACGACAAAGGTGAACTGGGCCTGTGGCAAATCGCGCTGATCGCCGACTACACCGAGCATTACGGGCGTCATGGTCGGGTAATGATCAGCCATGCGTATTGCCTCGGAATGCTGCCGTGGAGCCAGGTCAAACCGGTGGCCGAACGGCTGGCGGCGCTGGGAATTTCGCTGATGAGTTCGGCACCCGCCGACTGCGCGGTACCACCGTTCCTTGCATTGCGCGAGGCCGGGGTGAATGTGTGCCTGGGTTCCGACGGCATTCGTGACGCCTGGTCGCCCATGGGCAACGGCGACATGCTGGAACGGGCGATGCTGCTGGCGCTGCGTTTCGACTTGAACAAGGACGAGGAGCTCGCGGCGGCGTTTGCAGCGGCGACCGTGAATGGCGCGCTGGCGTTGGGCTGTGAAGATTTTGGCGTGGAGGTCGGTCAACCGGCGGACTTCCTGTTGATGCCGGTACAGACGCTGGGTGAAGCCGTGGTGTCGCGGCCCGTGCGCCAGGTTTATCGGCGCGGCGAGTTGATAGCCGCGGGTGGCCGACTGCTGGACAGCCGCTTGTGAAATGCATCGGCCTGAAAAGCAGCTGCGTGGTCGGTTTCGACGGCACGCAACATGTGCTGTGGCGCGACGGCGAAGTGGTGTTCGAAGGCTCGCGCATCGTGTTTGTCGGCAGGGATTATGCCGGCCCGGTGGATCAGTGGATCGATTACGGCAACGCGCTGATCGGTCCCGGTTTCATTGATCTGGATGCACTCGGCGACCTCGACTCCACGGTGCTGACCCTGGACAACGGCGATGAACGCGACATGGGCCGGATGTGGTCCGAAGACTATCTGGCCGGCGGTCCACGGGAGAGTTACACCGCGGATGAAGAAGTCTTCAAGTACCGCTACGCCTTCACGCAGCTGATCCGCAATGGCATCACCACCGCCATGCCGATCACCTCGATGTATTACCGCGAGTGGGCCGAGACCTACGACGAATTTGCTGCGGTGGCCAGTGTGGCAGCCGAGCTGGGACTGCGGACTTACCTTGGCCCCTGCTACATGAGTGGCATGAGTTACTGGCGCGCCGATGCAAGCCTGGGGCATCACTGGGATGAAGCCCGGGGCATGGCCGGGCTCGACGCGGCTGCGCGGTTTTTCGAGGACTTCGACGGTGCACATGACGGTCTGATTCGTGGCGCGCTGCTGCCGGATCGCATTCAGACCTGCACCCCGGCGCTGCTGCAACGCACCGCCGCGCTGAGCCGTGAGCTGAACGCACCGATGCGTTTGCATTGCTGTCAGGGCCTTGGCGAAGTGGCGATGGTCGAGCAATTACGCGGTGTTTCGCCGCTGGCGTGGCTGGAGCAATGGGGTCTGCTGACACCACGCAGCCTGCTGCCCCACGGCATTTACACCCACGGTGATGAAGACCTGCAACGGGTGGTGAATGGCGGCGCGAGCCTGGTGCATTGCCCGGTGGTGTTTGCCCGGGACGGCGAGGCGCTGAACTCGTTCGGGCGCTATCGGGCCAAGGGCATCAACTTTGCGCTGGGCACTGACACCTGGCCGGCGGACTTGCTGGACAACATGCGTCAGGGGTTGAACATCGCTCGCTTGATGGAGGGCGGTAGTTCGTTGACCAGCACGCTGGACATGTACAACGCTGCCACCCTCGGCGGCGCCAAGGCGCTGGGGCGTGATGACCTCGGCCGACTGGCGCCGGGGTGCAAGGCCGACATCACGGTGTTCAGCCTTCGCGGCCTGCATTTGGGGCCGCTGTTCGATCCATTGAAAAACCTCGTGCTGGCCGGGCGCGGTGACGACTGCATCGCCAGCTACATCGATGGCCGCTGCGTGATGCAGGACGGCCAGGTTCAAGGCGTCGACTACCCCGCCCTGCAACGCCAGGCCCAACGACAATTCGAAACACTGATGCGCAGCCACAGCGATCGGGCCTTTGGCCAACCGGACTGGAAAACCCTGTTCAAACCGGCCATCCCGTTCGCCGACGACTACAGCGCGCACGCGCCACTGAGCGCAATGAATCCCCTACTCTAGAGATTTCTGCCCATGCAAAGCTTCGACTTCAGCACCCTGAGTGCGCGGGACAAATACAAGATTCTGATCGGCAGCGTGGTGCCTCGCCCCATCGCGTTGGTTACCACGATTGATGGCGAAGGACGGATCAACGCCGCGCCGTTCAGCTTCTTCAATGCGCTGTCGGCCGACCCGCCGATCCTCGCACTGGGCGTTGAGAACTACGGCGACCAAAGCCCCAAGGACACCACCCGCAATATCCAGCTCAATCAGGAATTCACCGTCAACATCGTCAGCGATGCGTTGGTGGAAGCGATGAACGTCTGCGCCGTGCCCTTCGCTCCCGGCTTCGACGAACTGACCGCCGCCGGCCTCACGGCCATTCCCGGCACCACGGTGAAATGCCCGCGCATCGGCGAGGCGCCCGTGGCGCTGGAGTGCCGACGGATGATGGCGCTGTCCATCGGGCAGTCGCGGGAGATCATCTTCGGCGAAGTGCTGATGGCCCATGTGCGGGATGAACTGATCGACCCGAAAACCCTGTACATCGATCAGCTGGGGCTCGATGCGATTGGGCGGATGGGTGGACATGGGTATGCGCGTACCCGGGATTATTTCGATTTGCCGACCCGGTCGTTGCAGGCGTGGACGGACGCACCGGGCGGTGGCGAGCGGTTTTGGCCAGAGGCTAAATAATCAGAAAGTCACCACAACCTGTAGTAGCCGGCTTGCTGGCGATGGCGTCATCACGGCCACCACCGCTTCGCCAGCAAGCCGGCTCCTACAGGTTCAGTGTTGTGCAGAAAATTAACGGCATGATCCTTCAATGGAAATCCCGGCTGCGCACGTTGATGCCGTCAAGTAGCGGGCTCAAGTCGCTCAAACGCCCGGCAATCAAATGCCGCACCTCGCCTTCCTGCTCCCAGCGCCCATCGACCTTGAGCAACTGCGATCCCACCAACACCTGTCGTTGCCGGTCAGCCAGGTCGCGCCAGACCACCACGTTGACGTTGCCGAACTCGTCCTCAAGAGTGACGAAGGTCACGCCGCTGGCGGTGCCCGGACGCTGTCGACCGGTCACCAGCCCGGCGACGCTGACCGGTCGGCCATGCTCGACCTCCAGCAGCTCCTTCGAACTGCGGCAGCGTCGGGCTTTCAATTCGCCGCGCAACAGGGCCAGCGGATGCGGACCGAGGGTAGTGCCGAGGCTGTTGTAATCGGCCAGCAGGTCTTCGCCGACCGTGGGTTTTGGCAACGCCACCGCGTCCTCTTCCTGGCTCGGCAAACCGGCGAACAAACCCAATTGTTTCTGCACCCCCGCCACTTCCCAGCGCGCCCGATGCCGGTCACCGGCCAGCCCTCGCAATGCGCCGGCGTCGGCCAGTTGCTCCTGCGCACGGGCATCGAGCCGCGCCCGTTCGCCAAGGTCGGCGATGTCGATAAATGCTCCCTTCGACCTCGCGATTTCGATACGCCGCGCATCGTCTTCGCGAAAACCCTTGATCATCCGCAGCCCCATGCGAATCGCCGGCTGCGCGCCGATAATCGGTTCAAGGCTGCAATCCCAGTCGCTGGCGCGCACGTCCACCGGGCGAATCTGCAAATGATGCCGACGAGCGTCCTGCAGAATCTGGTCCGGGCTATAGAAACCCATGGGCCAGCTGTTGATCAGCGCACAGGCGAAGGCCGCCGGCTCGTGGCATTTCAACCAGCAACTGGCATAGGTCAGCAAGGCAAAACTGGCGGCGTGGGACTCGGGGAATCCGTAGCTGCCAAAACCTTTGATTTGCTCGAAAATCTGCGCGGCGAACTCCGGCGTATAACCGTTTTTCTTCATTCCGGCGGCCAGGCGTTCCTTGTGTGGCTCGAGGCCTCCGTGGCGTTTCCAGGCGGCCATGGAACGGCGCAACTGATCGGCTTCGCCGGGGCTATAGTCGGCGGCGACGATGGCGATTTGCATGACCTGCTCCTGAAACAACGGCACGCCGAGCGTACGTTTGAGTACGGCTTCCAGTTCCGGTGACGGGTAAGTCTCAGGCTCCTGTTTGTTTCGCCGTCGCAGGTACGGGTGCACCATGCCACCCTGGATTGGCCCCGGCCGAACGATCGCCACCTCGATCACCAGGTCATAAAAATTCCGGGGTTTAAGCCTCGGCAGCATCGACATCTGTGCCCGGGATTCGATCTGGAACACGCCGATGGTGTCGGCACGGCCAATCATGTCGTAGGTTTGCGAGTCTTCGGGGGGCACCGTCGCCAGGCTCAAGTCCAGGTCGCGATGACGGCGCAGCAGATCGAAACAACGGCGAATCGCGCTGAGCATGCCCAACGCAAGAATATCGACCTTGAGCAAACCGACCGCATCGAGATCGTCCTTGTCCCACTGAATGATGGTGCGTTCGGCCATCGCCGCGTTTTCCACCGGCACGAGGCTGTCCAGCGGCTGCTCGGAAATGACGAAACCGCCCGGGTGCTGGGACAGGTGCCGGGGGAAACCGATCAGTTGCCCGGTCAGGCTCAGCACCCGGCGCAACACCGGGCTGTCGGGATCAAAGCCCCCTTCACGCAGGCGTTCCACGGGCGGCGTTTCATCACTCCAGTGACCGCAGCAGTCGGCCAGGGCATTGATCTGATCCGGTGGCAAACCCAGCGCCTTGGCCACATCGCGCACCGCACCCGCCGAGTGATACGTGCTGACCACGGCGGTCAGCGCCGCGCGGGTCCGGCCATAACGCTGGAACACATACTGCAAGACTTCCTCACGGCGTTCGTGCTCGAAGTCCACATCAATATCCGGCGGCTCGTTGCGCTCCTTTGAAAGAAAGCGCTCGAACAACAGCGTGGTGCGATCCGGATCGATTTCCGTGATCCCCAACGCGAAACACACTGCCGAGTTGGCGGCTGAACCGCGTCCCTGACAAAGAATGTGCTGGTCACGGGCAAACCGGACAATGTCGTGAACCGTCAGGAAGTAACTCTCGTAACCCAGTTCGGCAATCAGCTCCAGTTCCTTGTCGATCTGCTTGAGTACCTTGGTTTGCGGGCCTTTTGGCCAACGCCATGCGATCCCCTCGTCGGTCAAATGACGCAGCCAGGACGTGGCCGTCTGCCCCTGCGGCACCAGCTCGCGGGGATACTGATAACGCAACTGGCCAAGATCAAAGGTGCAACGCCGGGCAATGGTCAGCGTTTCATCGAGCAACGCTTGCGGGTAGATCGATTGCAAGGCATCGAGGCTGCGCAGATGCCGCTCGCCATTGGGGTGCAGGCGCAATCCGGCCTCGGCCACCGACAGGTGATGACGGATCGCGGTCATGGTGTCCTGCAAGGCGCGTCGGCCACGGGTGTGCATGTGCACATCGCCGCTGGCCACTGCCGGGATTCGCAATTCCCGCGCCAGCGTCAGCAATGCGCTCAATCGCCCGCTGTCGTCCTGGCCGCGATGCAGCTGGACCGCCAGCCACAGGCGCTCGGCGAACGTCTGTTTCAGCCAGTGGCCGCTCTGAAAATCATCGACCGCATCCGGCACCCACAACACCAACAGCCCCGGCAACGGCTCGCTGAAATCCTCCCGCAACACCTGATACTGGCCTTTGTGCGTGCGCCGCCGTGCCCGGGTAATCAGCCGACACAGGTTTTGATAGCCCTCAAGGTTCGCCACCAGCAGCACCAGTTTCGGGCCGTTCTCGATGCGCACTTCACTGCCGATGATCAGCGGCAGCTCTACGGATCTGGCCGCTTGCCAGGCGCGGACGATGCCCGCAAGGGTGCATTCATCGGTGATCGCCAGCGCCTGATAGCCCTGTTTTTTCGCCCGCTGAAAGAGTTCAAGGGCGCTGGAAGCACCGCGCTGGAAACTGAAGTTCGACAGGCAGTGCAACTCGGCGTAGTCGATGCTCATGCGAACCAGCCCTGCAACCACAGCGGGCCGTCCTCACCGACTGCACGATAGGCCCAGCCCTGCTGGCCGGAACGGGTTTCGACCAGGTAGTAATCGCGGCGCACGTCGTCGCCGTCCCACCAACCGGACTCGATACGCTCCGGGCCCATGAGGATGCGCGTCGAACCTTCATGGACCGCCTGCGGTTCGGTCAGCAACCAGCCCGGACGCTGCACGCCCGGCATGTCTGCGCAACGCTGGCTGTCGGCACTGGCCTGCCACGCGCACTCCGGCCGGTGATCGGCCTGGAACCGCAAGCCATGCACCGCGTCATCCCCGAGCCGCGCGCGCAAGCGTTCGCGCAGTTGCTCCCAGGGCAAGGACTGCTGCGGGCGATCGTCGAACAATTCCTGATACTGGGGAACGAAGGCCGGCAAGTCTTCGGCGCGCAGGCGAAAACCGCGCACCGGCGCCTCGACCTGGACCTGTTCCAGGCGCCCTCGGGCCAGTTCGAAGAGCATTGCCGGATCGCGCTCGGCGCTGAGCAGGCCGACCTTGATCACGCTGTCCGGCAACCCGGCGTGCTCCAGGTGCAGGTCGAAACGCTGCACGCCGCTGTCGCGACCGCACAGGAACGCCGACAGATCGCCCGTCAACCGGCGTAACGGAAACAGCAGCGCCTGATGGGACTGCACGTCGAAATTGAGTTCGATGCGCACATCGAACCGGTCCGGCGGCAGGTAGAACGCCAAGGCCAGTCGCCGCGTGCCAAACAGAGCATCGAGGTGCTTGAGCACCTGAGACTCGAAGCGCCGGGCCAGACTCTGCCGCGGCAACGCCTGCACCTGGCTCAAGGTACGCAGCCCCATGCGCGACAACGCCGTGGCGACGCTGGCCTCCAGCCCGACCCGGTCGACGGGCAATTGCCCCAGATGATGCTGCAAGGCCTGATCGTCGGGCACCACCAGGCCGTCATAGGCATTGGCCAGAATCCGCGCCGCCACCGGATTCGGTGCCGCCACGATCCGATGCCGAAACCCCAGCTCGCCGAGTTCGGCGCGCAATCGCGCTTCAAGTTGCGGCCAGTCCCCGAACAGCCCCAGGCTGGACTCGATTTCAAATACCACCGCCCGCGGGTAATGCACGCTGACCTGGGAACTGAAACGGTAGGCCCACGCGGCGAGAAACTGCTGCCAGTGTTCGATCTCGGCAGCGTCGTATTCCGCCGTGAAAAAGCCTTTGCTCAATGCCTGGGCGGCGGTCATCGACTGACCGGGCCGCAAGCCCAGCGCCCGTGCCGAAGCGTTGACCGCCTGCAACACCCGACGCTGCGCCGGACCGGTCAGCAGCGCCAGTGGCTCATCGGGGTCGGCGCGCTGACGCAGTACCGCGTCCAGCGCCAATTGCGGGAAAAGAATGCACACCCAGCGCATGGCAACCTCAATGCCCCACGGGGAAGGCAATCGGCGCCGAACGGGCCAGCCCGCCCCGGCACTTGAGCACGCGTAATTGCGCAGGCCTGGCATCGATGGCGATGCGCAGGGCTGCGGGCGAAGGATTGATGGCTTCATTGATCGAGCGATAGGCGAACGCCAGGGTCGAGCCGGTTTCCGCCGCCACCTGCAAGCGCCGCAACGCCCGGTCATCAGCCTTGTGCGGCCAGCACAGCACCGCGCCGCAACTGCCCGAACGCAGGCATTGTTCCGCCGCCCACAGCGCATCGCGCTCGCTGGCCTGGATGATCGACAACTGGCGCAGATCGACCCCGGCGTTTTGCCAGGCTTGCGGGTACGGCACGTATGGCGGCGCCACCAGCACAATGCGTTCGCCCGCTGCCGACAGCCGCGCCAGCGCCGGCCACACCAGTTGCAACTCGCCAACGCCCTGCCCGGCCAGGAGAATTTCGGTCAACGCCGCTTCCGGCCAGCCACCGGTGGGCAACGCTGCATCCAGCGCGGCATGCCCGGTGGGTTGTGGGCTGACAGTCGGGGGCGCAGGCCGGCCTTTCCAGACCTGGCCGCCATTGAACAGCGTGTCCAGCGCAACGACGGCGCCCATCACCCTTGCCTCACCAGACCGCAGAACACCCCTTCGATGGCGAGGTCCTGATCGGGTTGAACGATGATCGGTTTGTAGGCCGGGTTACGGGGCAACAGGCGAACGGACTCGCCGACCCGCTCGAAACGCTTGATGGTCACTTCACCGTCGAGCCGCGCCACGACGATCTGACCGTTAAAGGCCTCGGGATTACGGTGCACGCCCACCAAGTCGCCGTCGAGAATGCCGTCCTCGATCATCGAGTCGCCCGTGACCCGCAGCATGTAGTCCGGCACTCGCGAAAAAATCGAAGGATCAAGCAGCAACCGACTGTGCACCTCGGCATCGGCACCGATCGGCGCACCCGCCGCCACCCGGCCGAGAACCGGGATGTCCAGCAACTCGGGCCGCGCCGGTTGGCCGAGCAAGCGAATGCCCCGGGCCTGATGCGGATTGACCTCGATGAAACCGGCTTCGGTCAGCGCCAGCACATGCTTGCGCGCCACGCTGCGGGAGGCGAAACCAAAGGCCTCGCTGATTTCAGCGAGGCTCGGGGACTGGCCGTGCTCCGCGATTCGATCACGGATAAAGGTCAGGATGGCGGTACGGCGGGGAGTAAGATTCGTCATGGAGTACATTTGTACTCTTTCGGCTTTTTCCTGACAAGTACTTGTCTGTAGGAGCTGACGAGTTCTACAGGGGAGCCAAGCCACGTGAGGCCAGGAAGTCTGCGATGTAATCGATAAATGCCAGCACTTTCGCGGTCGCCCGCCGATGGCTCGGGTACACCGCCAGAATGTGCGCGCCAAAGCTGTCCGGATCGATGTCGTAGTCAGCCATTACCCGCACCAGCCGCCCGTCGGCAATGTACGGCGCGGCACTCCACAACGGCGTGTGCAGCAAGCCGCGCCCGGCCAGCGCGTTGGCCAGCAGCAGGTCGTAATTGTCGCTGCGCAAACGCGGCGCCGGCGGTTGTGGCAGGCTCAGACGCTGCCCGTCACGCTCGGCCCACCAGAATTCGCGGCTGAGCAACGGATGGCGATACAGCAGCCATTCGTGGTCATCGAGGGTTTGCGGCGTGACCGGCAATGCCTTGCGCGCCAGATACGCCGGGCTGGCGCACAACGCCAGGCGATTGCTGCCAACGACGCGGGCGATCAATCCCGGCAAATCGTCATGGCCTTCGCGCAACGCGAGGTCATAGCCGCTTTCCAGCAGGTTGACGAACTCATCGCACAGGTCCACTTGCAGATTGATCTGCGGGTATTGCTCCAGAAAACCGCCGCAGACCTGATCCAGAAAAGCCTGCCCATAGGCCAGCGGCGCGGTGATTTTCAGATTGCCACGCAAGCCATGCTGCAACTGCTCGATTTCCTCGCCGGCCTCGTCCAGTCGCTGCAATACCTGGCGCGCGGTTTCCAGATAGAGCCGCCCGGATTCCGTCAGCAAAATTCGGCGCGTACTGCGCTCGAACAGCCGGGCACCCAACTCGGCTTCCAGGTGATTGACCGCCTTGGTCAGGGCCGACGGTGTCTTGCCCAACTGCTCGGCGGCGCGACTGAAACTGCCCAGTTGCGCCGTGACCACGAACATTTTCAGTGCACCCAACTTGTCCATGCTTTTTCCATTCAGGCAAAAACGTTTTTCGTGAGCGAGGCGTTCTGCTGCGCCTAGTCAGCCACTAATCTGGCCATCAGACGCAATAACAAGGAAACATTCAATGAAAAGATTCATCCCGAATCTGTTGATGGCCGCCGTGAGTTTTGCCTCGATGGAAGCCATGGCAGCGGCCGACCTGGTGCTGCTCAATGGCAAGATTTTCACCGCCGACCGTGCCAACCCGAGGGTGCAGGCGCTGGCGGTGCAGGACGGCAAAGTGTTGCAGGCCGGCAGCGATGCGCTGATCAAAAACCTGATCACAGCTGAAACCAAAGTGGTCGACCTTGGCGGCAAGGCGTTGATGCCTGGCCTGATCGACAGCCATTCCCACGCGATTTTCGGCGGTCTGGAAATGGTCTCGGCCAACATGCAAGACGAGGTGGTTGACCTCGATGAGCTGGAAAAACGCCTGCGCGGCTGGCGGGATGACGGCAAAGCGAAACATGGCGATGTGTTGAGCGTGGCTGGCATGAGTTCGGCTTATTGGGCGCAGGCCGAAGCCTTTGGCAAAACATTCAACACGGGCGAATGGGCCAAGGTGCCCGTGGTGTTCACCGGCAGCGACCACCACACCGCGTGGGCCAATAACGCGATGCTCGAACGCGCCGGCATTGATGCCGCGCTGCTGAAAAATCTGCCGGACGCCGAGAAAGACACCATCGGCAAACTCGCCGATGGCCGTCCCAATGGTTTCGTGGTGGATGCCGGCTGGGACCGCGTCGCCTCGAAAATGCCGGTGCCGAGCGCCGCTGACATGCTCAAAGCCGCGCAATCGGCCGTGCGCTACAACAACAGCCTCGGCATTACCGCGTGGATGGACCCAGCCGCCAACGCCGCGCCCGGCGAACCGGTGTTCGCGCTCAACCCCACGGAAAAAACCGTCGGCGTGCTGCCCGTTTATAAAGCGCTGTCCGAAACCGGTGGTATGAGCGCCCACGTCGCCGCGCTGTTGGTGGCCAATCCGAAAAGCGTACCCGCCGATCTCGACACGCTGGACAAGGTCCGTCAGCAATTCCAGGGCATCCCCAACCTGTCCTTGCCCGGCGTCAAGATCTTCGCCGATGGCGTGATCGAATACCCGGCGCAAAGCGCGGCGATGATCGATCCGTACAGCAACTCGCACAAACAGGGTGAGTTGCTGATCGATCCGAAACATTTCGGTGAACTGGTCAGCGCCATCGATCAGCGTGGCTGGCGGGTGCACATCCACGCCATCGGCGACCGCGCGGTGCGTGAGGCGTTGAACGGCATCGCCCAGGCGCGCAAGGATCGCCAGAGCGGCGTGACGCATTCGATCACGCATCTGCAGATGGTTAATCCGAAAGAATTTGCGCGGTTCAAACCGCTCAATGTCATCGCTTCGATGCAATTGCTGTGGGCCACCGCCGACGACTACACGCTGGACATGATCAAGCCGTATGTCAGCGCCCTCGCCTTCCGCTATCAATACCCGGCGCACTCGCTGCTCAAACAGGGCGCGAACATCGCCGGCGCCAGTGACTGGCCGGTGTCGTCGCCAAACCCGTGGAACGCCATGGCCCAGGCCATCACTCGCGACGGCCCGTTGGGCGTGCTCAACGCGTCTGAACGTCTCGACCGCGAAACCATGTTCTACGCCTACACCCTGAACGCCGCGCGCACTATCGGCCTGGAGAAGCAGATCGGGTCGCTGAGCCCCGGCAAGCAAGCCGATTTCATCGTGCTGGACCGCGACGTGTTCAGCGTCGACAACAAAGCCCTGCACGACACCCAAGTGCTGCAAACCTGGTTCGCCGGCCGCGAAGTCTACGCCCCCGCCCTCTAAGAACAATCACCTGAGCCCCCTGCCCGCCCCCGCGCTCGTCGCCGGGGTTCGGCGCAGCCTTGCGCCAAAAAAACTGCCCCTGACAACCACAATAAATAACGGGACGCTACCCATGAAAGCTTTCACCCTGTTCGCCCTCGGTTCCTTGAGCGTGCTGCCCTTGAGCAGTCAGGCGATGCCCTTGAATGACGACTTCGCCCTGCTGGCCGATGTGACCCTGGCCAGCGATTACCGCACCCGCGGCATTTCCCAAACCCAGAATGATCCTGCCTTGCAGGCCAGCGTCACCCTGGCTCACAGCAGCGGCCTTTATGTGGGTGCCTGGAGCTCCAACGTCGATTTCGGCGGCGGACTGAAAACCCGGCAGGAAGTCGACTACTACGCTGGCTGGCTCTGGCAAACGACCGATGCGGTCAGCCTGGACCTCGGCTACCTGAAATATACCTACCCGAAAGAAAGCCAGTTCAATCAGGGTGAGACCTACGCCATCCTCAGCGTCTACGGAGTGAAGCTCGCGGCTTATTACTCCGACGATGCGCCGGGCATCGATAGCAAGCAGAGCTCGCTGTACAGCTATGTTGGTTACGAAACGGAGTTGCCTTTCGACACAGGCCTGAAACTGCGATACGGCAACATGGATTTCAAGGACCCGTACCTGTACTCGACGTCGGGCGATGCGCAAGACTCGTACCGCGAATGGGAAGTCAAACTGACCCACGAACTGGCCGGTGTGCTGCTGGGCTTGAGTTACATCGACACCGACCTGTCGAAAAGCCAGTGCGCCAGCAATTGGGGGTTTGATGATGTGTGCAGTGCCACTGTGGTGGCGAGTGTCAGCAAATCCTTCTGACCCACACAGATTTCCCCTGCAGGAGCGAGGCTTGCCCGCGAAAGCGTCAGTGCAGTCCCCTTCGCCAGCAAGCCGGCTCCTACAGGGGAAGGCGGTGTGGCTGTTGCGGGTTACCAGGTCAGCACCGCCTCCACTGCACAGGTGTCGGTGTCGTGGCCATTGATTTCGAACGGGTTGTACTCGTCCACCGTGCTGCTTGGTAGCGGGCAGGTGGTTCGATGGGGTGAGATCTGGCAGACACCGCATTCTGTGTAGGAGCCGGCTTGCTGGCGATGGCGATTGTCAGCCACCCTCATTGTTGCCTGACCCACCGCTATCGCCAGCCGTGCTCCTACAGATCAGCCGACGCGCAGTGCGCGCAAATCCAGATGACCGTCCTTCAAGGGCGGGCACCAGTAGTAGCCACCGGTGATCGGTCGACTGATGCGGTACAAACCGTCGGTGATGCCGTCTTCCAGACCGCTCATGCGGCGCAGTTGCGCTTCAAAGGCATCGAGGGAAAAACCGAACGCGAGGAACATCAGGCCGGCACGATCCCCTTCGATCCAAGGCATCGAACGACGGACCACGAACGCTTCCGGGGCAAAGCTTTCCTGGGCGGTGCGTTTGACGTGGGCGGAGATCGGCGCGTCATCGAGTTCTTCGTTGTCGCTCAGGCGACGGCCCATGATGTTGTCCTTTTCATCGGACGGCATGGCGTGGAAGCCTTTCAGGTCATGCTGCCACTGCTGGATCGCAGCGAAGCTGCCACCCACAAGACCCTCAGCGCCCTCACCCACCAGCGCAGCGGCTACGGCGGCTTCGTCGTGCGGGTTTTCAGTGCCGTCTTCGTAACCGGTCAGGTCGTGGCCGGTCAGGTGGCGGAAGGTTTCGTTCATCTGCACCAGGCGCAGGGCCGGTGCCAGCGCAGCTTCTATGGCGTTGCTGCGATTGAGCAACTCACCACGGTCGACGCCATGCAACCAGCACCACAGCGCGTGCTGGGTCGATGGGTTGTCGACACCGACACCAGTCAGCGCCGGAAATGGTCGCAGGCCTTCGATCTGACCATTGAGCGCCTGGACCAGGGATTCACCGAAACCGACCACTGCCGATTTACCGTCCACCAGCTGTGCCAACTTGTCGAGCGCGGCCGGCAGTGCATCGACGGATTCCAGCGCGAAGAACATATGACGGGCTTGAGGCGGTACTGGGGTGGCGAGAATGCCCGGCTGGTAGTAACTCATATGAACTCCTTAAGAAAGAGCACGAAGTTTACCCGCAGCGTTGGCCGTTGTGTGCTCTCAGGTCAAAAGATCGCGGGATCGTGAAATCCGCACTTAAAAAGTCGGACCAATAAGGCGTATAACCTTTGAAGTGAATTCTGAACTGCAAGCCGCCAGCGCTTGGCTTACATCACATGGAGTAGCGACATGACCACAGCACATATCCTTGGCAACCTGTTTCCAGACTCCAGCGACATCCCGGAAAAGTACCGACTCGACGGTCAGACCGAGCAGCGTGAATACCTGGTCGACGGCGAGCTGAAAACCTGGTCAGGCCCGCTCGCCCAGGTTCGCAGCCCGGTGTACCTGACCGGTGAAAACGGCGACGAACAGGTCATCCTCGGCAGCACGCCGCTGCTCGATGCCGACACCGCGCTGACCGCCCTCGACGCCGCCGTTCGCGCCTATGACCGGGGCCAGGGCTTGTGGCCTACCATGCGCGTGGCCGAGCGCATCCAGCACGTCGAAACCTTCCTCGGGCGTATGCGCGAACAGCGCGACGCGGTGGTCAAGTTGCTGATGTGGGAGATCGGCAAGAACCTCAAGGACTCGGAAAAAGAGTTCGACCGCACCTGCGACTACATCGTCGACACTATCAACGCCCTCAAGGAACTCGACCGCCGCTCCAGCCGATTCGAGCTGGAACAGGACACCCTGGGCCAGATCCGTCGCGTACCACTGGGCGTGGCGCTGTGCATGGGACCTTACAACTACCCGTTGAACGAAACCTTCACCACACTGATTCCGGCGCTGATCATGGGTAACACCGTGGTGTTCAAGCCGGCCAAACTCGGCGTACTGTTGATTCGCCCACTGCTGGAAGCGTTCCGCGACAGCTTCCCGGCCGGGGTGATCAACGTCATCTACGGCAGCGGCCGCGAGACGGTCAGCGCGCTGATGGCCAGCGGCAAGATCGACATCTTTGCGTTTATCGGCACCAACAAAGCGGCCAGCGACCTGAAAAAACTCCACCCGAAACCGCATCGCCTGCGTGCCGCGCTGGGCCTGGATGCGAAGAACCCGGGCATCGTCTTGCCTGAGGTGGATCTGGACAACGCCGTGAGCGAAGCGGTCACCGGCTCCTTGTCCTTCAATGGCCAGCGCTGCACCGCGCTGAAAATCCTCTTCGTCCACGAAGAGGTGGTCGAGGCGTTCATCGACAAATTCAACGCCAAACTCGCGAGCCTCAAACCCGGCATGCCGTGGGAAAGCGGCGTAGCCCTGACGCCGCTGCCGGAGTCGGGCAAGGTCGACTATCTGCACGCACTGGTCGCGGATGCCGTCGGCAAAGGCGCCCGCGTGGTCAACCCCAATGGCGGCGAAGCCCGTGCATCGTTCTTCTATCCGGCGGTGTTGTACCCGGTGACGCCACAAATGCGCGTCTATCAGGAAGAACAGTTCGGCCCGGTAGTGCCGATCGTGCCTTACCGGCATCTGGACACCGTGATCGATTACGTCCTGGAGTCGGACTTCGGCCAGCAACTGAGCATCTTCGGCACCAACCCGGTGGCGGTAGGCCGGCTGGTGGACACCTTCGCCAACCAGGTCGGGCGGATCAACCTCAACGCCCAGTGCCAGCGCGGCCCCGACACCTACCCGTTCAACGGCCGCAAGAATTCCGCCGAAGGGACGTTGTCGGTGCATGATGCGCTGCGGGTGTTTTCGATTCGCACGCTGGTCGCGACCAAGTTCCAGGAGACCAACAAAGACCTGATCAGCGAAATCATCAGCGGCCGCAGTTCGAGTTTCCTGACCACCGATTACATCTTCTGAGGACAACGAGCCTGAGCACCTGAGCACCTTCAGAGCCCAAAGACTGCCACCGCTGTTGCGCCGGGTACTGCGTCCGTTACTGGACCCGTACCGGCGCTATCGCCACGCCAAACTGATTCACGCCGTGCGCGTATCACTGGGGCTGCTGGCGACGATCCTGCTGACCACCGGCATCCACCTGCCCCACGGTGAGTGGGCATCGGTGACGATGCTGGTGGTGATCGGCGGTTTGCAGCACCACGGCAACATCGGCAAAAAAGCCGCCGAGCGCGCCATTGGCACGTTGATCGGGGCTGGCGTCGGCCTTGTGTTGGTGGCGCAACAGGCCTGGCTCGGGATGCCGTGGCTGACCTATTTTGCAATGTCGGTGGTCTGCGGATTCTTCTCGTACCACGCCATCGGCAAGGGCGGTTACACGGCGCTGCTGTCGGCGATCACCGTGTTTATCGTCGCCGGGCATGGCGATAACCCAGTGACCGACGGATTGTGGCGCGGGGTGGACATCCTGATCGGCATTGCCCTGGCACTGGCATTTTCCTTCGCCCTGCCGCTGTACGCAGTTTATTCCTGGCGCTACAACCTGGCCGATGCCCTGCGCGATTGCGCGACGATTTACGGACGGATCATCAATGGCCAGTCCGTCACCGATGACGAGCACGTGAAGTTGATGAATCGCCTGAACGCGGTGATGGTGCAACTGCGCTCGCTGATGCCGTCGGTGTCCAAGGAAGTGAAGATATCCATGACGGAGCTCGATGCGATGCAGCGTCATTTGCGGATGTGCGTCAGCACCCTGGAAATCCTCAGTAATACCCGACCGGATACCCATGACCCGAACGCGATGGCTCATTTGCAATCGGCGTTGAAAGCGGAGCATCGGCTGATTCGGGTGCAACTGGTGGGAATGGCGCGGGCGTTGAAGTCCGGCGCATCGCAACGGCTCAGTCGACCTGTTGAACTGCCGGCGGATTCAAGCCTGGACGCACCCGTCTATAACCCGCTGGACGGTTACCGGTTGTTGATCCGGCAGCTGGCCAGCAACATCGGCGAGATGCGCCAGCGCCTGGCCAAGACCGCGCCGCGCTGGAACATTTGATTATTGCGTAACAGTCCGCCGAAACTTCAGGCTCCAGCCTTGCTGCATGCCGGCAGCGGCCAGCAGAATGGCGGCGACACCGATCCATTGCAGCGTTTCCAGGCGATGGCCGAAGGCAAACCAGTCGACGAAAATCGCCGCAATCGGGTAGATGAACGACAACGCGCCGGTCAGTGCAGTCGGCAACTTCTGGATCGCGCCGTACAGCAGCACATACATCACGCCGGTGTGAACAATGCCAAGGGTCACCAGGCTGGCCCATGCGCTCGGCGCTTGCGGCAACGCGGAGAAGTGCGCGAACGGCGCGAGCAACAACACGCCAGTGCTGACCTGAATCAGCGCAATCAGATGCGGTGGCGTGCCGGTCAGGCGCTTGATGATCAACGCGGCAATCGCGTAGAGGAACGCAGCGCCCAGCGCCAGCGCGATGCCCATCAGGTAATCATTGCCGCCCTCGCCCTGTTCACCGTGCGCGCTGACAATCGCCAGCATCCCCAGAAACGAAATGCCCAGCCAGAACAGCTTCTGCAAAGTGATTTTTTCGTTGAGGAACAGCGCCGCCAATCCGACCAGCATGAACGGCTGAACGTTATAGACCGCCGTGCCAATGGCGATCGAGGCGCGGGAGTAAGAGGCAAACAACAACACCCAGTTACCAACAATCGCCACGCCGCTGAGCACGGCCAGCAGGAAGGTGGTGCGGGTCAGAATGCCGGGGCGCAGGAAACCGAATGCCGCGCAGATCAGCAACAACGTGCCGGCGCCGAACACGCAACGCCAGAACACCACGTCCAGCACCGGCTGCCCGGACACCAGCACAAACCAGCCGATAGTCCCGGAAATCAGCATGGCGGCGGTCATTTCGAATGACCCGTGACGAATTGTTTTGTCCATCATCAGACTCCTGTGTTTGAGCCCAAAGTATGCCAATCCGCCGGGGGGCTTCTCCAGCGCAAAAAGCAGGCTAAACTCGGCATCTGCCTTTTTTATCAAGGCGCTTTCGATAAATTGCCTTACAGGGGTTGCGCCATGACTGACGATATCGACCAAGTGCTGATCACGGCGTTGATGGAAGACTCACGGCGTTCGCTGAAGGCCTTGGCGAACCTCAGCGGCCTGTCCTCGCCCAGCGTCGCCGAGCGTTTGCGCCGCCTCGAAGAGCGCGGCGTCCTCAAGGGTTACACCGTCGAGATTGATCCCAAATGCTTCGGCTATCAGCTCCAGGCCATCGTGCGTATCCGCCCGCTGCCGGGCCAGTTGCAGGAGGTGGAGCGGCAGATCCAGGCCATCCCCGAATTCACCGAGTGCGACAAGGTAACCGGCGACGACTGCTTCATCGCCCGCCTGCATGTGCGCTCGATGGAGCAGTTGGACACCCTGCTCGACCGCCTCAACACCCACGCCGAAACCAACACCGCGATCGTCAAGAAAACCCCGGTCAAGCGACGGTTGCCGCCGATGGCGTGAACCTTTACTCAAATCACAGACAAAAAAAACCCGCTTTCGCGGGTTTTTTATTTCAAGCCTGGCGATTAATCATCGCGGCTCATGATGCCGAAGATCTGCAACAAGCTGATGAACAGGTTGTAGATCGATACATACAGGCTGATGGTCGCCATGATGTAGTTACGCTCGCCGCCGTGAATGATGGCGCTGGTCTGGAACAGAATGCAGACCGACGAGAACAGCACGAAACCTGCGCTGATCGCCAGTTGCAGACCGCTGATCTGGAAGAACAGGCTCGCCAGCGTCGCACCCAGCAACACGAAGAAACCTGCGGTGATGAAGCCGCCGAGGAAACTCATGTCCTTGCGAGTGATCAGCACGTAAGCCGACAGACCGCCGAACACCAGTGCCGTCATCGCGAACGCCGAACTCACCACTTCCGCACCGCCCTGCATACCCAGGTAGCGGTTGAGGATCGGGCCGAGCAGGAAACCCATGAAACCGGTCAGGGCAAACGCCGACACCAGGCCCCACGCGGAATCACGGAGTTTGTTGGTAAGGAAGAAAAGGCCGTAGAAACCGATCAGCACCACGAAGATATTCGGGTAGCCGACACGCATCTGCTGGGCGACAAACGCCATCACGCCGCTGAATGCGAGGGTGAGTGCGAGTAAGCCGTAAGTGTTGCGCAGGACGCGGCTAACCTCTAGCTGCTCAGCCTGCACGCTGTTATTAACTGCGTAATCCTGTTCGCGCATGGCGACACTCCTGTTGGTTTGAAACGTTCAGTCGCAAAGATCATAACAGACGCTCTGTAACAAGCCATCCAGAGAGTTTGACAGTGTGTTTCATTCAGGTATTATGGCGCCCGCAACGCAAACGGAGGTGTGGCCGAGTGGTTTAAGGCAACGGTCTTGAAAACCGTCGACTGTAACAGGTCCATGAGTTCGAATCCCATCGCCTCCGCCATTTTCTTAGAAGTCCTTGATTTTCAAGGACTTTTCAGGGCTGGCTAGCAAGGTAGACGCAACAAGCGTCACAAAGCTAGCCGCAGCAACAGCCGAAAGGCCTGGAGCTGTAAATGCCCACAAAAAATCTACATCTAAGCCTAACGCGCAGCGGAAAATACGTTTTCCGGGCGCGCTGGCCTACGTCTATCGCTCGCCTTTTGCAGCGATCAGAGTTCAAAATCCCCCTTCAGACAGACAGCCGCTCGACTGCCATTAAAAAAGCAGCAGAGGTTAACGCGGCTTATCAACGGATTTTGAGCATGTACGAAAATATTGAAGAAGCGGATATCACCGATGAAATGCTAGCTGAAATGCGAGCGCGATTAAGGGCGATGGAAGCTCAAGTCAAGAAACAGAGCCTTTCATCACTGCGCGTAAGCCAATTCTTATCTGCCTGGCAGTTACTCAATGCCTTCGCAAGCGATGAAATCCTCGAAAGCTACGGCTTATCTGCCGATGATAAAAACGCGTTATACCAAAGAGTCATGGCTGAAGCTTCGTATTACGACGATGCAACTCGCCGAGAAATCAATCACCTCACCATGACCACTGCTGACAAAGAACTGCTGTTAGAGCAATTTAAAAGTATTGTTCATGACATTACACAAAAACACATTTCACAAATCGCACAATACAAGATCAGCCACCGCCCCCTCCAAAAAAAACTATCAACCCCGAGCAAGAACAATTCATTTCAGGACTTGCATAATCTCGACAAGCTTGATCCGGGAACGGTTTCAAAAGCAAGACAAAAAAAGACTGATCTTGAATATTCAAGATATGCTCGTGCGTTCGACGTCCTAGTACAAAATAAACCAGTTAATCTATTAACGCAGAAAGAACTTTCGGACGTTTTTGTAGACTTAAGCAACATCAAAGTGCGTGGAATATCTATAATTGAATTAGGCGACACCGCGAAAAAGATTGCTAAAAGCGATCTAATTGCAGGTACAGGCGAAACAAAGATCAGTTCGGCAACAGCAGAAAAATACTCCACAAGGCTTATTTCCTTGTTAAAATTAGCACATAACGATGGAATAACTGAATACACCCCTGACTCGATAAAGAAACCTTCGTTCAGTGCAATTCGTACACGGCAAAAGATGGAAAGCAGCCACATCGACGACAAAAAGTCTTCATTCACACCAGAAGAAATCCAAAAAATATTTAGTGGTTATCTATATAACACCCACGAATCCTGCCCTACCAATGGGATTTTTAAATATCAATATTGGCTTCCATTAATAGCGCTACACACTGCAGCAAGGATTAGCGAGATATCCCAGCTCAACACAGATGATATTTGCGAGTTAAATGGCATCTATTATTTTAAAATTGAAGGGGATTCTGATTCAGTGCCTCAGCGTCGAAGCCTGAAAAACATAGCGAGCAAACGACTAGTTCCCGTTCATAAAAAACTGATAGATCTTGGATTGTTAATATACGTCCAAGAACGGAAAGCCGAAAAAAAGAAAAAACTATTCGACGGTTTGGTGTATAGCGAAAATAACAAATGGGGCGCTACTGCCACTCAATTTTTTTGCCGTCTCGACGGGCCAGGCGGTTATCTCTCAAAAGTCGGCGTGCATAAATCTCAGAATGATGGAAAAAAATTCCACTCATTTAGACACACTGTCATCACAGAACTCCGCGATCACGTACTTAAAAACAATGAGCAACGTGGCTATATAATCGAAACGATAACAGGCCATGAAAAAGAAACAACATCAGAAGCAGACCGCTACGGAACAAGCAACCTCGAAACCAAAAAAGACTTTCTAAATAACCTCAACTTCAAAATTGACGTTATGACTTATGACCAATTCTGCAAGAAATTCAGAAGCATCCTTACCCGATCATTGAAGAGCTTTGAACTAAAACAAAAGACATTAGCAGCCAAGGAGGTGAAACGTGGATCTAAGCATCAGTAAACTGGAGCGACTCCCGAACGGGAAAGTTATGGGTGTAGCTAAGCTTTATGTTTTGTACGACTCTCTTGATGACGACTGCAATACAAAAGACGAAAACCTCTACATTGAATTTACTTTTGAGAGGAAAAATGGAGAGCTAAATTTTTCTGAATTTGATATCAACGATCAAAGTCTGAATTTTTACAAAGCGTTTAACTTCGCCGCTATTGAAAGGCTGAAACGGGGTATCGCAGCATTCTGCGAACTCGCTGGAACGGCAAAACTCTACGCCTAGCAACGACACTACACATCCCCCCTCCTCGCGCCGCTACGCACCGTAGCGGCAGCCTTGTGCGCTCTCCCCCTCCTAAAGCAGCAGCTAATAGTCAGCAATCTACGGTCGATGTCGGACAACTATGTAGAGCGCGCTTAAACCTCCGGGCAGTGTCGGACAAAAATCAATCAAGCACTACCGTCTGTCGGTTTTCTTGAAGCTATTTCCTCATCAGGTAGACGAGTTAATTATTTTTATCTTTGTTTTTCAACAGCTTAAAAAAGTATACTGAGTGTACTTCACAATATTGACATTTTGTCAACGATTTACCGATTGACGGGCCAGGTGATCTGCGAAAAGCTATCAGGGTGAACACAAAACACCAGGACTGAACGATGTTACTTACCACCAAACAAGTTTGCGAAGTTCTAAAAATCGGTCGAAGTACCGTCTATAAAATGACTTTAAATAAGGAAATTCCATCGCCACAAAAAATCGGAATTAAAAACGTATGGCTTGAAAGTGATATTAAAACATTTATCGCAAAAAAATTCGAAGGGGAATAAAAATGAGCTTGAGTATAGGCTTTCTAGTAAACAACAGGAGTGCAAAATAATGTTCAATCATATCTACGAACTGGGGAAACCCAAGAAAAACGTCATAATCCAAGGCATTGTTGACGACTGGGAGTCAAGGCTAAATCAGCTATCCGATCTTAGCGAAAATCTGACGGACAAGGGCGTCAGTGAAAACTTCATGAGTGCCAGCCGCGAGTTAATCAATCAGATTGAAGAGGAAGTGTGGATAGAACAAAAGCGGATCACTGGTGAAAAAGAACAGCTCAAGCTATTAAAAGAAGCTAAAGCTAATCTCTTAGAACAGATCGCTGAACTGCAGGGAGAAGCCTTGTGAACGTTGGCATATCGACGCTGGATATCGACTGAAATTCTAATAGTGTCATTCCGCCGAATAGGCGGCCCAGGATATGGGGGTGAGTGTTTGTAAAATCACTCCCATATTTGAAGACAACCCAGACCGTTGCAGCGGTAACGATACCGTTATGTATTTTGTCTCATCTCAGAAAACTTAGCCACGTCAATATTTCTTCTACCGATGAGGTTATTACTAGTCGGGAAAATCAAGTAAACCTACCGCACCTCCGGGCGGTTTGGCAAACAACTATAATAATAAGAAAAACGCATGAATTCTTCCGCCAAAAATACCAATTATGTGCTCGCTGAGACTTTCGACACAGACAAGTTGTTAGAGAGCTCCCCGTCTTTACTAATACTGAAAATAGATCAGCTTGCCCGCCTCATCTCCCTTAGCCACACAAATCACATTTTCAATATTAAAGCAGACACAACAAAGCTTGTTTTGCATGTTCGTACGCCTCATGAGTTTCTTAAAACTGTCACCCCCAATAGAAACTCAATAATCGCTAGTCTGCTAAAGCGTCTTCAAGATGCCAGTTTAGCGCTTGCTTTGCATGCTCGCACGCCTCATGAGTTTTCTTTAACAGTCACTCCCAATAGAAACTCAACAATCGCTAGTCAGCTAAAGCGTCTTCAAAATGCCAGCTGGTGGCGAAAGAAAATATATACTTTGGTTTTAAAGAGAAGAGAGCATTTGGCGTTCATTAATAAAGAGCTTGGTTTCGACAAGCCGGACAAGTGCTGCTCAGCATATACAGTCGAGCTAATGCATCTAAAGAAACTAAAAAACGATGCATATTTGGAGCAACAAAAAAAACTATACCTCCCGAGCATAAAGTCTGGGACACCTATCACCTTCAATCTAAAAGAAGCAAACAAGAGCGCATCAAAAAATAAATTTCATGAAGTATTTTTGACAATTAAATCACTCGAAAGGATCGCCGACAACAGCAATTTTGAATGGGCATTTGTAACTTTCACTTGTCCATCAAAATTTCATTCGAATCCGAAAAACAAGACACGAAATGAAATAGCAGATTACGATAACGACCTGACATTTAAAAATGGCAGCGACTACTTAAACGGCAGCATGTTTAAAACATTTCAAAAAAGGCTCGATAAAAAATTCAAGCGGGGAAAGGACTACTTCGGATTCAAAGTGATCGAAGTCCACGACGATGGCTGTCCACATATGCATTTTTTGATTTTTTTTGATAGCGCAATGAAAAACTCGATTGAGTCGGTCATTGGAAAATTGTACAACGCTGACCGACCCGAGTGGTATTTCAGAACCTTTAAAGACAAACTGATTAAGTACGGCCTGAATCGCTCCACTGTGGGGAGTGATCTTCAAGGCGCAGTAAAATGTGCAGCAGCATCGAGTTATATTTTCAATTATCTGGCCTTTGCCATGCAGCATGAAGATAGCGACAACAAAGATATAAACTACGAAATGGCAAATAGATACAAATGCGCCATCCGAGCTGCTGGCACCCGACAATATTCATTTTTCGGAGTTAAGAGTTCCCTCACAAAACGGCGAGCACTGCGAAAAGTCAAGCGACTGGAGATATCCCCTCAGAATTTACATGCGAAGCGACTAGCGGATCAGCTATATGTCTCAAAAAGCGATCCGCTGAGGCTCGAAAAGCAACTAGACGCCAGTGTCGCCTTCATCACAGCGAACTCTCAAAATATTGATTTTGTGAAAGAGGTTACAAAGAATAAATTTGGAGAGGAAGTCGTCAAAATCGTTGGCATCAAGCATCGTGATGATGCAGAACACGTTCAAACGAGTGGCCTCTGCATGGCCCTGAGCAAAAATGAGCTCAAATTGCTCAACCACGAAAATGAAGGCGTACAGCGTTTGGCCAGCCTCTATATATCGTCGAAATCCAAACACGTCAAAATGGGGGCAATTAGTGTTAATTATTCAAGTAAAAGCAAAGAGCAAGAGCAGGAGCTCCCCCAAAGCAGACTTAGACCCTCGGAGCCGGATCATAGCCCTCCGCAAGGGCTCCACAGCGCGCCACAGACACGAAGCACACTCTCCCTGCCCCTATCCCAGCGGATGAGGATGAGCGAAGCGCTGAAGTCACTTCAAGAACGACGCGGTATTTATTACAAGCGTGCGTCGACACCCACACAACTTGAAGTCGAACAGAATAACGAGGAACCTAAAAAAACTGGACTCGTGATGCTTGAAAGACCTGGGCTCAATGAAGGTAAAAAAGCGGCATAACACAGTACCGCTATAAGCCAAAGGCTAATTATTTGTTTCTGACAACCCGATTTCGTTAATTTTGAAATCATCCTTCTTTGACCACAAATCTTTTCTCATAGCCAATACCGTTGATAAAAAATTAGTTTTGTTAGGCGTTTCGATGAAAGTTTTCACGCTAAGTATTACGGGCTTTGATGCGTAGAGAATCATTTCGTGATATTCAGCTTTCAGATACTCAATCACATCCAGCGCAGAACTGATGTCTGACTGCCTACTCGAAAGATATTTAATATTTTCCGGCTTAAAATACACATCCATATACAACAGGCACGACTTATATCGTCTTTCTTTATTTTCTAAAACTTTGAATAGAAGCTCTTTCCGCTTAGTAATCAGCGCAGTGATGATACCGCCTATACCAACCAGTCCGAGGAAACCAAGCGTTACTTCAATTGTTCCCATGACGACCTCCAAAAACTCATTACCTGAATGATTGTGTTTTCGTTACTAGCTCCGTTAGCGGTTACCGCGTATTCGATGAGAGATATAGGGGCTGATTTTTTCCATCATTAATATTGTAAACTGTTCTGCCTTCTCTAATGGAATATCTGATCCCTCTGGAATACCTAGTGTCTCAGCCGCGTACACAAAGCCTGCCCTCACAGCACTATCAAGAGCACGCTGCTCGCTTCTTTTAATAATAATAGGTAAAGCGAAATCCGCAGCGGCTTTATGAATGGCATGGTCGACCCCGAAACCATCTATTACCTTGAAAAACTCCTCATCAGCTATATTGCTGTTTACTGCGACATGGGTTTCTTCACCAGTTATAGGATCGAGCGCATAGATTTCATCTATTTCCGGGCCGGTGTAATTGTCGTTAATTAAGATTATGACGCGAAATAGCCCGAAGTATTCAATATAAGACCACAACCTGCTTTTATCAGGATCACTTTATGGAATATTGTTTCCTTGTTTCGGTCAATCACAAGATCGCTCAAGTAGGCGTGCCCATATGGCGGCTCAGCGTTCATGTCAAGCAAGTATGCAATTGCTCGGCCAAATTGACTATGTGGTATACCGCAGTGTGACGCAAACGCCAGCGCTGTTTTAACGAGCGAACGACCAGCCTTCCCCCCACCGAGGCTAAGCTCTACTGTTAGAGGACTATCCAGGTAAGCCGTGTCAATTTTCAGCTCGGAGAGTGCTTTGTCTAAGTCAAAGGCAGGGTGCTTTCTGGCAACCCCATTTAATCTTTTTTTTGCCTCTGCAATTGACTTAGCGACCATGCTGATTCTTTTTTTACCATCAACAAACTCTTCGGAATAACTCGACTTTGGGGAGAAAGAGCCGTCTGGCAAAAGCATATATTGGCGCCCATCTACCGTATTAACTAGTTGGCCTGGAGGCAATCCACGCTCTCTAGTGATGCCGAGCGAAAGCGAAAACCAGTTTAGCTGCTCAGCAAGCTCTGAATCCCAGCTATCGCCCCTCGTGCTGTTGCATTCTATACAAATGAAATCAGACGTTTTTAGCCAGCCGCCTATAGAATTTGGAATTATATGTTCCTTAGACCTGCTTGCCCCTTTTAATTCTGCATTGCAGAAGGCGCAAAATTTATTTGAATCTTCCCCTTTCATATACAGCTCCAAATAACCAACAGGCGAGCAGCATAGTGATGTTAGACAACACTACACCATCAGTTTTTTATGGATTTCTCCAGGAACAAGACGTGCAGGAAAATCATCATAATTGAGTTTTGAAGTATAGCTTTCGGAAAGAGCCAACTCGCAAATATGCTCTTGGTCGCATTCCGAAATACCATTCCACCAACCAAGACTAAAATAATTATTTTCGACATGAGCAAAAATCGATTTTACCAACCAATTTTTTATAAATTTATCACCTCGTTGAAAGAGATCAGCGAGATAAATACTAGCTTTCTCGTGCTCAATCAAATGAGACAAACAGTACACGGCACGCCCCTGAATACAAACTGTGGATAATGCAATGTGCTCAAGGGACTCTTGCTGCCCACTGAAATTTTGAATTCTGACACCGTCAAGATTATAGAAAGGCGATATAGTTCCGCACACAGCGACCGTCAAGGGCGTATCGAACTCTATAATATAGTTCTTTAGCAAGTGAAAACTACTATTCAAACGTATCGATTCAAAACTAGATTTAATTCTACTAATATCATCTAATCCTTTTAATATATCTCTCTGAATGCGTCGAAGACTATATTGAAGTATTAGCTGTTCAATAAGAGTACGTCCATTATCTAGATTTTGGATTTTCCAATCTACAGCCTCGCAAGCGGCAGTTTTTTGATAAAACTCATGACAAACAGCTCTATAAGAACTAGACCAACAATTTTCTCGACTCGGCGAAAATTCGTTTATTTCTATTGCTTTGAAAATTTCAGTATCATGATAGGAGCAAAAACCGAAAAAAATAGACGCATTAGATTTGATCCCGGTTTTTATCCCTTTCTCATCAAGTCGGCCTTCTGAATTCCGATAAAACGTGCCGACGTGTCCATCTTTAGCAATGCTTGTTAGTACCCGACTTCTTTGAATAGTGTGAGCACCTTTAATTGGAAGAACGCAATTATGTGCGTCGTAACTGGCACAGCAAAACTCACTTTTATCAAATATCCGGCTTTGCTCGTGACGTTCCACGTTTCGCGAGATTTTCCGCTTCTTTTCCCGATGTAGATGGCATTCAGAAAACTTTTCACCACTACCACACCAACAAGACTCATTCGGCGTCATCGTGTTGACGTGCGCGATGTCCCCCATCAAGCGTTGCTTAGCACCAATATCCATTGTGGCTATGATTTTTTTTATCTCGTCAGATAGATAATCCATTACCTGCTCCGTCGCGTGATGGAATTTTAAAGGTAGCGTTAAGAAAAAAAATCGTCGATGGACGGCATACTACTCTCAATTGTAGCCTCCCGTCTCGCTAGGACAGCTGTAGTCTGATGCTCATTGAAATACTGCCTGATGCACCTGATTGACGCTCTGGTCTGATCTTGCAGTGCGTTTTTTCCATCGTAACTTGCATCATCTACAAGCGTTTCATCGGCAGTATAAAAATCTGCTATACAACCAAAGCTCAACTCGTACATATACACCTCCAAATATAACCCTCTACCTAAAGCTTGCCAATTGAAGATTCTTTATCTCTATGTTGATAATACGTTCAAGTACATAAGCGAACAAGGCTCCTCGAAAAATAGTCTACGACTATTTCCCGACCTTGCAAGGGTTTACCCTTGACCCAATGGGGTTCCCCCATGCCCCTTTAAGAGCTAAGAAAGATCAATAACAAGAACTCCAGGAGGGGTCATGCCCGAGATAGAAAAAGCATCGGATAAGATGGTACAAATCAATGCCCAGGTGCCATTGTCACAGCGGGAATTGCTCAATCAAAAAGCTCGTGCAGCTGAAATGAATGTAAGCCAATTTGTTAGCCGCTTGATTACCGAGTCGACTGTGGAAGTCACCCCTGGTATTTCAAAGCAGCTGCAAGAACTGAATGCCTGTCTGGGCCGAATCAACAGCAATCTGAACATGCTGGCCAAGCATGCCAATACCTATCGTGAGAACGCCGATGCCTTGCTGATCCATTACCAGTTGGGGCAGATCGGCGGTGACGTACGCAGCGTCGCTGAGTTGTCGCAGGCGATCCATCTGCTGAGCCGCAAACGCAAACCGCGATCAGCGAAAAAGCCGGCCAAGGCGCAGCAGGTGCCGGCATGATCCACGGCCTTTCTAACTACAGCACCAGTGGTGCCGGCTGCGGCCTGGATTACTTCCTGGACGATGATTACTTCGACAAAGAGGCCCAAGTCTGGAAGCCACGCGTACCGGCCCCCGAGCTGCTGGAGGGCGACCCGGAGGTGATTCGTGCGCTATGCGAAAGCCTGGATTTCAAGCACAAGTACACGTCTGGCGTACTGAGCTTTTCGACGGAAGAAACGGCACTGATTGATGCGACACCAGGCCGGAAGGAAGCGCTAATCCAAGAGTTCAAAGACTTCGCTTTTGCCGGCATTGAAAATGCCGATAGCCGCTTGTGGTGCCTGGTGGAGCATAGGCACCTGGGACGCCTTGAAATGCACTACATGGCGCCGAGGGTGCACGCGGAAAGTGGCAAATACTTCAACCCGTTTCCGCCGAATTACAACGGCAAGCGCGGGCCTGGCAGCAACCAGGTGTTCATTTGGCAGAATGACGCCTTTGTTGATCACATGTGCGAGAAGTACGGCCTGCAGAACCCTCGCGATCCGCAATATAAAAGGCCAATAGAGCTGAAACAGTTTGATCCGAAAAAGAACATCAAACAGCAAGTGATCCAGGCGATTGATACATTGATCGATAACCGGGCGATCGGTGGCCGCGAGGACATGATCAAGTTTTTGGAAAACAGTGGTGCAACTATAACAAGAAAAAGCAGCGACTATTTTTCCTTCAAATTTGAAGGAATGGATAAAGCTGTGCGCTTAAAAGGGGAATTGTATGGCGAACGATCTTTCGAGCAAGTTGCAGAAAGGCATGCAGAAGCAATTGCAAGATTCCAAAATGGCCGAGCTGGGTCTGAATCCCGCTATGGTGAAGCACTTGCTGAACGAACAGCGGAAACTCAAGGAAGACATAAAATCGTTGGAGAGTCGATCGAGCGCGCAAAGCGACTTGAATCAGTCTCTTCAAATGAACTTGCAAGCCTGTCAGAAGAATTTAAAGCAATTAAAAACGATCTGGATACTTTCAGTCCTGGGGCTCGGACTGCTGCTCGCAATTTTGTGGCCAATCACCCGTTGATTCGCGGCTTCGATCAAACACAGATCGATGGCCTGGCTAATGCGTGCCATCCGGAGTTGGAAGTGGCTGACGTCAAGACCGACGACCCGGTCGCCGATGAACTGCGGCGCAAGCTGTACAACGCGCTCAAACAGGGCGTCGACGAAGCGATGGCGCAGTCGCGCAAGTTCTTCAAGCAGCAGCAGGAAGCGGCAGAGGCCTTCCGCCAAGCTTTTACCAGAGGCTTTTCCGTGCTGTTCAAATTCAACTTGAGCACTTACAGCGGGCGCAATTTTTTGAGCCAGGATGGCTACGGCAGTGATTTTGCTTCCAACCGACGATTGATCAGCGAGCACATCAAACAACTACGTGATGACATGCGTTACCTCAAAGCCCTGGATCAGCAACAGAGGCGGGTCGAACAGCGAATCCTGACGCCGCTGGGGGCGATGCGAAAGGCGCAGGCTGGCACTGGACTGCGCTCCGATCTGTCATCGCTCATAGAAGCGCCCAAGGCGGTTGCGCCGAAGCTAGATAAGCTGGATGAGAAACTTTTTATATCGGCTGTTAAAAATTCCAATCGGAAATTTGGCTTTGCACTAAAAACAAAAATAAACGATGAGGCTAGAGATGATGGACAAAGTATCATTAACGAAACGCATAGAACTCCTGGAAAAACTGCATTTGACAGCTCACCCACTATCAAATAAAACACGTTGTTTGAAGTGCGGAAACGCTCGATTACAGGTCAATATTTCCGAAGAATTGCCGGAGGAATATGCAAGCCCCGCAATAATAACGGACTTTGTTAGAAAAGTTGAAATCAACATAATTTGTACAGCGACAGCACAAACGCAAATCAAACTTGCCCAAGTCACTCATTGTGAGCTTTTTGAAATGTGCAGCGATGATTAAACGACTGAAACACTATGTGCCCTTCTCGCCGGGCAAGGCTAGTCCGGCGGGCGAAAGCAAGATCGCGCCTCTTCGGCGCCCCAGTGTCGGGGTTCCGCCCCCGACAGGACGTCCCCCGGGCCGGGGTCGGCGTGCTCATGCGCCGCTGCGCGTCGCTATCGCTATCCCTATTTTTTTGATTTCGAGAGTCAAGGGCGACGAAGAAGGTTGGCCAGGGGGAAGATCTGCGGCAGCAAGAGCCCGACGCGCTGCGCTTGTCCGCCACATATGATCGCCTGGCTGGCCGGTGAAGCTGGCCAACCAGCCGCCCAGCTGCGGCCCGATCATATGCGACTATTGACCGCGACCAGCCCTGAGGGCCTCCAAGAGCAAATTAGTTGCTGATAGATGCCCAAGGTTTACTTTCGCAATATTCACGAAATTGTCTCACTCCACCCACCACTGCCCTGATTGGTTTTATCATGTAACGATAGACAACTAGAAAATTTAGTGCGACCCAAGCCAATTGATATGGAGACCCGGCAAAACTTGTTCTGTTATTACCTAGAGTACTACTCCACCAGCCATGAAACACGAAGATCGACACAAATCCAACTAAGAGCACTAACGGACTAATGTTAAAGATTGTACTACAAACAAACGGTATCGTTTCAACTGCGCGTACTGACTCGCCTTCACTTTGAATTGCTACAATCCTTTTTACCTTATCTTTCCCCTCATAGTAAGTAGCTCTTACTTTTTTACCCACATCAACGTGTGCGTCCAATTCATCCGGCAAACTAATATTTTCTAATTTTTCACCGTCAATTTTCCAGTAATTATACGATGCGTTATCGCCTAGTCTCCCGCGAGATTTCGAGTTCAGATGACCGTCAACTATTTTCATTTCGTACATTTCAAAATCCCTCTCTAGTTTGGTCTGTCTAAAGCGCAAGACATCAAAAAGCCATCACCGAGCAAATACTAAGGATCTCTTAGTACTCCGTCAACGAAAAACTAAGACTCTCTTAGCTTTTGCGGCAAGAGAAAATGAGCACGTTCAGCGAACGATTGAGAGCGGCGCGGAAGACAGCAGGCCTTAGCCAAGAACGCCTCGGCATGGAGGCTGGACTAGAGCCTGCCAGTGCATCAGCGAGGATGAATCAGTACGAAAACGGCGTACATGTGCCTGGCAAAGGAACTGTTCAGCAAATCGCGAATGCACTGGGTTTGCCCGCCGCTTATTTCTATTGTGATGACGATGACGAAGCTGAACTGCTCAAGCTTTTCCATTCGCTGAAAAAAGATGATCGTGAGCGCGTGCTAAGCCTGGCTCAGCAGCTCGCAATTTGAGTTTTTGCCACTACTTGAATGCTGCAACCGACCTACCGTTCGTCGGCTTCTGATTGCGAGACTTACGCCAAAGGGTGATCTTCGGCACGCCACAGAGGTGGTCACACTCTAGGTCACAACCTCTTTTGCATCTGAACTAACTTGTTGTTTTTAAATGTTTTTTCTGCGGTATGGCTTCGTAGTGCGTCTCCCATCGCCTCCGCCATCTTTATACGACAAAGCCCTGATTATTCAGGGCTTTGTCGTTTCTGGGGTTTGGTAAAACCTGCCAGCCCACACTTCAGCCCACGCCCTGGATGAAGTATTACTTTTCGACCAGCGGCCAATTTTTCGGATGCTAAATTGTCGCTGCACTCCTGCAGTACCGATAAAGACACAGAGGCTGTAGGAGATCCGGGGCGAAAGTAACGACTTGATCTCGTTCCCAACACGCGATGATGCACTGCGGATTAAAGGCTCGACATATCACTTCTTTCACCTCTAACAAAACCTGGCAATCGCTGGTCGTCTTTAGCGCGTGCAGATCGCGGCTCAGGCAACCAGGCGTATCAACGTCAGGGATCGAGCTCGCTGATCAACTGAGCACAATGTTGACTGCCGAGGCATAACATCTCAGGCTAATGAGCGCAACTCTGCCACAGAAAGTACCTGACAGCTCCGTGATCTGCACTCCAACAACAATTTAACGTGGAGCGGCAACGCTTGGAATTAAGACAGCTGCGCTATTTCGTAAAAATCATCGAACACGGAAGCTTGGGACGCGCAGCTCTTGAACTGGACGTCGGCGTTTCAGCCCTTAGCCAACAGATCGCGAAACTTGAAAGTGAGCTGTCAACCCGCCTCCTTAATCGCACCACGACTGGCGTCACACCTACCAGCTCCGGTATGGCGTTCCTGCACCATGCCCAGCTCTGCTTGCGGCAAGCCGAAAATGCGATCATGGCCGCTCACCGTGGGCGAATGAGTGGGTATGTCACCGTCGGAATGGCGCCCACGACTGCCACTGTTCTCGCCCTGCCACTGATCAATGCGATGCGAGAGCGCTACCCGGATATTCAATTGCATCTGGTCGAGATGTTGTCCGGGCATTTGGCCACGCAACTCAATGCTCGCCAGATCGACCTGGCCATTCTTTTTCAACTCGAAGGTGGTAAGCGCTGGAGCGTGACGCCGCTGCTCGACGAGAAACTATTTGTCATCAGCTCACCGCACCTGCCCCACGCACCACAAGGAACCAGCGTGCAACTGGCGAATCTAGGTCAACTTCCACTGGTGATGCCGAGTGCGCAACACGGTTTGCGCTCTACGCTGATGGTTGCGTTTGAACGTTCGGGATTGGCTCCCAACATCATCATGGAAGTGGATGGTCTTGCCGTACTGATGAACGCCGTACGCGCAGGTCATGCTGCCACCATCCAGCCCGGTGCGGCAGCGGCGCTCAAAGGTGAGTCGGGACTTTCAGTAGTGGAAATTTCCGATGCTCACGCAGGGCGACGAAACCTGTTGGCGACACTGCCTGATGATGAACTGTCCCCCGCAGCCCTGGCTGCGCGGCTGGTTATTACGGATGTCGCTCGGCAGTTGGTCATTGATCAACAATGGACGGGAGCGTCGTGGATCGAGGACGTCGTGCCATGATGCCGGCTAACCCTCTTCCCGGCGTCCAATACTGTTGTTATTCGCAGCAAAGCCTTTATAAAAACTAAACACCCCGAGTCATTTCGCGCCTTTCGACAATAAGCTGACAGCTCTACCTTCTCCCCACTCGCGAGGAGCACTTCGTTCATGCCTCCTTGCGATTGAGGAGTGATGATGATCGACGTATTAGTAATTGGCGGCGGCAATGCGGCCTTGTGTGCAGCCTTGATGGCTCGGGAGGCCGGCGCCAGCGTCATGTTGCTGGAGGGTGCACCAAAAGCCTGGCGCGGCGGCAACTCGCAACACACCCGAAACCTGCGCTGCATGCACGACGCGCCGCAAGATGTACTGGTCGATGCCTATCCCGAAGAAGAGTATTGGCAGGATCTGCTGAAGGTCACCGGTGGGCTTACCGACGAGAAGCTTGCACGTCTTGTCATCCGTGCCTCGTCGAACTGCCGTGACTGGATGCGCTCCCATGGCGTGCATTTTCAGCCATCGCTGTCCGGCGCCCTTCATGTTGCGCGCACCAATGCATTTTTCATGGGGGGCGGCAAAGCGCTGGTTAATGCGTATTTCCGTAGCGCCGAGCGGCTGGGCGTCAAGATCCGCTATAACGCTCAAGTCACTGACATTGAGATGGAAGGCGCAGAGTTCGTCGCGGCGTACATCGGTGAACGTGAGATCGATGGTCAGCGTTTACCCGCCGAGCGTATTCAGGCCAAAGCCTGCGTTCTGGCGGCTGGCGGTTTCGAGTCGAACCGCGAGTGGCTCCGTGAGGCTTGGGGTCAAAACGATCGCGGTGAATGGCCGTCAGACAACTTTCTGATTCGCGGGACGCGCTTCAATACCGGCGTACTGCTTCGCCGCATGCAGAACCTGGGCGCCGATTTTATCGGCGACCCGACTCAAGCACACATGGTGGCCATCGACGCCCGTGCCCCCCTCTATGACGGTGGTATCTGCACCCGTATCGATTGCGTATCGCTGGGCGTAGTGGTCAATCGCGACGGCGAACGCTTCTATGACGAAGGCGAGGATTTCTGGCCCAAGCGCTATGCAATCTGGGGACGCCTGGTGGCCGGGCAACCCGGTCAACAGGCCTACTCAATCATCGACCAACAAGCCCTCGGCCGTTTCATGCCTCCGGTGTTTCCTGGCACTAAAGCCAACTCCCTGCAAGACCTGGCCCGCCAATTGAAGCTTCCCGTAACGCAATTCGTCAAAACCATCGAGCAATACAACGCCGCCTGCCGCGTTGGCACGTTCGACCACACCGCGCTGGACGATTGCCACACCGAGGGTTTGACACCCGCCAAAACCCATTGGGCTCGCCCACTGGTAAAGCCCCCCTTCTGCGCCTACCCGCTCAAGCCCGGCGTGACCTTCACCTATTTGGGCCTCGCTACCGACGATACCGCCGCCGTTCACTTCAACGGCAAGCCTTGCCCCAACCTGTTCGTCGCAGGAGAAATGATGGCGGGCAATGTATTGGGCAAGGGCTATACCGCCGGCATCGGCATGGCCATCGGTACCGCATTCGGTCGGATTGCCGGTGTACAGGCAGCCGCTTCGGCAGGCTTTGTTTCTCGTTCACAAACGGAATTTAGACATGCAGCTGTTTGATCCCAAGGCACCGAGCGATTTGATTCCGGTGCTCAACCTTGATGAAAGCGAAGTTCAGCGACAAATGACCGTTTGCAATGCCTGCCGTTATTGCGAGGGCTTCTGCGCTGTATTTCCGGCCATGACACGACGTCTGGAGTTTTCTCAGGCGGATATCCACTACCTGGCGAACCTTTGCCATAACTGCGGTGCGTGCCTGCATGCCTGTCAGTACGCCGCACCTCACGAATTCGAAATCAATGTACCCAAGGCCATGGCCAAAGTCCGCCTCGACACTTACGCCGAGTACGCCTGGCCACAGGTGATGGGCACGCTATACCGGCGCAACGGACTGACTCTGGCACTGTCAGCCGGTGCCGGGCTGGCATTGTTCCTGTGTCTCACGTTGATGGTGATGGGCAACCTGTTCACGGCGATACCCGGGGGAAATTTCTACGAGATCTTCCCCCACAACACCCTCGCCGTAATGTTCGGTGCCGTTTTCGGATTCGCGGTACTCGCGTTGACCCTTGGCGTGCGGCGCTTCTGGCGTAATGTTTCACCGGCCGACGCGCCCGCGCAGGAAAAAACCGCTGCTGCACTGGAAGCCACGGCCAACGTCGCCCGGCTCAAATTTCTGGACGGAGGCCATGGCGAGGGCTGCAATAACGCTGATGATCGATTCACCTTGTGGCGGCGGCGCTTCCACCACTTCACCTTCTACGGCTTCATGCTGTGCTTCGCAGCCACTGGGGTCGCCACGCTCTACCATTTCCTTCTGGACTGGTCGGCGCCCTACCCCGTATCGAGCTTGCCAGTGATGCTGGGCATCAGCGGCGGGCTCGGGTTGCTGGTCGGCCCTGCGGGTCTGTTGTGGTTGAACCTGCGTCGCAATCCCGAACACGGCGACGAAAACCAGAAACCCATGGATCGCGGCTTTATCGCACTGCTGTTCCTGGTCAGCGCCAGCGGCCTGGCACTCCTGGCGTTCCGTGAAACCGCAGCCCTGGGCCTGTTGCTGGCGATCCATCTCGGCCTGGTCATGGCGTTTTTCCTGACCATGCCCTACAGCAAATTCGCCCATGGCATCTTCCGTAGCGCCGCGCTGCTCAAGTACTCCATCGAAAAACGCCAACCCAACCCGATTAACGCCGGAAGCGACTGATCGTAGAACCACTCATTCCAATAACAATATTGATCACCTGAGTAACCATAATGAAAACAACAACTCAAGACAGCCGATCCAAGGGGTCGAAGCTGGGCGCCATTCTACGGGTCACCAGCGGCAACTTTCTCGAACAGTTTGACTTCTTTCTGTTCGGGTTTTACGCGACCTACATCGCCCAGACGTTCTTTCCTGCCACCAGCGTGTTCGCCTCGCTGATGATGACCTTCGCCGTATTCGGCTCGGGATTCCTGATGCGCCCACTGGGCGCTATCGTGCTGGGGGCATACATCGACAAGGTGGGGCGGCGCAAGGGATTGATCGTGACACTGTCGATCATGGCAGCGGGAACGGTATTGATTGCACTCGTGCCGGGCTATGCCAGCATTGGTGTCACGGCACCTGTACTGGTATTGATGGGACGACTGTTGCAGGGCTTCTCCGCAGGGGCGGAGATGGGTGGCGTTTCAGTGTATCTGGCTGAAATCGCCACGCCGGGTCGCCGCGGTTTCTACACCAGTTGGCAGTCGGCAAGCCAGCAGGTGGCAATCATTCTTGCAGCCGCCTTGGGCTACACGATAAACGCGTCCATGGAAGCTGCCGAAGTGGCCGCCTGGGGCTGGCGGATCCCCTTCTTTATAGGGTGCGTGATTATTCCATTCATCTTCGTCATTCGCCGCTCGCTACAGGAAACCGATGCGTTCAAAGCACGCGCGCACCACCCAAGTGCCAATGAAGTGTTTCGCTCGATGCAAGACAACTGGCGAACAGTGCTGGCGGGGGGCTTGCTGGCCTCAATGACCACCACCACGTTCTATCTGATTACCGTCTACACCCCCACCTTCGGAAGGACTGTACTGAACCTAAGCACCACCGACAGTCTGGTGGTCACGCTCTTCGTCGGCCTGAGCAACTTCATTTGGCTACCCATCGGCGGCACACTCTCCGACCGTATCGGCCGTCGCCCCTTGTTGCTGGCGATTTCCTTGCTGTGCCTGTTCACCGCTTATCCCGCCATGCATTGGCTGGCCGCAGCGGCAAGCTTTGAACGCCTGCTCGCCGTGCTGTTGTACTTCTCTTTCTTCTTTGGCATTTACAACGGCGCGATGGTTGCAGCTTTGACTGAGGTGATGCCGCAGAACGTACGAGTCGTGGGATTTTCTCTGGCATTCAGTTTGGCGACCGCTTTTTTTGGCGGTTTCACACCCGCCGTATCCACAATCCTGGTGCAGGCAACCGGTGACAAGGCGTCGCCTGCCTACTGGCTGATGTTTGCCGCTTTGTGTGGTTTCACAGCGACGACGATCTTGTATCGCCGGCAAAAAGTAGTGACAGTCAACGCTTGATCAACGAGCGGTTTCGTTGGCGTTCAATCGCTCTACCCTGCCTGCATTGACTCGTCTTTCGTATCAATGCAGGCCTGCCACGCATCTGTCCTGTCCAACACCCTGCCCCATCGTCCTGATAAGCGCCGAGCAGGACGGCATCAAATTTTGAAATGCCCCAGCAAGCTTTGCAGGCGATTACCGATCATATGCATCTCGTCGACTGTCTTGACCCCGAGCTGAGTCTGGTTGGCAACGGCGTCAATTGCGCGCGCGATCTGATGCACCCCACGATTGATCTCTTCCGCCACCGAGGTCTGTTCCTCGGCAGCACTGGCGATCTGTGCGTTCATCGCATTGATAGTCGCGATCAGCTCGACAGTGTTGCCCAGGAACTCACCCGCCTGGTCGGCCTGAGCGTTAGCGCCTTGAGCGGCTTCGGTGGATTGGTGCATTGCATTGACCACCCCTCCAGTAGCGCTCTTGAGGCGCTCAACCATCGCTTGGATTTCCTGGGTACTCCGCTGGGTACGGCTGGCCAACGCTCGCACTTCATCAGCAACCACCGCAAAACCGCGCCCGGCAGCACCTGCACGGGCGGCTTCAATGGCCGCATTGAGCGCGAGAAGATTGGTCTGTTCAGCAATCGAGCGAATGACATCCAGCACGGAGACGATAGACGTTACATCGCTTTGAAGATGCTTCATGGAAATACCGCTCTCATCAAGCTCAACGGTCAGCGCCTGAATTCGCGTAATGCTGCCATCGACAATTTGCCTGGCGTGCCGGGACTGCTTGTCGGTCTCGACGGCTGCCTCTGCAGCATTTTGTGCGCTGACCGACACCTCCTGCGCCGCCGCCGACATCTGGTTTATGGCCGCAGCCACCAGGTCTGTTTCCTGACGCTGCTTGTCCATGGCACGATCAATTTGTCGGCTCTGATCGGCCACACGACTGACGGATCCATTCAACTGCTCGCTCATGGCAACAATCTGGCTGACAAGGCTGTGAATCTTTTCGATAAACGCATTGAACGAACCGGCCAGTTGCCCAAACTCATCTCGACTGACAACCGGCAGACGCCGCGTCAGATCCCCCTCGCCCGCAGCGATTTCATCAAGGTGGGCCCGGATCAGGGTCAAGGGACGCAAGCTGCGCTTGACCAGCAGTAAAGCCAACGCACCGATAATGCCAACCAGCACACAAGCAATGATGGCGATGCTGTACATCAAGCTGTGCAACCGCGCATCAACATCAGCCCGCACCTTGGCGACCTGAACTTCAATACTGTCCAGATTGATCGCCGTGACCACCACCATGTCCCACTTGGGCAAATAAAAACTATATGCGAGCTTCGCCACCACCTTATCGGTGTTGACCAACCCACCCGAATAGGTGACGAAGTGAGTCTCGTTTTTTGCCGCAGCGACCATTTCGCGGTTCAAGTATTTTCCGTTGATGTCTTTGCGATCACTCATGTTGGTGCCGATGCCTTCGCTGCTTTCACCGCGAAACAGGCGTACAACCTGGCTGTCATAACCGATGAAATAGCCGTCATCGCCGTACTTCATTTTCGACAAGCGGGTGATCGCCAACGCTCGGCTGGACGGATCCCCGGCAGCAGCCCGATCATAAAGTTCGGCGATGGAAGTGCGAGCAATGCTCGCGTAATCCTTGAGCCGAGCACGGCTCTCCTCAAGCAGTCGCTCGCGGGTCTGAGCGACTTCTTGCTCGGCCTGGGACTGTAAAGTGCCGCGGGTGCTCAAACCTGAAACCAGGGCAAACAACATCACCGGAAACAAGGTCAGCAACAGTATTTTGGTTTTAAACGACATCGTTGAAATCCTTCACCCAATCCTGTGAGGCCGAGGCTGAAAAGGCGGCCTGCGAATATCGCGAGGCCGCGATCAGGGAATCACCAGAGCGCGATGTCGTAGGTAAAGTAGATCCGATTACTATCCCGGCCACGGGAATAATCAGAGCGGTAAACGTAGTTACGCAACCGCACACCCAGCCCTTTGAAGGTGCCTTGCTGCACTACATAAGCAAGTTCGGCGTCACGCTCCCACTCTTTTACCGTGGTGTTGGACTTACCGTCGTTGCCGCTCAGATAGCGAGTAGAGAAAGTCAGGCCCGGCACACCGAGGGCGGCAAAGTTATAGCCGTAGTTAAGCATCCAGGTCTTCTCATCTTCCTCGATGAATTTACCTATCCCGGCGTTGCTGAACGAGTAGACAGTCGCGCCACTGATGAAGGGCAAACCGGCATCGCCGCTCAGGGTCTGGTATCCGCCACCAAAGGTGTGGCCGGAAATGGCATAGGACAGTTGCCCGCTCAGCATGTTGTTATCGATCTTGCCGCTGTAGGCAGAGCCGGTGTCGACACTGTTGAAGTAGCGTAAATCACTGGTCAGTACACCGCCGCCCAAGGGTAGGTCGTGCTGGATACCTGCAAAATTCTGACGGTAAAAGTTTTCCAGTTCGCCGTAGAAGTAACTCAAACGAATGTTTTTCCCGAGCTTGTATTCGGCGCCGGCATAGCTGAAATCTCCGGATTTATCACCGCTGTAGCCGTCAGGAACAATCGGCATACTGTCGCTGGAATCACGCAGTTTGAATCGATCCAGATAACCCCCGGTGAGGGTGAGGTTCTGAATGTCGACGCTACTGATTTGAGTGCCTTGGTAGGTTTGCGGCAATAAGCGCGCATCGTTGTAGATCAGCACCGGAGTCTTGGGGAGCAAGGTGCCGTATTTGACCGTGGTCTTGGCCAGTTGGGCCTTGGCGGTCATCCCCATACTTGCGAATTCGTCGGCCGCACGACCGTCATCATGGACGGGCAACAAGCCAGTCCCGCTGCGCCCACGGCCTGAGTCGAGCTTGACCCCGACCAAGCCAAGGGCATCCACACCAAACCCGATCGTGCCGGGGGTAAATCCCGACTGATAATCCAGCAGGAATCCCTGGGCCCACTCGGTTCGTTCGCTCTTGGCCGTCCTGGCCGCTTTGGCACTCAAGCCATGCTCGTCGCGGAAATTTTCATTGAAATAGACGTTGCGTAATTGCAGCTTGAGCTTGCTGTCGTCGATAAATCCTTCTGCACTGGCACTGGCCAGCGGCAACAAACCAAGAAATGAAAACAGCACCCGTTGGGTATGCAAAGTGGTCATTGGCAAACTACTCATTGTTGTTATTTGGAGTGCAGGACGTCGCGCGCCTCGCTGATGAGGCGCGTCAGGAAAGAACAGATGGTGTGGTTGAATCAGGTGAAGAGACTGATCGCACCGGTCAACAGGGCTATAGCCGTGATCACCAGGGAAGTGAGAACTGCCCATTTGACGGTGGCTTTCTGGAAGTCACCGATATCGCGATCGACCATCCCCACCAGCAACAGGGTCGAAGCCACGAGAGGGCTCATCAGATGCACCGGCTGTCCGAGTATCGAGGCCCGGGCGATTTCAAGCGGGTCGATGCCATAGGCAGCGGCCGCGTTGGCCAGGATAGGTACAACCCCGAAGTAGTAGGCATCGTTGGAAAGAACAAAAGTCAGCGGCATGCTGGTGATCGCCACCACCAGTGGGAACAGATGCCCCCAGGATGGCGGAATCCAGTCAACCAGCGTTTGCGCCAGAGAATCGACCATCTTGGTGCCCGAGAAAATCCCGGCAAAGATACCGGCGGCAAACACCAACAGTACGACAGTCATGGCGTTGCCCGAGTGGGCAAGAATGCGTTCTTTCTGAATATCCAGTTGCGGGTAGTTGATCATCAGTGCCAGGACAAAGCCGATCAGGAACAGGATCGCCGAGTGCATGATCCCCATGACCAGCGCGACCATGACCGCGATCACCAGCAACAGGTTCACGTAGGCAAGTTTAGGCCGCTTGTGCGGGGTATCGCCTAGGATCGCGTCGATGTAGCAATTACCGCCACCGCTTTGTAGCTGCACATTACCGATGCGCTTACGCTCGGCACGGCCCAGGAGGAAAGCGGTAAACACCACCCACATCGCGCCGCCGATCATGGTCGGCAGCAAGGGCACGAAGTATTCGCCGGCATCCAGGCCCAGTGCCGCGATTGCCCTTGTAGCGGGGCCACCCCATGGGGTCATGCCGCTCATGATACTCAAGGACAACATGGCGATGGTCGCCAGAATCATCGGATTCATGCCGATACGCTTGTACAACGGCAGCATTGCCGCGCAGGTGATCATGTAGGTGGTTGTGCCGTCGCCGTCGAGCGCGACCACCAGTGACAGCAGCGCGGTGCCGATAGCAATTTTCATCGGATCGCCGTTTACGCGCTTGAGAATCTTGCGAATCAACGGGTCGAACAACCCCGCATCAATCATCAGGCCGAAGAAGAGGATGGCGAACAGCAGGAGCGCAGCCGAAGGCGCAACCATCTTCAGGCCGTCGAGCATCATCTTGCCCGTAGTGCCACCAAAACCGCCAATCACCGCAAACACTATCGGCACCACAGTCAGGGCGACAATCGGCGATAGGCGTTTCGACATTATCAGGTAGGTGAAAACCACCACCATGGCCAAACCAAGAAATGCGAGCATAGGTCAGTTCTCTTGTTCTTATCAGTAGCGTGGCCGATGCGCAGGCGCACGACCCCGTGCCCGCCAGACGGCCCGATCAACGGTGCCTGGCGGGGGTGTTCTTTGAGGTATTTAAGGGGGCTCGATTCAGCTGCGACCGGTTAGACCTGTTCCGTGACCTTCAGGCCATCCCAATCCGGGTTCTGAACTAGGGTCGGGGTCGCTGCGGGCGAAGGTTTGCCGTCCAGTGTCCGCATCAGCGTTTCGCGATCGCAGGCGTTCTCCGAGATGGACATCACCACGGTGGCCACGGCGTTGCTTGCCAGACTGGTCAACGCCCGGGCTTCCGACATGAAGCGATCGATCCCGATCAGCAGAGCAAGGCCGGCCAAGGGAATGTCATGGATCACAGTCAGTGTCGACGCCAGCGCGACAAAACCGGCGCCGGTGACGCCTGCCGCGCCCTTCGAGGACAACAGCATGATTGCCAGCATGGTCACGGTCTGTGTCAGGCTCAGCTCGATGTTGCAGGCCTGAGCAATGAACACCGCTGCCAGCGAGAGGTAGATCGCCGTTCCGTCGAGGTTGAACGAGTAACCCGTTGGCAGCACCAGCCCCACCACGCCTTTTTTGCAACCCAGGGCTTGCAACTTTTCCAGCATCCGCGGCATCACCGGCTCGGTGGAGGAAGTCCCGAGCACCACCAGGAATTCTTCGCGGAAGTAGCGCAGCAACTTCCATAGACTGAAGCCATTCGCCCGGCAGATGCTCCCCAGCACCACAAAGACGAAGAAGGCGCAGGCGATGTACAACGTCATGATCAGCTTGGCCAACGAGCCCAGCGATGTAATACCGTACTGGCCCACGGTGAAGGCCAAAGCGCCAAAGGCACCGACCGGAGCGAAGCGCATCAAGTAGGAGAAGATCTTGAACACCATGTGCGAGGCGGATTCCAGTACATCCAGTACCGGCTTGCCACGCTCGCCTATGGCCGACAGAGCAAAACCGCAAAGCACCGCGATGAACAACACCGGCAGCACTTCGCCTTTATTGAAGGCACCGATGAACGTGTCGGGGATGATGTGCATGAAAAACTCGACCACTCCCAGCTTCGCAGCGGAATCGGTGTACTGCGACAGGCCCTGGGTGCTCAACTGGGTGGGGTCAATGTTCATGCCCACACCGGGCTTGAACAAGTAGACCGACACTAGGCCGATGATCAAACTGATCACGGTCAGCGCCAGGAACAGCAGCATGGTCTTGCTCAACAGACGCCCGAGGGAGCGTTTGTCGCTCATGCCGGCGATGCCGGTGACGATGGTGCAGAACACCACCGGAGCGATCATCATCTTGATCAGCTTGATGAAGGCATCACCCAGCGGTTTCAAGGCAATGGCCTGTTGCGACCAAAAATGTCCGACCAGCACGCCCAACAGCACGGCGAAGAGAATCTGGAAGTAGAGCGATTTTACAACTTTCATGGCATCACCCATTTTTAGAATTGTGCTGATGCAAGAACGGCAATGACTAGGGGAAATTATCCGGCAAGTCGTCGGGAAGCCGCGGCGTAGACAAAACCGGAGAACAGCCTGCGCGATGTACGCACCACAGAGGCACGAATGGTCTCACCCTGAGCGCCGGTGTAGGACAATACGACATCTATTCCACCACTTGGGTGTTCAATGCGTACTTGCTGCAAGCGCGGCTCGCTAACCCCGCCGAGCAATTGCGCGACCACACTGCCTTCAGTGACGCAAGCTGTAGCCAGACCGATGGAGCCGGTAATCGCCAAGGCCCGGTGGCAGTTGTGTGGCATGAAGTAGCGCACCTGGATTGTGCCGCCAGCCTTGGCCGGTGAAACCAGTACTGGCTTGGGGATCACTTTGTCGCTGACATCACCCAGGCCCATTGCCAGGCCAGCTTGCAGTCGCAAGGATTCCAGGCGACGCAGAAACTCTTTGTCGGCATCCAGCTCAGCAGGACTTTCATCACCGCGCTTACCCAACTGGCCGGCTTCGACGATCATCATCGGCATCGCCATGTCGATGCAGGTCACTGCAATACCGTCGATCAGATCCTGCGTTTGCCCCGTCGGGAAAAGCTTGCCCGTCTTGCTGCCCGCCGCATCCAGGAAGGTCAGTTGCACAGGAGCGGCGGTACCCGGCACACCATCGATGGCGGTGTCGCCTTCATAGCTGACCTTGCCACCCGGGGTCTGTACCTCGGCGTTCACAAAAGTCCCCGTGTTGAGGTTGCGAATACGCACAAGGGTCAGGTCTTTGGTGCCTTTTACCAACCCCTGTTCAATGGCGAACGGCCCAACGGCGCAAAGCATGTTGCCGCAATTGGGCGCAGTGTCGACTCGACGCTGGGAGACCATGACTTGAACGAACAGATAGTCGACATCCGCGTCAGGATGCAACGAAGGACTGACGATCGCCACTTTGCTGGTTTGTGGACTACCGCCACCGATACCGTCAATTTCCAGCTCATGGCCAGAACCCATAAGGTTGAGCAGCAGCTCATCACGCTCTTCGATTGCAACAGGTAGATCCCAGGCGAGAAATACCGGGCCCTTGGAAGTACCACCGCGCATAAGCACACAGGGAATTCGTTGCATGAATACTGACTCTTGTTGATCAATGGGGGTTATTGATGTCTTGTGAGCAAGAGTCGCAGGCTTTCAAAATTGTTTCCAATGCAAATATCAGCCTGATTATTGCGTTTGACGAATGATAAACCTAGGATGACCGGGCTGAACAACGCTCCTCTGATGGGATAAAAAAAGTGAATTATGAGCTCAATGACATCCGATCTTTCGTGAAGATCGCAGAACTTGGAAGCTTCCACGAAGCTGCCGATGCATTGCATCTCTCTCAACCTGCGTTGAGTCGAAGAATGAAAAAGCTTGAAGAGGGATTGGGAACAGCGCTTCTTGATCGAACGACAAGAAGGGTAAGCCTCACCAGCGTTGGGCGAGACTTCCTGCCCAAGGCACGACGCTTACTGGATGACTTCGACGACTCGATACTGAACATCCGCGAGCTGGCGGAGCGGCAGAGCGGTCGTGTCACCCTCGCCTGCATCCCCACCGCAGCCTTCTACTTCCTCCCGTCGGTGATCCGCCTCTACAACGAGCGCTACCCACAAATCCGCATTCGCTTGCTTGATCTCAGTGCGAACGAAGGACTGGAGGCTGTTCTGCGTGGCGAAGCCGACTTTGGCATCAACATGATGAGCGGCCAGCACCCAGACATTGAGTTTGTGCCGTTGGTCAACGAGCCTTTTGTTTTGGCTTGTCGACGCGATCATGAGCTGGCCGGGCGCAGTTCGGTCACCTGGTCTGAACTGAGCAATTACCGCCTTATCGGGGTCGGTCGCCTGAGCGGCAACCGCATGTTGCTGGACCACGCGTTGTCGGGCTTGAGCTGGCGTCCGCAGTGGTTCTATGAAGTGCAACACCTCTCTACATCGCTGGGCCTGGTAGAAGCTGGATTAGGCGTTTCGGCAATGCCGAGCCTCGCAATGCCGGCGGTGGATCATCCAACCTTGGTGAGCGTCCCCTTGATAGAGCCTATTGTGAACCGATCGCTGGGACTGGTTTACCGAAGAGGCGCCTCACTTTCTCCGGCAGCGGAAAAATTCGTGTCAATACTGCTGGAACAGTGGGAGAAATGACGCAATTCCCCCCGCACAGATCCGTACGTGCGTGACGACCACATACGGCTCCTACCTTGGGTGCGTGAATAGCCGATTGCCGTGCTGGATATCTGTGAACAGTTGCGCATCACCCATTGCAACGCAGTTTTGTCAGCGTAACACCCAGCGCGGGATGACCCGCGTCAGGGTTGAAACGGTGCACTCATGTCATCCCGCGCCGCAACGGGGCTGACAGGTACGCGAATCGAGATGCCATACGCAACCAGGCAGCCAAGCCCACAGCTTCCCACCACCAGGCACATGGGCCATGGGGTGCCATCGGCCAAGCGACTGACCCACAGACTGGCCAGCGCTCCGCTGGCGAATTGCACTGAAATACCCAGGGCGACACTCGCCCCCGCCTGCGCCGGGAACATGCTCATCAGGCTCGCCGTGCAATTGGCTCCCAGCAAGCCCGTGACGCCCATGTACAGCACCATGCAAAGCACAATGCTCGTCAGCCCGCCCCACTGCGTATACCCCGCCACCATCAGCGCCAGCCCTGCGACGCCCGCCAGCACGGCGCCCACTCCCAGCATGCGCTGTGGCCCGAAGCGAGTGACCCAGCGGGCATTGATAAAGGTCACCACGATGATACCGAGGATGTTCAGGCCGAACAGCCAACTGAAGGTGCGCGGCGAAACGCCGAAATACACGACGTACACAAAAGGTGAGGCGGTGATAAAAGCGAACATGCCGCCAAAGGCCAGTGACATACACAGGATCAGCGCCACCGCCCGAGGTTGTCGGACGATGCCCGGGTAAGCGGCGAACGCCCCCTTGAGCGAGGTGCCGCGCGCCTGTGTTGGCAGGCTCTCCTTCAGTCCCACACTCACCATCAGCAAGCACAGCCCACACAGAATGAACAACGCTGCGAATATGGTGCGCCAGCCGTCAATCAGCACCAGCCAGGTACCGATCATTGGCGCGACCAACGTCGCCATCATCGTCAGCAGATGCATCCAGGACAATACCTTGGCCGCCTGTGCCAGACCGAACAGGTCTCTGGCGATGGCCCTCGCCAAGACCAGTGCGCCGGCCCCGCCAAGGGCCTGTAGAAATCGCCATGCAGTCAGTTGTTCGATGCTGTCGGCAAACAGACAGCCCAGGGTCGCCAGGCCATAGAGCACGAGACTGCCCAGCAACAGTGGGCGACGCCCATAGCGGTCCGACAGCGGCCCATAGAACAGCATGCCCAGGCACAACCCGGCGAGGAAGGCACTGATCGTGTGTTGCACCTGGGAGGTACTGCTCGACAGGTCAGTGGCGATCTGCGGCAGGCTGGGCAGATAGGTATCGATGGAAAACGGCACAAAGGCCGTCAGCGACGCCAGCAGTGCGATCAGTCGCGCCGTGGGTTTCATTGGCCCGGGAGCTCAAGGCTTTTGAGAAAGCCTGCGACCAGCGCGTTGAACACCTCGCCTTGATCGTCATGTACATAGTGACTGGCGCCTGCGACCTCCACCGTCCGCACGTGCGGATTGCTGGCGCACATCGCCTGTAGCGTCGAGGGCGGCAGAAAGTCCGAGCGGCCGCCACGAATGAACAGGGTCGGGCAATCCAGTGCGCGCACCGCCGGCCACAGGTCTGTCGGCTCGATACTCAGGCGCGCCTCGGCAATACCCTGCTGATCATGACGCCAGGTGATCACGCCCTCGTTCTCTTTCATCGAATGAGCGAGCCTTGACGCCAGGGCCTGTTCCGACAGCCCAGGGCGCGAAGCCTGCCAAAATGTGCGTGCCGCCTCCCAGCTATCGAACTGCAAAGGCGTCTGGCTCATCTCGCGGCGAATGCGCGCGGCGCCATCGCCTTGGATTGAGGAGCCGGGGCCGATGTCCTCGATCATCAAGCCAATCAATCGCCCCGGGTTTTGCCGAGCATATTCAAGGGCGTTGGCGCCCCCTAATGAATGCCCCAGCAATACAAAACGCGACAAGCCAACATGGGCGACCAAGTCCTCAAGGTCCTCGACATACGACTGCGTGTGGTAGCTGCCGGGCGCGGCCCAGTCACTCAGTCCTCGACCGCGCTGGTCCAGGGCATAGATGCAGTAGCCCGCCCCCAGAGATTGCACCAGCGATTCCCAGGTTTGTGCATAAGCCCGCAAGCCATGCAACAGCACAAGGGGAACGCCGGTCGATTCACCCCAGCGCAAAAAGTGCAGGCGCAAGCCAGAACGGTTGGTAAAGAAACAGCTGTCAGATGGCATCGGTTGGTTCCTTTATGCGTGGCTTCGACCGACCTGGAAACGATCGAACCGATAAGGGCTTGGATCAATGATCGGCGCATGACCGCTGACGAGATCCGCCGCGAGGTGGCCTGCCGCCGGCGACGTGCCGAAACCGTGCCCTGAGAAGCCGGTGGCCACGGTCAGCCCCGGAATTTGCGCGACAGGCCCTATGACCGGGTTCGAATCCGGCGTGACGTCGATAGTGCCTGCCCAGGCCTGGGCGATCCGCGCCTGTTCAAACACCGGCCAGGCCGCAATGAGGTTGTTCATTGCATCGTTATTGAGCCGCGGGTTGGCGGCCGGGTCCTGCACCCTGACGCGTTCAAATGGGCTGACGCTGTCGGATGTCCAACGCCGGGCAAGCGCCAGGTCATTGAAAAAAGGTTTGCCTAACGACACATTCAAAACGCTGCGTTGCGCACGGAACTGCGGCATATATTGCTTGGCGAGCAACAGGTGATCGAGTGTCAGGAAGGCATCCAGTTTGCCGCGCTGGGTAATGATGAAGCCGCCGTCATTGTGCTTGCGAAACGAAAAGTCAGGCGCGCCGACAGCAATTTCCGTCGGCCCTTCCATTGGGCGAGTACGTAGCACCGAGCAGGTCAAGGGCAAGGTCGGCAACGACACACCGAGGTTGCCCAGAAAGCGCCGTGACCACATCCCCCCTGCGAGCAGCACATGATCACAGCGAATCTCACCTTTCTCCGTGACCACGCCACTGACCACACCGGCGGACATCTGCAGCGTCCGCACCGCGCACTGCTCGATAATCACCACGCCCAAGGCCATGGCAGCCTTGGCGATTGCGCTGCTTGCCAGCGTCGGTTCAGCACGCGCATCGGAGGGGGTAAAGATGCCGCCAGCCCAGTCACCCACGCCGCCTGGCACCAGCTCGCCAATTTCGCGTTTGCTGAGCAGCCGTGAATCGAGTGACAAATGCTCCACCGACTTGAGCCATCCTTCATGCATCGCCATCTGCGAGGGGTTGCGGCCCACGAACATGATGCCCTCCTGGCGATACCCGACATCCGCCCCTACTCGCTCAGGCATCTTTGCCCACAAGCGGTCCGCTGCAAGGGCCAGGGGGATATCGGCCGCGTGGCGGCTGGTCTTGCGTACCCAGCCCAGGTTGCGTGACGACTGCTCACCGGCGATATGGCCTTTTTCCAGCACCACCACCGAGATATTGCGTTCGGCCAATGTCAACGCAGCAGTCAGGCCGATAATCCCGCCGCCAATGATGACGACAGAGGTTGCGGAGGGAAACACGGTAGACGTATTCACGGGCGCTATTGTGGGTGCCATGATCAAGACTCGGTAAGCGAATGAAGGCCGCACCTGCGCACGGCCGCGTGACAGTTACTGCGACAGGCGAATGACTTCAACGTGCGCCTTCGACGCGTTGCGATACGCCGTCACTTCCAGCTCAACCTTGTAGACCGTCGACCCCAAGGGCGGACAGGTGACGGTGCTGGCCGGATCAACGCCGCGAAACTTTTCGCCGATCAGCGCCATCACGGCCGGTACATCCTTGGGGTCCTGAATGAACACCCGCGAACACACCACGTCCGCCAGGCTCGCATCGACCGCCGCCAGGGCCGTCTCGATGTTGGCAAACACCTGATGCGTCTGCTCGAGGATATCTTCCGGAATCAGCTTGGTCTGCGGGTTGCGGCCTGCGGTGTTGGACACGTAGATCCAGTTGTCCACGACCACCAGGCGCGAATAGCTGGCCTGTTCTTCAAACGGGGAACCGGTCTTGAGCTTGATGATGTTTGTCATGTGGAATGCCTCTTCAAAATAAGTGATGGATGGCTTAACGCAGAACCGGGGTTTCCCACAGGTTCAAGGTGACACCGATGCCTTTTTCGATCGCGTTGCGATACACCACCGTGCCCCAGGCCACGTCTTCCACGGGCATGCCGCCCACCGACATGATGATGATTTCTTCATCGTTCCTACGGCCTTGCGCAGCGCCGGCGATGATCTTGCCGATGTCCTCAACTTCATCGAGTTGCATCTTGCCTTCGGCAATCATGTCCATGAAGCGCACGCCAATCACCGGCACGCAGTGATGCGCAGGCTTGGGCAGTTCTTCAAACCAGGCTTGGTAGAGACCGGTGTTGTCCAGCACCTTGCGGACGTCGCGCTGTTCCATCCCGTCGTCAAGGGAGCAGGAGGCAGGCATCGCCAGGAAGGCACCTGGCTTGACCCATTCGCGCTTCACAATTGGGTAGGTCGTGGGATCGCCCACCTCACCGGAGCTACAATAAGTAACAAGGTCGGAGTCGCGGACCACCGCTTCAAGGGTGTCGACCACTTCGATCGTGGTTATCTGCGGATAGGTTTCCTTGACCCAGGCGATAAAGTTATCGAGGCTCTTCTGGCCACGACCTTTGATCTTCAGTGTGTCGATGTGCGGGCATACCGCGATGAATGCCGCCAGCGTAGTCTTGCCCATCACACCCGGGCCGAGCAGGCCGACGACTTTCGAGTCCTTGCGTGCCAAATGGCGCGCGCCCACGCCGGGAATCGCACCGGTGCGGTACGCGGACAGCAGGTTGGCCGACATATGGGCCAGCGGGGCGCCGGTGTCGGGGTCGTTCAAGGTAAACATCAGAATCGAGCGCGGCAGGCCTTTTTCGCGGTTGGCGATATTGGAGCCGTACCATTTCACGCCCGCGGTGCAAAAGCTGCCGCCCAGGTAGGCAGGCATGGCCATCATGCGTCGGTCAGCCGTGGGCTTGGGCATGTTCGGGAAGGGTGAGTCCTGCGGGAAGATCACCATCGCGCCATGGGAGTCATTGTTCGGACCGGCCATGCGATAGTCACCGGCATAGAGCAGGCCGAACATCTCCTCCATGGTGTTCACGCACGCCAGCATGTCAGTCACGCCCGCGCGGATCATGTCCTGCTCGGAGAGGTAGATGAAGTCGATTTTTGTATTTGTAGACATAGTTATTCTCGGGCTGAAGGTGATATCGCTGCGGTAGGCGCAGCTCCACGCTGTCGACCTCGAGTATCAGGGCGCGCTTTTCGGCGGTATTGTAAATTTCGGACATGCCCGGTTGGTCGACGCGCAATAGTTGGCGTGATTAATGCGTGAAAAATCCCGTATCGCTGCTCATCGAAGGTGCAACCATGATCAAACAGTGCGCGCCGCCTCCCAGGCACCACACTGCGAACGAACAGCCCTGGTTCGTGCTCAACTCTTCACGGTATTCGGTCATGCCCTCCGAACACCCGGCGATCTCGCATTTCTATGCTTTCGATGTGGCTCAATCAGCCAACCTGCTGGCCGTGCCGGACGGTTGCGTGGATATTGTTTTCGACTGTGATGCAACTCGCCCTACCGCCCGGATCTGTGGCACGCCGCTGGCTGCCCAAGCGGTCGAGTTACACCAGAACCATCACTACTTTGGCGTGCGCTTTTCACCGGGCGTCATTCCCGGATTTATCAATGTGCTGGCCGAAGAATTGACTGAAAGCGAACTCGACTTGCTGGAGGTCTCGGGGTTCGCCCAGCGCATCTTCGAAAGTATCGTTCAAGCACCGCTGCTGAGCGATCAGATGCGGTTGTTCAACGACTACCTCGCCCCCCGCCTGATGGGTAAAACGTCAACGCTCACGGCCATGGTCATTCAGCAGGCGCTGCGCCACCGCGGCGATATCCGTATTCAGCAACTGGAAGACCTTAGCGGGTACACCAGCCGCACGCTGCACCGACAGTTCAGTCAGGACACCGGCATGTCACCCAAGACCTTTTGCCGAATCATCCGCTGCCAGGCCGCCCTGGACACCCTCAATACCCAACACGATGTGTCGTTTTCGGAGCTGGCCCTCGACCTGGGCTTTTCCGATCAATCGCACTTCCTGCGCGACTTCAAGAAACTGGTCAGTACAACGCCCTGCGACTATCAACGCAAAATGGCCCAGAACGCCTATACCGACCGGATCAACTACGCCTGACCCTCCCCTTCAAAAGCAAACGCGCGCCTTCATCACCCCTCGGTAATTCCCTGTGTTTCGAACACGGCAAGGCATATTCAGCGAGCCGAGTTGCCAGCTTCGCTTAGCGAAACCAACAATTCATGAGCGCTTGAATATCAGCCAGGAAAAAGGAAATCGGGTGGGAGGAAAGCGTCAGCCGCACATCAGGTCTTTAACGCATTGCCCTGAGCGTTTCGGACGGTGACTCACCAAACAATTGTCGGTAATGCGAGGCAAAGTGGCTCAGATGAAAAAAGCCCATTGCCATCGCGATCTCACTGATGTTGTGAGTGCAGGCAGAGGTTGTGATCAAGCGGCGTCGCACCGCGTTGAGACGTAGATTGCGCAGGTATTCGACCGGACGCATTCCGGTCACTGCCTGAAAACTGTTCTGCAGAGTCCGGCGACTCACCCGCAGGTGTTCGCACAGGTCGAGAATGCTCAGTGGAGTATCACCACTGGCATCGATCAGCTCTTGGCAACGCTTGACCAGGTAAGCACTCACGGCGAAATTACCGCGACGACAACGTACCTCATCGGTGGCGTGGCTGAACAAATCGAGGAACGCGCCGAGCAGTTCTTCCTCCAGCATTTTCTCGGCGGTTGAGTTGATAGCGTCCGTCTGTTCCAAAAGGTGACGAAACAGCGGGTGAATGCGCTGACGTATCCGCAACAGCAACGCGTCATCCACGCTGAGTTGGGACGTGGTCTTCAGGCGCTTGAGCTGATCGTCAGACAATTCGAAGGCCGCCAGTTTGGCGAAGCGCACCGCGTCGACATTGAGCGCGAAGAAGTGCATGCCTTCAGGGGCGTGCAACACAAACTCCTCGCCGTCGCGCAACAGAACCACGCTGTGAGTGCCCACCTGTTGCCCCTGCACCACCGGCGCGCAGCCTAACGACATGGCCGCGCACAGCCGACCTTTCGGCGCATAGCCGCGCTGCACCACGCGTTTGTCCAGCACTTCCTGGAAGATTTGAAAGCGATCGGAGGACAACTGCCGCAGCTCGCTGGTCAGGCAGCCACGGCCGAGTTGGTCATACACTTGCCGCCAGCCCTGGATGGAGCCAGCGTGCTGTTGAGGGTCATTGAAGGTTCGAACTTCAGCGAGCATGGTCGTCGTTCCTCGGTGGCCCCGTTTGTTTATCGGCCTGAAAGGGACTCAGTCATCCGTGACGGCAGCTATCGTTCACACCGGGGCGGCGTCCGCCGTGAAAATCAAAGCCAGTTCCATGCCAAGCATGTGCAGGCTGTACGTGGCGGGCTGGATATTCATCGGCGGCAACAACGCCCCGGACAGCACGACTTGCCCAGCCTCCACACGTTGACCGTCGGCCAACAGACGCCGAATCAGCCAGCACAGATTGGCCAGCGGACTGTCCTCCCGATCGCGTGTATCACCACTACCGCAGAGCGCGCCGTCACACTCCAGGCGATACGCTACGTTGACGTGGTGTACAGGATCGAAAGGGATGCGCGGTCCGAGACAATAAAGCCCCGCCGCCGCGTTGTCGGCAAGAAAGGCGCCCACGCCGAAATCCCAGCCCTGCCAACGACAGTCGGCGATCTCGAACGCGGGTGCCACGTCGCCGATGGCTGCCAGAATATCCTCGTCACGGTAGTCTCCCGGCACCAAGGTACGCCCCAGCACAAATGCCAATTCGATCTCCAGCTTGGGCTGGATCAACCGCGAGAACGTCACTGCCGTATCCGGCTCGACGATCATGGCATCCATCAGGCCGCCATACACCGGTTCGTCAAGGCCAAAGCGTTTTTGCGCGGCGCTGCCGGCGAAGGCGACCTTCCACCCGCTCAATCGCTCACCTGCGGCCTCGCGGTGCTCCAGCGCTTCGCGCTGCAGCGCATAACCCGCAAGCCGATCTATCGCCTCGGGGGCCAGTGGCGCAATGGCTTGCACCGTGCGCGTTGCCTGATGCAGCCGGTCAAGTAGCGCGTTACCGCTGTTCATGACAGTTGCTCCGCCAGTTTGCGCAGCACACCTTCAAGCCTCTCTGGTGTGGTAATGGCGGCGACAAACCGGTCCGGGCGCACCACCACGATGCAGTCACGCACCTTGGAGAACCATTCTCCCAGGCGATTATCCACGTCCTCCACACTGATGGCGTCCGAGGCCGTCAACGGCTGGCCACGTCCGATGCCACTGCGCGAACGATTGACCTGAATAAAACGCGTGTCCCAGCGCGCCCAATAAGCAGCCATTTCCTCGCTGAGTTGCTCGCGCGGGTTCACCCGATAACCCAGCACCGCATAGGAATTGCCAAGCACCTCATCCAGGCGACGACGCTGGCCCTGGGCGTCTTCGATGTACGGTTGAACAAACAGCTGGCCGACCAGATCGTCCTCGCGCAACTCGGCACGCTCGTGATAGACCAAGCCCTTGGTGATGGTGGCCTTGGGTTTGAATTTGAACTCCAGCAGGTGCGAGCGCAGGTTGTCGACAGTGTTCACCGCCTGGAACAACCAGTCGCGCACGCCGGCCATCAGCGGGTTGGTCATTCCCAGTACCGCACCCATGTTGTCGGCCAGAGCCACCAGCTCGGTGGCATGCCCACGGCGCTCCTGGTCGTAGCTGGCAAGGATCGAGTGCGAGGCACGGCCCTGGATGATCGCCGCCAGTTTCCAGGCCACGTTGGCCACGTCCCTCAGCCCGGAATTGAGGCCCTGCCCGGCCCAGGGTGGAGAAATATGCGCGGCATCGCCCACCAGCGCCACACGCCCTTCGACAAACCGCACCGCGACACGGGAGTGGTGGGTATAGGCTCGGATGCGGATGATGTTCAACTGATCGACCGCGTTGCCGATATGCCCACGGATCAAGTGGCGAATGGTGCTCTCGTCACACATCTTCGCCTCATCTTCGCCCTCCAGGAGCATGAACTCCCAGCGGCGTTGCTGGTACGGCAGATAGATGCACACGAAGGGCCGTTCCGGGTCGGCATGCAGTGCGGTGTAGGGTGCATCGAGGGTGTCATTGGCCGTATCGACCACCACCCATTTGCGCGCATGTGTCAGCCCCGACAGCTCGATACCGAGCTTTTTACGCACAGTAGAGCGTCCGCCATCGGCGCCGATGACATAGTCAGCCCGCAGTTGATAAATCTCGCCTTGAGCATCGCGTACCTGCAATGTCACGCCCTGCCCGTCCTGCTCGAGCTCGAGCATTTCATGGCCTTGGCGCAACACAACGCTGGTACGCTGCTCCAGGGTTTCGCGCAACGTGCCTTCCAGCAACTGTTGCATGAAAATATTGCGCATTGGCCAGCCGTAATGGGCGGTACTCGGCTTGACCTCGGCGAAACACACACCGCGAGCATTGTAATAGCGCAGCGGTACATCGCAGATCATGTCGCGCACGGCGAGTTCGGCGATGCCGATCCCCTGCAACACGCGCAGTGCTTCATCATCCATGCCCACTGCGCGAGGGTAAGGCAGTACGCCGTCGGCAAGTTCAAGGACGACGCAGTCGATACCGTACATCCCCATATAGTGCGCGGCCGTGATCCCGTTAGGGCCGCCGCCGACAATGACAACTTGGGTCTTCTCCTGCTTCATCTCTATTCACCGCTTTCTTGTTGTGTTTTTAATCCGACGCCGCTAAATCCATGCGCCTGAAATCAGTGCAGTCCATCAATACCTTTGACGTCTGCCGCCTGCAGACCGCCCAGCCGCGCATGCAAGCGCCCGCGCGTGGCGAAGGCCCAGATCACGATCACCTCATCCGGCGCGGGGCCGTCGCCAAACATCAGGGACATGCTGTCGTAATGGGAGCGTACATACAGTGCATCCTTGTGGGCCAACGGCACATCAATGGTTGAACCCGGGGCGCCCCGTTTGCCGGTGGACGGCACCCAGGATTTTCCTCCGCCCAGCGCCAGACGCACCGGATCGGCAGCCGGGTTGGTCAGGAACGCATTGCCGTGTTCGTATTCGCCCTGGCTGCCCACCATGCAAGCTTTACCGTAGCTGACAATATCCCGTGAGCCGGCCAGCGCCTGAATGCGACGACCGAACTCTTCGCCCAGCAGCGGCGACGGTTCTATCAGCTCTGTCAGCGACTCGCTGTAGCGGCCGGCATAGGGGTTGGCGATCACGGCGGCGACGGCATATTTGAACAGCGGCTCGCCATCGGCCAACTGGCCACTTTCGTTGGCCAGGGTTTCTTCGACAAAGCTGTACCACTTGCGGATGTGATACGAAGCAAAATTCGCGGTTTTCATCTGGGTTGCCTCAAAGCGGGTCTAGTGGATCTAGATTGAAATGTCGGCTTGGCGCGCCAGCGGCCTTGAACCGGGCCTTGCCGCGCGCATCGTCGTGTTCGGTCTCAAGGAAAAATTCCATGCGATTACCGTCAGGATCGTTGAAATACACACCATGGCCGATTTCGTGATCGGTGATCTTCACCACCTCGACGCCCTTGCCCAGCAACATGCCGTAGAGCTGGCGCAAGGTGGTCATGTCCCCGGCGATTTCCAATCCATAGTGTTGCAACCCCAACCCGCCCTGATGGGCGCCGGGCTCTGCACGAAGCAAGGCGATGTCGTGATGTTTGGTGCCAAACGCCATCATGACCCAGCTTTCGCCCCGGGCACTTTCATGCATGCCCAGGATGTCGGCGTACCAACGCGCCGACACATCAGGATCACTTACCGAGAGCGATAAGTGAGTACGAAGGATTTCGACTTTCATCGCGTGATACCTCAGCTTTTTTTGACCACGGATTGATGCCCTGCCTTGATCTGCGCCACCGCTGGGGTCCAGAGCACGTCAGCGATCTCACTGAATTCGCGCCACTGTTTCTGCCAGCCATCACCACCATTTTCGGAGGTGAACAAGTGCCCATACTTGGTTCCCGCAACGATCTGCCGTGGATTTTCCGGATTGAAGGCAATGGCCCAGACGCAAGAATTGGGTTGTTGCGACAGGGGCAGCACTTCCCAGCTGAGCGCAGCATCACGGGACACCAGGATCTTGCTGGTGGTACCGGGCGTGCCATCGGAAATACTCAAGTACAGGTCGCTTTGCGTGCCCAACGGTGCGTTCATGGCGCGCATGTAGTAAAGGCCGAACGCTTCTCGACCGATAATGCCGGTCCAGGTCAGCCCTTCATCCAGGCTGCGGTAGACGGCGTTGACGCAGACCACCACGATGACTTTCTGGCCATGATTGGGCAGTACCAGAATGTTGTGGACATCCGAGTTGTAGTCCCACAGCAGCCGATCATCGACGCGTGTCCAGCTGTCGCCACCGTCACGGGAGTGGAATAACCCACCCTCCTCAAGACCAAACCATAGCTGGTTGCGGTCGGTCGGGTCATAGGCGAAAGCCAGCAGCCGTGGGCGGCTGACCCCGTCGCAGAACTCAGGGATCTCGACCGGCGCACGATCCCAACTGAGACCACCGTCCAGGGTCCGCCACAGTACGGCGCGCGAAGGTGCGCCAGTGCCGACGAAAATCCGTTGCGCGTCCTGCGGATCGACGGCGACTTTCCAGACGGTCTGACCGTTGAACGGCGAATCGACCCGCTGCCAATGGCCGCCAGTGTCGCGGCTGACACACAAACCTACGTCCGTACCGGCGTAGATCACCTCAGGCTCGTCGGGGTGCACACTCAAGGATCGGGTGATTGCGTCGAACTCCAGATCCTGGCCCAGGCCCAGGCGATGCCAGGTCCGACCCTCGTCGGCGCTGCGGATCACCGCTTGGCCTACGGTGGCCACTAAAAGGGTTCCGTTACTCATCGCTGTTGCTCCTCAGATGAAGATGCCGCGGGTCAGTCCACCGTCAATGCCGATGGATTCGCCGGTCACGGCGCTCGCCTTGGGCGACGCCAGGAAACCAATCAGCCAGCCCATTTCCATCGGTGCCAGGGTGCGGCGAATCGGCGTCGCGTCGATGTAGGCCTGCTCAACCTGTTCCGCGGTCTTGCCTTGCTTGACCGCTTCGCGCTCGTACAAATCCTGGATGTGCGGGGTGTCCACCACGCCGGGGTGGATCAGGTTGACCGTGATGCCCGAAGGGCCCAGCTGGTCGGAGAGGGTTTTGGTCATGTGGGCGATCGCCAGGTTGCGCATCCCCGAGAGGACTTTGCTGCTGCGCCCGGTGAGGCCGCCGATGTTGATGATGCGACCGAAACCGCCGGCCTTCATGTGCGGAGTCACAGCCTTGGCGCAGCGGAAGTAGCCGATCACCTTAGTGTTGAGATCCGACAGCAACTCATCGTCGCCGGCATGTTCGATGTCATTGCGCACCACTCCGGACGGCGCTGCTGCACCGTTGACCAGGATGTCGATGCGGCCGAAGTGTTTGTGCGCAGCTTCGACCATGTCAGACACGGCCGACATCTGATTGGTGTCACAGTACAGCGGCAGTACTTCGTTGCCGGTCTGCGCAGTGATCTCTTCGGCAGCCTGTTGGAGAAACTCCATGCGGCGTGCGCAGATCACCACCTTGCAGCCTTCTTCGGACAGAAAACGTGCGACTTCCTTGCCGATACCCATACCGCCGCCGGTGACGATAGCCACGCGGCCTTTCAATTCCAGATCCATAGCATTTCCTCTTGTGATTATTCAGTTCAGGCCAGATCGACGAAGACGCTCTTGGTCTCGGTGTAGGCATCGATCACGTTTTTACCCATTTCCCGGCCCCAGCCGGATTGCTTGTACCCGCCGAACGGCGAAGCCGCGTCGACCACGTTCCAGCAGTTGATCCACACCGAGCCAGCCTTGAGCTGCGCCGCCACGCGGTGCGCCGAGCGCAAGTCGCGGGTCCACAGGCCTGCCGCGAGGCCATAAGGCGAATCGTTGGCGCGCAGTACCAGGTCGTCGATTTCGGTCCAGCTCATGACGGTCAGCACCGGCCCGAAGATCTCTTCGCGGGCGACACAGGCACGTTCGGCGCGATCAAGGAACACGCTGGGCGCAATGAAGTGGCCGCGCTCCAGGTGGGCGGGACGGCCGCCACCGCAGATCAGTTCGGCGCCCTCCTCCTGACCACGTTGCAGGTAGCCTTTGACCGTGCTCAATTGGCGGCCCGACACGAGTGGGCCCATGCTGGTGGCCGGGTCCAAACCATTACCGAGCACGTGGGCGGTGGCATGCCGCTCCAGCTCTTCGAGCACCTGATCGAGCACACTGGCGTGTACGTATAAACGTGAGGCAGCCGTGCACACCTGGCCCTGGTTGTAGAAGATGCCGTCGGCGGCACCTTTGGCGGCGCGCACGATATCGGCGTCCGGCAAGATGATGTTCGGCGACTTGCCGCCCAGTTCCAGCGAGACTTTTTTCATGTTGCTGGTGGCCGCCTGAGCGATCAGCCGGCCGACCTGAGTCGAGCCGGTAAAGGCAATTTTGTCCACGTCAGGATGCTGCGCCAGCGGTGCGCCCGTTTCAGCGCCAAGGCCGGTGATCAGGTTGACCACCCCCGGTGGAAACCCGGCGGCCTCGATCAACTGCACCAGCCGAATCGCGACCAGCGGCGTTTGCTCTGCGGGCTTGAGCACCGCGACACAACCTGTCGCCAACGCTGGGCCAAGCTTCCACACGCACATGTTCAACGGGAAGTTCCACGGCACGATCAGCGCGCACACACCCACCGGTTCACGCAAGGTGTAGTTGAGCATCGGCGCACCGCTGGCCGGCGATACAGGCAGCGTGCTGCCTTCAATCTTGGTCGGCAGCCAGCAAAGTAGCGAATAATGGTCGCCGCGTTGGCCGCTTCCCCTCGAGCGGCTGAGATGGGTTTGCCGTTCTCCAGCGTGATCAACTGCGCCAGCTCCTCGCGGTGCTGATCCAGCAGATCCGCCAGACGAAACAGCAGCAGACCGCGCTGGGCGGGAGACTGCAGCGCCCAGGCGCCGCTGAACGCTGCGCGGGCTGCCGCTACGGCCGCATCCACATCGCGCGCGTCGCCCTGGGCCACTTCCGTCAGGGTTTCTTCAGTCGCCGGGTTTTCCACGGCAAACCGTCGGCCAGCGGCGGCGTCCTGCCAACTGCCACCGATAAACAGGCGTCCGGGCTGAGACAAAAAGTGTTGCACAGCGGGTAGCACTTCAAACTGTTTCATCATCGACTCCTTCACAGCGCCATTTCGATCAGGCAAGGACCGCTGTCGGCATTGGCATTGGCCAGCGCCTGTTGCAGTTCGGCATTGGTGTGCACCGTGCAGGCCGGCACACCGTAGCCCTTGGCCAGAGCCTTCCAGTCAATTCTCGGGCTATCGAGTACCGTCAGGCGCAGGGCTTCGGGGCCCATTTCAGTCATGCCGAAACGGCGCAGTTCGTTCTGCAAAATGGCGTAGCGATGGTTGGCGGCAATCAGGATCACCACCGGCAACTGCTCACGGGCGATGCTCCACAGGGTTTGAATGGTGTACTGGGCACTGCCGTCGGATTGCAGGCAGAACACGCGATTGCCCCGCTCCGCCAAGGCGGCGCCGAACCCCACCGGAATGCCCTGGCCGATCGCGCCACCGGTATTGGTCAACACCCGGTGCCGAGCGGCGCCAGCGGAGGCGGTGAAAAACGGATAGCCGCAGGTGCCGCCTTCCACGGAGACAATGCTGTCGTCCGGCAGCGATGCGGCTAAAACCTGGCCGATGGACTGAGGTGTGAGCTCGGCATGGCCTGGCGGCAGTTCGATGCCCATCGGTGTCGGCACGTAGGCCGGTGCATTGAGGGCATCGGCCAGCGCCGTCAGCGCGCCGGCTACATCGTCACCGACATCGGCCAGCGTCAGCAGACGCTCACGCTCGGCGAGGCGCGAGGGGATGCCTTCGTAGCCGAAATAACTGATGGGCTCCGGCACCCCGGCACACACGACCTGGTCGTACTGCTCGAGGATTTCAATGGCCACTTCCGGGAAGTACGGCAGGCGATCCAGATCCGGCAAACCACCACCACGGTAGCTGAGCCGTGGAAAGGTCTCGGCAAACAGGCGCACGCCAGGCAGTTGGGCCAGGCGCCCCGCTGCTTCCAGACCCGCGACCGACAACCCCTCATCCCCGACAATAAACACCAGGCGCTGCCCGTCACGCAGGGCCTGCGCCACCGTCTCGACCCGGTCACCGGCAAACCGGCGAACCGGCGCCCGCATCGGGGCGAACACACCGTTGTGCGTCACCGCACTGGCTTGCAGGTCCATCGGCAAAATCAGGCTGGCGATCTGCCCTTTGGCCTGCCAGGCCGACCGCACCGCTTCCTGCAAATCTTCGCCGATACCCGACGCCGTACGCGAGGTACGCACCCAACCGGAGACCGTCCCGGCCAAGGCCTGGATGTCACTGGCCAGCGGCGGATCGTAGTTGACATGCCATGACGCGTGATCGCCGATCACGTTGACGATGGGGGTATTGGCACGACGCGCGTTGTGCAGGTTGGCGATGCCGTTGGCAAACCCGGGGCCCAGGTGCGTCAGGGTCATCGCCGGCTTGCCGGCAATCCGGCCATACCCATCCGCCGCCCCCGTACACACCCCTTCGAACAACGACAACACCGGCTTCAGTGCAGGTGCGCTGGCCATGGCCGCCACCAATGGAATTTCGGTGGTTCCGGGGTTGGCGAAGCAGTATTCGATACCGCTTGCCGCTGCCGCATTCACTATCAGTTGCGCACCATTCATTTTCAGCCCTCTTGCTTGAGCATTTGCAGTGATGAGATTTATCACACACAAACACTCAATCAACAAGCATTAAATTCATGCTTGTCTCGTTTTGTGAGATTTACGTGATTTTATTTGCGCCAAAACGACTGCCGAGATTGCGTTTTTCTCTCACTGAGGTAGTGTTGCGCCAGCGCTTGGCGCTTCTGCAGGATGTCTGGTCTACGCCAGAACGAAGCACGCGCCCTCCCCCCGTCTTTAGGAACGAAATGAGTAGCCTGAGCAAATTGCTGAGTGTCCTGGACCTGTTCGGTCCACAGACATTGAAGATCGACCCCGACACCATTGCCGAGCGCATGGGCCTGTCACGCGCGACCGTATACCGCTACGTCAAGGATTTGTGCGACGCCGGCCTGCTGACCCGCGTGAACGCCGGCAGTTATGGTTTGGGGCCGCGAGTCATCGAACTGGACTGGATGATGCGTCAGTACGACCCTATCCTCCTTGCCGGGCGCGAGTTGATGCACGAGCTGTCCGCGCAAACCGGTCTGGCCGTGTTTGCGAGCGTTTTTTATGACGGTCGCATCATCAACACCTACATCGCCGAACCCACCGATACCTACCACTTTGCGTTCGGACGCGGGCAACCGCTGCCGTTCTTTCGCGGCGCGCAATCCAAGGTGTTGATCGCCTTTCAGAAAGGTCGCCGTTTGCAACGCTTGTTCGACGAGCACATGGCCAACGACCCGGACTGCCCTTATGACTGGCCGAGCTTCTCCAAGGCTGCGAAAAAGATTCGCAAGGACGGTTACTGCCTCACCCATGATGAACTCAACCTGGGCTTGACCGGCATCGCCGCGCCCATCATCCAGGCGGACATCGACGAAGTGGTTGGCAGCCTGTCCGCCGTCGGCAGCACTCAGAGCTTCAAGCTGCTGCGTCAGGAAACAGTGATCGAAATGGTGATGGATACCACTCGGCGCATTGCCGAAAACATGCGTAATCAGTCGAATACCACAGCGCCCTAGCCTATGGATAAGCCGCCGGTCCCTTGCCGTGGACGCGGCGGATGTGCGGTCAGAACGGAACAGCCACCGACAATTGGCTGTATACGTTGGTGCCGTTGCCGCCGACTTGATTGCCACCCGTGGTTGAGTCCTGATCGGGTTTGTAGAGGCCAATCAGCGGGGTAATGATCAAGTGCGGGTTGACTGCCCATTCCGCGTAGATATCCAGCTCACGGGCATTAAGGTTCAGCGCGTTGCTTTTACGCACCGTGTCGAAATCGAAGTACAACGCGCCCAAGGTCAGGTTTTCCAGCGGGGTTGCCTTCAGCCCGATGTGCTGAATGCTGGTATTGCTGTTGAACGGCCCGGCGTAGTTGCCGGCGACTTCGCCCTGAAACCAGGTGCCGTAGCCCATGCTCAAGCCAGTGAACAGCGGATCCCATTTCTGTGAATAGCGGGTATAGCGATAGGTCACCTTGGGCGCCCAGGCGGTATCGGCGAAGGTGTAGCCCGCTTCGCCGTACCAGGCTTTCTCAGGCCCGGCGTCCTTGTCCTGCCAGGCGTATTCGAACGCCAGGCTGACGTTCTTGATGCCTGCATCGCCTTCACCGCGAACGCTGTAGACGTTCATGCCTTTGCGCTGGCGCTGAAAGTCGCTGGCCCATTGATCGCTCACGTCGATGCCGTGTACCCAGGTCAACCCGATCGTACCCGGCTGGGTGGTGTAATCCAGCGTGCCGGCGGCCAGTTCGGTTTCGGCCTGGACGCGGTTGTCGGATTTGAGCCACACCAGGCTGCCGTGCAGGCCATCTTGCCCACCCAGGCGCAACAGCGCGGTTTGATCGAACGCATGCCGTGCAGCCAGGTAATAAGCGCCCCCACGGTTCATCCTGCCATCGGCCGGGCCCTCGCCCAGGTTCAGTCCGTCATCATTGATCAGGAACCCTCGGCCCAGCTTGACCACCTGGCGCCCGCCGGAAATATCAACCCCGTCCTTGCCTAAGGCAGGGAAAAGGTCGCCGGAGCGCCAGCCCAGGTAGGCGTCTTCGATCTTTGTTGTGCGCTCGGTTCCCAGGGAATTGCCGCCCGGGTCGCCGTCGCCCCAAGTGGCGGAGCTGACCAGGGCGAATGCCCCATATGCAGTGCCATTGCCCGCCAAGGACTGGTCGCCACTCAAGCCGTATTTGATAAAGCCTTCACGCCAGGTAGATCCCCCGGGCGTGCCGTCGTAGTTCTTGCGACTGTTGAACTGACCGAACACGGCGGTCATGTCTGCGTTGAGATGACGGCCCTCATCACTGTACAACTCATAGGCCTGGGCCTGATTGATGGCGCATAGCACCAATGTGCACACAAGCGTGCTACCGAACACGGGATGACGTGATGGATTGCGCATGGCTCAAGCTCCTTTTGGTGCGCCTTTGAAAGGGCGGACAAACAGCAGTTGCTGGCCAGTGAACTCCAGCAGCCCCTCAAGGCCGAACTCGACGCCAAACCCGGACATCTTGCTGCCGCCAAACGGCGTGTTCGGCTGAATCTGCGCGTGGCAATTGACCCAGGCAACGCCGCTCTCCAGACGGCTCGCCAATGCCTGGGCCTGCTCGACATCCGGTCCCCAGACCGATCCGCCCAGCCCCATGTCACCGGCATTGGCGCGCCGCAGCACATCCTCGACATCTTGGTACGCGATCAAGGGCAACACGGGACCAAACTGCTCCTCGTCGACCAGACGCTGGCCATCTGTGACGTCCGCGACCAGGGTGGGTAGATAGAAGAATCCGGGGCGATCCAGACGCGCGCCGCCACACAGCACGCGCGCGCCTTGTGCCCGCGCGTCAGCGACCAGCGCGTCGACAAGCTCCAATTGCTCAAGGTTTTGCACCGATCCAAAGGTGACGCCAGCTTCCAGGCCATCGCCCACCACTTGGCGCGTCGCAATCAGGGTCAGCGCATCAGCAAAGGCCTGGTACTGCGATTCGTGGATATACAGGCGCTTGAGGGCCGCGCAGGTCTGGCCCATGTTGAGAAACGCCGCCTGGAAAATCTCCTCGACCACCGCCTCGACCGGCGTACCGGGCAGAACGATTGCCGCGTCGTTACCACCCAGTTCCAGCGTCAGGCGCTTGAGGTTGTTGGCGGCGCCGCGCATGACGCTTTGTCCGGTGGCGGTCGAGCCGGTGAACACAATCTTCTGAATGCCAGTGTGCGAAGTGATTGCGCTGCCGAAACCTTGCTCACCCGTCAGGCAATTGATCACGCCGTGAGGCACATGGCGGGCGATGATCTCCACCAGGCGCAAGGTGCTCAGCGGGGTCAGGCTAGACGGCTTGCTGATCACACAGTTACCGGCTCGCAGCGCCGGCATGATGTGCCAGACGGCGATCATGAACGGCCAGTTCCACGGTGTAATCGACGCCACCACACCCAAAGGCTTGCGATGCAGCTCGATCCGCTGAGTGGGGGTCTCTTCCACCAGCTCCACGGCAATCTCCTGCCCGGCCGCATAGCGGGTCCAGGCGGCGGACCCCATGACTTCGGAAAACGCCAGTTCCAGCGGTTTACCTTGTTCCAGCACAATCAGTCGGGCCAGTGACTCTGCCTCCCGCTCGATATCCGCCGCAATTGCCAACAGGCGCTCGCAACGGTCTGCGTGGGTGCTGTGCCGCCAGCTTTTGAACGCCGCCTGTGCAGCGTCGACCGCCTGGTCGAGTTGCGCCAGCGAGCCGGCGGGGCATTGGGCGAATGCAGCACCAGTGGCCGGGTTGATCACGTCAAACTGGCCCTGTTCACCGGCGACCTGAACGCCATTGATGAGCATCTTGTAGTTGTGCATTTGAAACCTTCCTTTCACACACTGACGAGCCATGCCGAGCAACGGCAGGCGGATATTGTCTGGTTAGTCGAGCTGTAACGAGTACGGCCTTAAAGCTTGTGGCTGCCCAAGGCGTGAAACCGTTGCGGGGAGATCTTGCGCAATCTCGCAGCGAGAATGACGCCGATGATCAGGGCCGCGGGAATGATCGCGCAGAGCCCGTAGGACAACAGCTGGCTGGCCCCGGTCAGCACGTCGAAATGCACCACCGCCAGTACCAGCACGAGCACTAATGCCAAGGAGGAGAAAACAGGCAAGATACGCCCGCGCCAAATCCCGACGTTAAGCTCGGGATGACGCTGAAAGTAGACGCAGACCGCTACCGACGTCAGCGCCATCAGTAAAATGACGCAGAGGGTGGCGAGGTTGGAGAACCAGGCGAACAGTTGCAGGATCGGGTCCGCATCCAATGCAGCGAAAATCAGTACCACCACGGCGGCAATCAGGCTCTGCAACACCGAGCCCATATGAGGACTCTGGTGCACGCGGTGAGTGGTGCCCAACAGACTGTGCAACAGGCCGTCACGGCCGATCGCGTAAAAATAACGCGCCGCGGCGTTATGAAACGCCAGCAGGCCGGCATAAATACTGACCATGAACAGCACCCGGATAATCTGAGTCAGCCAGGGGCCGACAAAGTGGTCGGACATGCCGTAGATAAACGTCGTGGGATCCTGCAGGGCCTGCAGCATCGGCACGATCTTGTCCGCACCGACACCCACTACCATCGACCATACCGACAGCGCGTAGAACCCGCCGATCAGCAGCACCGAACTGTAGGTGGCAATCGGAATGGTACGTTTAGGGTTGATGGCTTCTTCACCATAAATGGTGGTGGCCTCGAAGCCGATAAATGCCGCAAAGCAAAACAGCAGGCCGATGGACGGGGTGCCGCCGAGCACATGGGCGCGGTCGAATGCATCAAGGTTGATGCCGCTGTCGCCGCCGGATTTGAGGATGGCAAAATCCAGGATCAGGATCGCCAGGTACTCGGCGATCACCACCACCGACAGCACCCGTGCCGACAGGTCGATCTTGCGATAGCCCAGAATCGCAATGCTCGCCATCGCCATCAGCGAGTAGGACCACCACGGCAACACCAGCCCGAAGACACTCTCCATGGTGCCACTGACCACCCCACCGAACATGCCATACAACCCGACCTGAAGAATGTTATAGGCAAACATTGCCAACACCCCGGCCGCGCCACCTGCCAGGCCACCCAAACCACGTGAGGTGAACGCATAAAAACCACCGGCATTGGTCAGGTGCCGGGACATGGTGGTGTAGCCCACCGAGAACGCGAGCAGCACCAGCAACGCCAGGATCAGCAACGCCGGAGTACCGGCACCGTTACCCAGCATGATGCCAATCGGGAAGCCACCGGCGATGACACTTAAAGGGCTCGCCGCCGACACCACGAAGAAGATGATGAAACCGACACCCAGGGCGCCACGCTTGAGCTCCGTGGAGCTGTTGATCGAGATAGGTACACTCATGTTGTTGACCTTATTGTATGAGGCAGTCGCTGTTGGGGTGGCCCGATTGAATTCCATCGGCACCAATTAGCGTTTTGTTTTAGTTGCGCGCTGAATTCGATCCTATGCCCGCCCCTGAACCGCTCGCTATCCCAAATCGGTAGCATCCGAGGGTCCGCCCCAAAACAGGTCGATGCGACACCTGCAATCCGGCAGTCCTTGCCGATTCGGGATAACCGGCTGGCCACTCCCTCCCGCATGCTAGCGTCACCCGCTCTATACCCAGATGCCGGCACTGATAATAAAAGCGAGGGCCTGGTCCACAGCCCATCGCAGCCAAAGCCCTCTGCAGGAAGCCTCAGTCATGCGTTTAGCTCATCTCACTATCCAATGGCGGATCACACTCCTGAGCGGGCTGTGCCTGCTGGCTGTCGTTGGCGCGCTGGTAGGCGCCTCGGTGTACCAGAACCAACAAAGTGCAAAATTGCTGAAGGAGCAGAGCAGTCACCTGCTAGGGCAAGCCGCTGTAGAGCGTTTGCAAGCCCAGGCCGTTGCCCATGGCCAACACGTCGAACGCTTTTTCAACGAAACGGCGCTGTATGGCGAAGGGTTCGCGCAACAGGTTTTGCAACTGCGCGATCAAACGCTCAATGGACGCCTCACGGCTGCGCAATTGCGCGAAGCGCTGATCAGCGTGACCCGTCAGACACTGCTCAAACGCGAAAAAGTGCTCGGCCTGTACGTCATACTTCTGCCTGACGCGTTGGCGGGCGCAGACGCCAATTTCGTCGGGCAACGAGCACTGGCGAGCAACGAAAAAGGCCGCTTTGCGCTGTATTGGTCACAGAGCCAGCCGGGACAATTGGTCCAGGATGTGCTCACCGAGACGCAAATCTTCACCGACACTGCGCCACCCGGCGGCGAACCGACAAACGTCTGGTACACCTGCCCTCAAGCTCAAAGGCGCACGTGCGTGGTGGAGCCCTACACCAGTGAGGTGGAAGGCCAGAAAGTCCTGATGAGCAGCGTTTCTGTCCCTCTGATCGCCAATGGCAAGATCCTCGGCGTGGTCGGCATGGACATTGGCCTCGATACTCTGCAAAAGCTGGCTGCCGACCTCGGCCAGGACCTGTATCAGGGCAACAGCGAAGTCGCCATTGTGTCGCCCACCGGCCAGGTGGCAGGACGCAGCGGCGAAGTCTCCGGGTCTACCCTCGATATACGCCAGGCTCTGCAAACCGTGCCAGGCAATCCACTCTGGCAACTGGAGATCAAGGTGCCCCAAGACCTGGTGCAGGCTTCCGCTCGGCACATGCAAAGCGAACTGGACAACAAAAGCCACCAGGCCAACTGGCTCAACCTTTGCCTGGGGGTACTGGCCAGCTGTCTCGGCATGCTGCTGATCTGGCTGGCCGCCTACGGGGTGACACGCCCACTGCTGAAGGTGGCGGGTCTGCTTGATGCCATCGTCGATGGTGATGGTGATCTCACCCAACGCCTGCCCGCCGGGCGGCGCGACGAACTGGGCCAATTGGCCAATGGGTTCAACCGTTTTCTGGACAAGTTGCAGCCGATTATTCGCGACATTCAAACCGCCTCCCTGGATACCCGCAACAGCGCCAATACCTCCTCGGGGATTGCCCGGGAAGTCAGCGCAGGGATGCAACGCCAGTACCGCGAAGTGGAGCTGGCCGCGACCGCCCTGCATGAAATGAGTGCCAGTGCCCAGGAAGTGGCGCGCCACTCCCACGGTGCCGCCGACGCAGCGACAGCCGCCGAAAGCGCGAGCCGATCAGGCCAAGCGGTGTTCTCCATCGCCGAAAGCGGCATCGAAAGGCTCGATCAGCGTCTGGACACCACCCTTAAGCAAGTGCATGCCCTCGCCGATAGCAGCACCCAGATCGGCCAGGTGCTGGACGTCATCAGCACCATCGCGCAGCAGACCAATTTGCTGGCGTTGAATGCGGCCATCGAAGCGGCCAGAGCGGGCGAACAGGGGCGCGGCTTCGCGGTGGTGGCCGATGAAGTCAGGCACCTGGCCAGCAACACCCAGAGCTCGGTCGAGCAGGTCCGCACGGTGATAGAGATGTTGCAGCAGTTGAGCCAGGAGGTGGTGCACAGTACCCAGCTAAGCCGTGAGCAAGCCGGCAACAGCGTGATCCAGGTGCAACAGACCCGTACGGCGCTGGAGAGTATTTCCCAGGCCGTGGATGTGATCGAACAGATGAATCAGCAGATCGCCAGCGCAGCCCTGGAACAAAGCACAGTCGTGGAAGATATCAGCCATCGGGTCAGTGACATTCGCAGCATCAGCGAAACACTGAACAAACGGATGAGCGATGCCTCAACGGCCAGTGACTCACTCCATGAAATGGCCAACCATCAACAGCAGCTTGTCGGCCATTTTCGCGTGTAAAGGGGCACGGCAGGCTACCTGCCGGTGCTGACGTCTTGACTGAGTTACAGTTGCCGGCTTTCGACCAACGTTCATCGAGCCCCCCCCATGATTCCCCCGCGACGCTGGCTGATTCTGGCCATTATTTCCAGCGCATTGCTGCTGATCGTCATTGATATGACGGTGTTGTATACCGCCCTGCCGACACTGACCCGTGAGCTCGATGCCTCGGCCTCGCAAAAGCTCTGGATCATCAACATCTATGCATTGATCGCTGCCGGGCTGCTGTTGGGCATGGGCACACTCGGTGACCGCCTCGGGCACAAACGCCTGTTTATCGGCGGACTGAGTGTGTTTGGCCTGTTCTCGCTGATCGCGGCCTTCTCGCCATCGGCCAGCGTATTGATCGGTGCCCGCGGCTTTCTGGCTGTCGGCGCGGCGATGATGATGCCGGCTACGCTGGCCATTGTGCGGTTGACGTTCGCCGACCCGCGCGAGCAAGCCATGGCATTCGGCATCTGGGCATCGGTTGCTTCAGGGGGCGCTGCGTTCGGCCCGGTAGTGGGCGGCCTGCTGCTGGAGCATTTCTGGTGGGGCTCGGTGTTTCTGATCAACGTGCCCATTGTGCTGGTGGCACTGGTCCTCGGCGCGGTGTTGATCCCGAATCACCCGGGGGATGCTCAAAAGCGATGGGACTGGCTGGGTTCGCTGCAGGTCATGATCGGGCTGATCAGCCTGGCGTATGCCGTCAAGGAACTCGGTAAACGAGCGCCCTCCTTCGACGGCATGCTGGTGGCGGTCGTGCTGGGTTCGCTATTCCTGACGCTGTTCATTCGACGCCAACGCCGTGCCGCACAGCCGATGCTCGATCTGGCGCTGTTCACTGCACCGGGCTTCAGAAATGCCGTCATTTCAGCAGTCGTGTCGGCCGCTGCGTTGATCGGCATGGAACTGGTGTTCAGCCAGCGCCTGCAACTGGTGCTCGGCATGTCGCCGCTGGAGGCGGCATTGTTTATCCTTCCTCTCCCACTGGGCTCCTTCGTCGCAGGGCCGCTTGCCGGTTACTACCTGCCGCGCCTGGGAAACCGGCGGATGCTGTTCTGGACGTTGCTGCTATCGTCCGCCGTGATGCTGAGCTATCTCTTGCTGTACAACGCTGCGGTTTACCTGCAAGTCGCCAGCCTTGCCCTATTGGGCTTGACGATTGGCGCTGCACTGACCGTTTCGTCCAGCACCATCATGCTCAGCGTGCCCGCCGATAAAGCCGGCATGGCCGCCTCCATTGAGGAAGTCTCCTTTGAACTGGGCGGTGCTGTGGGTGTGACGCTGGCGGGCAGTCTGTTATCGGCGATTTATGCGTATTCGGCGGGCCTGATGATTCCTTCATGGCTGACCCGAAACCCCGCGACATTCGAGAGTCTCGACGACGCGCTGGTCGTCGCCGAGACGTTGTCACCCGAAGGCCGCGCGATGCTGAGCGCATTCGCCCGTGCGGCGTTCGATGCAGGCTTTGTTGCCGTGCTGGCAGCGTCGGCAGTCCTGCTGTTGATCGCATCGCTGCTGGTCAAGTTGAGCAGACAGGCGCAGCCGCGCGAGGTCGCAGACCATCCTTGGTAAGCAAAGCGCAGATTTGGTTGAACGGTTTTCTGCGTGGGGCCTTAAAGCTTGTGGCTGCCCAATGCCAGGTAACGCTGCGGCGACGCCTTGCGAAGTCGAGCCGCCAGGAACACGCCACCCAGCAAGGCCGCGGGAATGATGGCGCAGAGACTGTATGACAAGGCCAGGCTAGCGCCCGTCAGTACATCGAAATGCACCACCGCGAGTACCAGGACCGCCAATAAGGCAATGAAAGAGAATCCGGGGAAAATCCGCCCACGCCAGATCCCGACCTTGAGTTCGGGGTGACGCTGGAAAAAGAAGATTACCGCTGCGGAAGTGAGTGCCATCAACAAAATCACGCACAGCGTGGCCAAGTTGGACAGCCAGGCAAACAGCTGCAGGATCGGATCGGCATCCATGGCGGCGAAAATCAGTACCACCACCGCCGAGATAAGGCTCTGCAACGCCGATCCCATATGAGGACTCTGGTGCACGCGATGGGTAGTGCCCAAGCGGTGCGGCAGCAGGCCGTCACGCCCAATCGCGTAGAAGTAACGGGCCGCGGCGTTATGAAATGCCAGCAGGCCGGCATAGATACTGACCATGAACAGCACCCGGATAATCTGAGTCAGCCAGGGGCCGACAAAGTGGTCGGACATGCCGTAGATAAACGTCGTGGGATCCTGCAAGGCCTGCAACATCGGCACGATCTTGTCCGCACCGACACCCACCACCATCGACCACACTGACAGTGCGTAGAACCCGCCGATCAGCAACACCGAGCAGTAGGTGGCAATCGGGATAGTACGCTGGGGGTTCTTGGCCTCTTCGCCGTAAATAGTCGTCGCCTCGAAGCCGATGAATGCCGCGAAGCAGAACAGCAAACCGATTGACGGTGTGCCGCTGAACACATGACTGCGATCAAACGCATCAAGGTTGATGCCGCTGTCGCCGCCGGATTTGAGGATGGAAAAATCCAGGATCAGGATCGCCAGGTACTCGGCGATCACCATCACCGACAGTAGCCGCGCCGACAGGTCGATCTTGCGATACCCCAGAATCGCAATACTCGCCATCGCCATCAGCGAGTAAGACCACCACGGCAGTACCAGGCCGAACATGCTTTCCATGGTGCCACTGACCACCCCACCGAACATGCCATACAACCCGACCTGAAGAATGTTATAGGCAAACATTGCCAACACCCCGGCCGCGCCACCTGCCAGGCCACCCAAACCACGTGAGGTGAACGCATAAAAACCACCGGCATTGATCAGGTGCCGGGACATGGTGGTGTAGCCCACCGAGAACGCGAGCAGCACCAGCAACGCCAGGATCAGCAACGCCGGTGTGCCGGCGCCATTGCCCAGCATGATGCCAATCGGGAAGCCACCGGCAATGACACTTAACGGGCTAGCCGCCGACACCACGAAAAAGATGATGAAACCAACACCCAGGGCACCACGCTTCAACTCCGTCGAACTGTTGATCGGGATAGATACGCTCATGTTCTTGACCTTATTGTATGAGGCAGTCGCTGTAGGATCGGTGGAGCAAGCCGTTCACCGTCACCGATAGAGCTTGTCGCTTTTATCGCACGCTGGATTCGATCCTATGCCTCACCGTGAACGCCCCGGTATCCCAAATCGGTAACCTGTAACGCCCTCACCTGAACAACGCCATCCTCCACCCTGATCTCACTGCGAAGCGAGACGCGCCGTCAGTTCCGACGCCGCGCCGGTCACCAGGTCGCACAGATAGCCTTGCTGAAACGCACCGAACCGCTCACTGCGCCCCACCAGGGTCATGCTCCCGAGGACGCGCTGCTTTTCGTCGAAGATCGGCGCCGCGACGCCACTGCGTCCCGGGTGCAGCTCGCTTTCGCTGATGCAGTAGCCCTGTTTGCGGATGGCGAGCAGGCTCTTGATGAACGGCTTCCACTCCAGCCCCAGATGCTGCAATTCGGATGGCTTCACGTGCGCGTCGTAAACACGTCGGATTTGACGCGGCAGCAGATAAGCCAGTACGACCCTGGAGGTCGCGCTGTGGAAAAGATCGATCGACCGCCCCCTGCCGCTACCGACCGGTCCAGCATCGGAGCCACGATGAATCAGCACGTTGACCACGGAGTCGCCATGCCACTCACTGACCAGCGCGTCCAGGCCGGTGTCGACGACCAGGTTGTCGACCAGGTCCCGGCTGCATGCCAACAACGGATCGTAGTTCGTCATCAGATGCTCCAGCGTGACGATTCGCGGGCCGAGCGCGTAACCGCGCGGCAATCGCTTCAAAAAGCCCGCATCGCCGAGTTCGCGCAGATAACGATAGGCGGTGGCGGACGTGTAGCCGAGCTCCCGGCAAATGATGTCCACATCGATGACCGGTTGTTCCGGGCGGAACAGGTCGAAGACCATGAGCAGACGGCGCAGGCTATTCATCTTTATCTACATCCTTGTGAAGCCAACGGTCACCCCACACTGCTTTCAACAGGCGGGTGTTCAGGCATGAGCGCAAACGGTGATGGCCGCGCGGGGGGTATGGGACGGCAACTCTGCGAACAGTTCCTGGTACTCCGCCGCAAAATGGCTTAGGTGAAAAAAGCCCCATTGGGCCGCGGCATCGCCGATCGAGAGGTGCGACGCGCGTGTGGACATCAAGGTCCGGCGTACACCGTTGAGCCTCACAGAGCGCAAATAATTCAGCGGCGTCGTCTCGGCAACCGAGCGAAAGCTGTTCTGCACGGTACGCCGACTGACCTGGAGTCGCTGGCACAACTCGATCACGCTGGGCACGTCGATCATCTCCGCGGTCGCCAGACGGTGGCATTTCTCGACAATGAAGCTGCGCGTGGAGCTTGCAGAGCGTTGTTGCTTGTCGCAAGCCGGGTCGGTCATGAGTTGCAGCAACTCGCCGAGCATCGCCTGTTCCAGTGCCAGCTCGCGCTCCCGATCTCGCGTGCTGTCGAGTTCTTCGTACACCAGGGCCTGGGAGAACATCGCCAGCAATCGGCGACGAGCGTCTGCAAAGCGCGGCGTGGAAACCTTGATCACCGGCTGACGCAGCAACAGGCTGACCTCCTTCGCCGAAGCCGTTTGGGCCAATGCCTGCTCGAACAATTCACGTTCAAAGGTGATCGACAGCAGCTCCATGCCCATCGGCATATGGAACATGAACTCCTCGCCACCGTGAAGAAAGAACAGACTGCTATCGTCCGCCTCCCGTCCCTGCATCCGAATCGAACCCGGGGTGGTGATCGGCACGGCAAAGCACATCTTGCCTCGGGGAGCCACGCCGTGCTGCACGACACGCTGGTTGATCTGCTCGAGAAAGACGTGGACACCCGCTGTCGACAACTGCATCAGCGAACTCTCAGCAGAGCCTGCCGTTAGCTGACTGTAGTCCTGGCTCCACTCCTGGACGGTGGCCGCATGGACATGGACGTCTCTGAAATGGCTGATGGTCTGATTTTTCATGATGTCGAAAGCCTCTGCCAATTTTCTTGTTTTTAGATCGCCTTCCCATGCGATATTCGCACATAGTGAGAATTATGCATATTTCTTTATGGGATCTTGAATTCACTACTGGAATGTGCGCTCAGGGCGGTCCATCCATGTGCCAATTCGGGCTACCGGCCACAGACACGTCGCGGAGATGATCAGCACACTTAAATCGATATTCAGAGAGAACGTCATGAGTGAAGCCAAACTTGAATCCCTCCACTTCGCGGATGCCCCTCGGATTACCTCCAGCACACTTCCGGGCCCCAAAACCAGCGAAGCCCTGGCGTTGTCGGCGCGTACCGAGTCGATGGCGCGCGGTGGCGGACGCATGCCGGTGGCCATGGATCGTGCCTTTGGCGCTACCTTCAAGGACCCTGATGGCAACACCTACATCGACTTGTCCGCCGGCGTAGGTGTCAGCAGCGTAGGCCGCTGCCACCCGAAGGTGGTGCAGGCGATCCGCGAACAGTCCGAAGTGCTGATGCATGCCCTGGAAGTCAACAGCACCCGGCGCACCGAACTGGCGGCCAAGCTCTCCGAGATCGCGCCCGACGGCTTGCGTGGCGACTGCATCACCTTCTTCACGCAAAGCGGCAGCGATGCGCTTGAAGCAGCCATCAAGTTCGCCAAACGCATCACCGGGCGGCACCAGATCATCGCCTTTCATGGTGGCTACCACGGCGTGTGGAATGCCTCGGGATCCCTGACCACAGGCACGGCCTACCGCAAGGGTTACGGTGCCCAGATGGGTGGGGTCATTCACGCCCCCTACCCTTATGCCTACCGCTTCCCTTTCGACACCACTCACAAAAGCGCCGAGCAGATCGCCGGCGAGTACGTGGACTACCTGTTGAACACCCCCTACACCGCCGCCGATGACGTGGCTGCCGTTATCGTGGAGCCGGTGCAGGGCGAAGGCGGCTACGTGCCCCCATCGCCAGAGTTCCTGCAGTTGTTGCGCAAGGCATGCGACCGTAGCGGCACGCTGCTGATCGTCGATGAAGTGCAATCCGGCGCAGGGCGCACCGGCAAGATGTGGGCGGTCGAGCACTCAGGCGTGAAACCGGACATGCTCACGTTCGGCAAAGGCATCGGCAGCGACCTGCCAATGGCAGGCCTGATCATGCGTTCGGACCTGGCGGCCGCGATTCCTGACGGATCGATGCCCAACACCTTTGCCGCCAACTCGTTGTCCGCGGCGGTGGCGCTGACCAATATCAGCATCCTGCAGGACTCGGAGCTCGATCTGCTCAACCGCGCGCACACCCTGGGGCTGGAGGCGCAGGAACGTATCCGTGGCTTCAACAGCCCGCTCGTTGGTGAAATACGCGGCCGCGGCCTGATGATCGGTATCGAACTGGTCGAAGACCCAGCCACCAAGGCTCCCCTAGCGCCCGAAAAAATCGGCCAGCTCATGGGCTATCTGCTGAACCACGGCGTGCTGATGATTCCCTGCGGTCGCTACAGCAACGTGATGCGAGTCATGCCGTCGCTGACGATCTCACGCTCGCTGTTCTTCAAGGCACTGGACATCTTCGGCGACGCCCTGGCCTCCCTCGAGGCGTGATCCGACCACTCCACATTACTCATGGATCCCAAAATGACTGAACACTTGAATCACTTCATCGAAGGCGCGTCCTTCGAAGCCTCCGACGGCCGTCGTATAAACCTCGTCAACCCCGTGACAGAACAGGTGTACGGCAGCTCCGCACAGGGCACGACTGAGGACGTGGACCGTGCAGTGACGGCCGCGCACCGCCAACTTGAGGGTGGCGCCTGGAGCCAGCTCGACGGCGCGCAGCGCGGTCAATTGCTATCGAAACTCGCTGACCTGGTTGAACGCGACAGCGAAATGCTGGCCGACATGGATGCCAACGCCATCGGTCGCTCACCCATCGAACCGCGCCGGATGGACTTGCCCAACGCGATCGCCAACCTGCGTGCCGCCGCCGGCTGGGCCAACCAGCTTGAGGGGCGCACCATTCCCACCGGTGGTTACTTCGGCACCAAGACCCTTTCGTACACGGTACGCGAGCCAGTGGGTGTGGTCGGCGCCATCGTTCCCTGGAATTCGCCGTTGATGATCACTGTCTGGAAGCTCGCCGCGTTGCTGGCGGCAGGCTGCACCGTGGTCATCAAACCTTCGGAAGAAACGCCGCAGTCTGCCCTGCACCTGGCGGTGCTGGCTCAGGAAGCGGGCTTCCCTGACGGCGTGATCAACGTGGTCACCGGCTACGGTAATGAGGTGGGTCGCGCCTTGTGCGAACACCCGCTCGTTGCCAAGATCAGCTTCACCGGCAGCCCCGAGGCCGGACGCGAAATCCAGCGCACCGCCGGTGTGCTGTTCAAGCGCGTGGCATTGGAGCTGGGCGGCAAGAGCCCACAGATTGTCTTCGACGATGCCTCTTTCGAAGACGCCCTGCGCGGGTGCGCACTCGGCCTGTTCGCCAACCAGGGCCAGGTCTGTGCAGCCGGCTCGCGCATCCTGGTGCACCGCAGCATCGCAGATCGCTTCGGCGCAGCGCTGGCCGATGCCGCAAAGGCAGTCAACGTGGGCGACCCTCGCCAACCCGGTGTACAGATGGGACCGGTGGCCAAGAAAGCGCAATTCGATCGCGTTAACCGATACATCCAACTGGGTATAGACCAAGGCGCCTCGCTGCTGGCCGGCGGTGTATCGACGCCTGAACGGGGCTGGTTTGTCCGGCCGACGATCTTCACCAACGCGAACAACGCCATGGCAATCGCCCAAGATGAAATCTTCGGGCCCGTCGGCACGCTGATCACATTCGACAGCGAAGAGGAAGCTATCGCACTGGCCAACGACTCCTCCTACGGCCTGGCGGCCACGGTCTGGACGACTGACCTGGTGCGAGCGCACCGCGTAGCCGCTGCGGTGAAGGCCGGTGCCGTGGGTATCAACTGCTGGAGCCCGCTGGACGCCAACCTGCCCTGGGGCGGCGTGAAGACCAGCGGTATCGGCCGTGAAGGCGGGTTTGCCGGCGCGGTGGCCTACACCGAAGAGAAAGTCATCACCGTGCTGCTGCCTTCCTGAGCACGATCCCTGTCCTGACCGAATCACCCTCCGGCCTCTGTGTCGCGAGGGTGACCGTTCAAAAGTGCATCCCTGATGCCGTTGATAATCAATGGAGAGACTACGATGAACCCGATAGAACAACAAACAACCGATCGGTATCCGACGTCCCTGCGAATGTTGCACTGGGTACGCGCCGTGCTCATCGCAGGCCTCCTCTGGGCAGGCTGGCATATGACCGGTCTGAATGACGAAGTGGCGAGCAAGTACGAGCTCTATTACCCGTGGCACAAATCCTTTGGACTGTTGGTGTTTCTGGTTGTCCTGACTCAGATCGCCCTGCGTTTTCAGCCCCCCGTGCTTCCGCAGCCGCTGGAAACGCTGGCGAGCTATGAAAGGTTCCTGTCAAGGCTTACGCAGCGTGTCATGTATGCGCTCGTCGTGATCGTGCCGTTGATGGGGTACTCAATGTCGAGCACCTACACAATGAGCGACGGGGTTTTCTTTTTTGGAGTCAACCTGCCAGAGCTCCTTCCGAAAAATGACAATTGGTTCGTCGTCTTCCAATGGCTGCACAAAGTGCTCGCCTACACCCTGCTCGGACTGATCCTGTTGCATGTCGTGGGCGCTTTGAAACACCGGTTTTTCGACCGGGACCCTCGTAACGATGTCCTGCGCCGCATGCTGTGACTGCGTGGAGCGTTGACGCATGCAGTGGTCAACTAATTCCAGACACCTCGATAGGTGATTTTGACGCCATCGCCCGCTCATAAACGGTCGGTGGCAGATTCCCCAGTTTCGAGTGCAGCCGTTTGTTGTTGTAAAAACCAACGATACATTCAGTGATGTCACAGATCGCCTCAGTGTGGTTGGCGTAATCGCGTCGCCATACCCGTTCAAGCTCAGAAGAGCGTTCCATCACCGAGTTGACGCTCCTATGTCAACCGACGTGCCTCGATTCATTTAAATCGGCCACTATCTTGCGTGAAAACAATTCCAACACTACCGCCAGATAGAGCCAGCCGCGGCGAGTCCGAATGTCGGTAATCTCCGCCACCCAGGCCTTGTTCGCAGCATCGGGTTCGAACTGATGGCTCAACACATTCTCGGCAATCGGCAGGTCATGGATGCTATCGGTCGTGTGCACAAACTTACGCTTCCCGGCCGAGCGCAGGTCATTGGCACGCATCAAGCGGCGGATTTTATAAAGGCCTGTTTTCATGCCTTTGGCCCGCAAGGCCTCACGCAACGGGCGACTGCCGTAGCCGCCGCCACTCGCGGTAAACGACGCCTTGAGTTGCACAATGACAGGGCAACTCTGCCGAGCAGGCGCTGCAGTGCGCTCCAGGGCCTCGTAGAAGCCGGATCGACTGATGCTCAGTAAACGCCTCATGGGTTGGACCGGAGGGGCCCGAAGGCCCCTGGTCAAAATACCTGAAACAGACTCAGTCATTACGGGAAGAGCAGCGGCTTAGAAGGCCACCCATACGATGAACTGGAAGTAAGTGTTCGTTGATGCGCTCCCACTCTGCAGACCACCGTCCCCGAGCCACTTTTCGGGCTTGTAGAAGCCGACCAGAGGCGAGAGTGTGACGTTATCCGTCACCATCCAATCCAGAAAAAGATCGACCTCACGTGCAGCGAAGTCCTGCTCATGCGTACGAGAGAGCTGGTGGTAGTTGAAGGCCATTGCGTTAAGGGTCAATGTCTCGGTCGGTTTGACGGAGAGGAGCACGTCGTTGATCACCATGTTCGAGGTCACTGAACCTGCGTAATTGGCGGCGACTTCACCTTGGTATCGCTTGCGAAAACCTCCCTGGAACAGAAAGTCGTAACCTTCGGAGTAGCGCGAATATCGATAGCTCACCGTCGGTTGCCATTTCGTATCGGCGAAGGTGTAGCCGGCGTCGAAGAACATCGCCCGCTGCGACCCTGAACGTTTTTCCTGACGCACCACTTCGAACGCAAAGTCGGCATTCTCGATCCCGGCATTGCCCTGCCCACGAATGCTGTAGACGTTCATGCCCTTGCGCTCAAGCCGATCACCAAAGGCATATCGCTCGTCAACATCAAGGCCGTGCACGTACGTCGAACCGATCGAGCCGACGGGCGTCGTGTAGTCGACGGTGGCGGCAGCCACTTCGGTCTTCGACTGCCCGGGGTTATCGGATTTGAGCCATATCAGGCTACCGTGAAGGCCCTCCTGACCACCCAGTTTCAAGACTGCCGTATTCCCGAACGCCAACCGCGGGCCAAGGTAAAAGGCGCCACCACGATTGAATCGGCCATCCCTTACGTCCTCGATAGGGTTGAAGGCCTTCCCGGGGGCGAACCCGTCATCAGTGATCAGGAAGCCGTCCACCGTAACGAGCTGGCGGCCAAAAGAGAAATCAACGCCGTCCTTGCCCAGTGCGGGAATCAGGTCACCTGACTTCCAGCCCAGGTAGGCGTCTTCCACAGCCGTTCTTCTTTCATCCCCGGCGGTGATCCCTCCCGCGTCCCCATCGCCAAATGATCCCGTACTGATCCAGCTGAGTCCGCCATAGACGGAACCGGCATTGATCTTGTCTGTCGTGCCGTTGAGACCGTATTTGGCGAAGCCTTCTTGCCACCGCATTCTGCCGGGCTCCCTCTCAGGGTCGCCGATGTAGTTTTTCTCGCTGCCAAACCAGCCAAACGCCGCCGACAGGTCGGCGTTCAGGACGGTTCCACCATCGTCTTCGCTGTAGAGCTGGTAGGCGTGTACCTGCTCGTCATCGGTCATGCACATGCCGGTGTCATGTGGGCCAACCAAGCGACGATCTGGGTCCACCGCGACCCGAACGCGCCCTACCCTGGCATCGTCAAGCCCGAATCGCTGGTCGGCGATGGCTGGCGCCAGGTCATCCCTTACAACGGTGCCAGCGAAGTCGAACGCGTAAAAGGAACTCAGCCATGACCGTTTCTACGAAACACCGCGCACTGTGGCGCCTATGCATCGCGCTATTGCTGCTGATACCCGCCATCGCACTCGCCAGCCCGGCGCCCTCTTCGGGCAAGAAGCTCAAAATCGGCGTCACACTGCATCCCTACTACAGCTTCGTGGCAAATATCGTTGGAGATCGGGCGGAGGTCGTTGCGCTCATCCCGGCGGAGGCGAATCCGCATAACTACCAGCCGCAGCCCGATGACATCACCCGCGCGATGAATATCGATGTTCTGGTCGTCAACGGCATCGGACACGATGAATGGGCCTTCCAGATCATCAAGGCCGCTGGCCGCGGGGCGACCCTGCCGATCATCCAGGCCAATGCCTCGGTTGCGCTCATTCCAATCGGCGGCGGCCAGGACGGCGTCAAGGTGGTCAATCCGCATACCTTCGTATCCACCACGGCAGCGATACAACAGGTCTTCGAGATCACTCGCCGGTTGGGGGAACTGGACCCGGACAACGCTGCGGTGTATCGACAAAACGCCCTGGCGTATGCCGCGCGTATCCGGGAGCTAAGGGCCGGTTTCATGACCCGTTTCGCCGCGCTGGATCTGTCTTCGTTCCGGTGCGCGACAACGCACGCGGGCTACGACTACATGATGCAGGAGTTCGGCCTGTTCGTGAGCGCCGTGATTGAGCCGCGTCACGGCGTCGCGCCGACTGCACGCCAGTTGGCTACCACCATCGACGCTATCAAGAAGGCCAATGTACGTGTGCTTTTCGCCGAGAAGAATTTCTCCCTCGACCTGGCCAAGCCTATCGAGGCAGCCACCGGCGTGAAGGTATTCGCGCTCTCTCACATCACCGGCAGTACCTACAGCCCGGACGAATTCGAAGTAGCAATGCGCGAAAACCTCGAGACCTTGGCCGAAGCCGTCGAGTTTACGCAGCGATGAACGCGATGAAGGAGGAACAAGCGATGCGCGGCCCCGCCATAGTGTTCGACAACGTCTCCCTGCAACTGGGAGGTACGCAAGTGCTCGACAAAGTGAGCTTCCGGGTAGAGGCCGGTGCGCTGCACTGCCTGGTAGGCCCGAACGGCGGAGGCAAGACTTCACTGGTGCGCGCACTGCTGGGCCAGATGCCGCATTCGGGGACGGTCCGGTTCGAAGGCGAGGTCACGACACCCATGGGGTATGTCCCGCAATTGCCAGACTTTGACCGCAACGTGCCGATGACGGTCAACGACATCATGGCCCTTCTCGGCCAGCGCAGGCCGGCCTTCCTGGGCTCAAGCCGATCCGCCAAGGCGGCCAATGCCCAAGCACTGGAACGTACCGGCGTGGCTGGAATAGGCGCAAAACCGTTTGGCAGCCTGTCCGGTGGCCAGCGTCAGCGAGTGCTGCTGGCGCAGGCGATCAGCCCGGCGCCCTGGCTGCTGATCCTTGACGAACCGACCGCGGGCATCGACGAACCGGGTGTGCGCCTGGTGGAGGCGCTGGTGGCCGAGCTGAACGGCCGCGGCGTCACCATCCTCTGGATCAACCATGACCTGGAACAGGTCAGGCGCATCGCTCAATCGGTGACCGTTATCAACCGGCGGGTGCTGTTTCATGGCCCGCCCGACGAGGTCGCCTACCCACTGGAGAGTACTCAATGAGCGCCCTGTACGAATTGATTCGCAACCAGCTCCAGGCGCTCGCCGCGAGTGGCATCCTGCCGCAACCATTCGAGTACGAGTTCGTGATCAATGCGCTGCTCTGTGCAGTGCTCATCGGACCGCTACTGGGCGTGCTGGGCTCGATGGTGATGATCAAGCGCATGGCGTTCTTCAGTCAGGCCGTCGGGAATGCGGCGATGACCGGCGTTGCCATTGGCGTGCTGATCGGCGAGTCCTACACCTCTCCCTACTTCTCGATGTTCGGCTTCTGCCTGCTGTTCGCCCTGACGCTGAAGTACACGCAGCACCGCACCACGCTGGCCAATGACACGCTGATCGGCGTGTTCTTGTCCATCTCGCTGGCGGTCGGGGCCTCGTTGCTGCTGTTCGTGTCGGCGAAGATCAACACGCACGTAATGGAAAGCGTGCTGTTCGGTTCCATCCTGGCGGTCGACTACACCGACATGAACGTGCTGCTTGTGGTAACGGCGACGTGTGCTCTGCTCGGACTGCCAATGTACAACGGCATGCTGTTGGCCAGCCTCAATCCGAGCCTGGCACAGGCTCGCGGCGTGCGAGTGCGAAGCGTCGAGTACCTGTTTGTCGTACTGGTCACCCTGGTGACGGTAGCCTGCCTGAAAATCATCGGCGCAGTACTCGTCAAAGCCCTTCTGCTCATACCGGCAGCGGCAGCACGCAACATCAGCCACTCGCTCCCTGGGCTGGTCACGCGCGCCATCCTGATTGCGACTTTTTCCTGCGTGGTCGGCATCCTGGCCCCCATGCAATTCCACATCCCCGTACCGACAGGTGGCGCAATCGTGATCGTCGCCGCGTTGGTGTTCGTCGTCACCACCGTCATCCGCGCTACCGGGTCCCGGTTCAGAGGTGCCAGCGTATGAAATGGCTTTGCATGTCACGTCGATCCTGGCTAGCGATGCTGGTACTGCTGCTGGGCAGCCCGCTTTTTGCCTTCGCGGATACCGGCAGGCAGCAGGTGCTTGTCGCACTGCCCGCGGTGTATGCGCTCACCTCGATGCTCAGCGACGGCACGACCCTCAAAGCCGTCCGCCTTCCGGCAGACGCTGCCGTGCCCATGGAAAGCCAGGCCAACGCGCTGTCGCGCCTGGAGCCCGCCGTGTTCCAGCAGGCCACCGCTGTGGTTACCCTGGGCAACCTCTGGCGCGCGGACCCGCTTTACACCACGGCACGTCGCCACAATCTGCGAATCGTCGAGATCGATGCCTCGCACTCATGGGACACCGTCAAGCCCGGTGTGGCCGCGGCCCGCGTGCCGTCGAATGACGTTCCCTGGGCAACCGAGCGCGACGTCGATGGCGGACTGTCGCCGTACGCCTGGCTCGGCCCCGTCAATGCCATGCGCATGTCGGCGATTATCGCTACCGACCTGGCACGCCTGTCCCCCTTGGATGCACCTCGGATAGAGCGCAACCTCGCCGCACTCGAAGACCGATTGCGCCAGCTCAAGGCCAACTACGGTGCCCGGCTGCTGGCAGTGCCGGACCTGCGCGTGCTGTCGCTGGCCGATGAATTCACCTACTTGTTCGGCGAGTTCGGGATTTTTGTCGACGGCTGGTTCGTCCGACAGGACATCGACTGGAGCGATGCCGACTGCACCGCACTGACCCGATACCTGCGCGAGCGCGACATCCACGTGGTGGTCCACAAGTGGGTTCCGGACGCCAGGATTACCAAGGCCATCGAGGACGGCGGCGCACGGTTATTGATACTGGATGCCGGCAACCCGGGAATGCTCGCCGACGCGGCCAACGGGTACGAAGCACTCCTGAGCTCGAACCTGGATTCCTTACTGACGGCCTTCGCGCCACCCGGCCCCAATACGAGCGGCGATCACAAATCGTCGCTCCAATGATCAACCTCGACCGTGGAGATCGAAGACCTTATGAAACCCCTAGGCTCAGCACATCGGATACTGATCGCCAGCACCCTGGTGTTCTGCCAGGCAGCCTTCGCCCATGGCCCCGTCTTCGACTGCTACATCGAGAGCGATGATCTGGTGAAGTGCGAGGCGGGTTACACCGACGGCAGCTCCGCTGCTGGCAGAAAAATCCATGTCCAGGACACCCGCAACAAGGTCTTGCTCGAAGGAAGCGTCGATAAAGACAACAGCTACACCTTCCAGCCTCCCGCCGGAAAATACTCCGTTGTGTTCATGGGCGGAGACAACCATCAAGCCACGATTCAGTCCTCCGACATTTCAAGGTGAAATCGACCATGCCGATCCAACGACGACTGCTCCAAGCACTTGCCGCTGTAACATTAGGCTGCCTGACAGGCGCTGCACAGGCCCATTTCCAGATGCTCTACGTCGAGGAAACGGCGCTGCCGCGTGCGGATAAACTGGAGTTCGCGCTGGTGTTCACACATCCCTTCTCCGGCGGCCCCACCATGACCATGGATGAACCCCGCGCCTTCAGCCACATCAGCTCGCACGGCGGAAAAAAAATAGATCTGCGCCAATACTTACGCCCTGTCCAGTGGCAGAGTCGCGATAACCAAACGACTGCCTATCGTGCGTCGATCCCACGGGAGTTGGTGCGTTCACTGGGTGACCATATCTTCGTACTCGAGCCCGAGCCCTACCTGGAAACCGAGGAGGACGTCTACATCCAACAGTTCACCAAGCTGATCGTGAACGTGGGCGGCGTACCCAGCGACTGGGCAGAACCACAGGGCTTACCGGTTGAGATCCAGCCCCTGAGCAAGCCCTATGCAAACTGGACCGGCGGCGTATTCCGCGCGTTGGTGCTGGCCGACGGCAAGCCCGTTCCTTTCGCCGAGATCGAAATCGAATACGTCAACCATTCCGTCGATATCAAAAACAACGCCTTCGGCAAGCAGGACTATGTCACGGCCCCCCAAGCCTCCTTCAAATCCCTGAGTACGTATTCGGATGCCCAAGGAATCGTCACCATCGGCCTGCCCCGTGCCGGCTGGTGGGGCATTGCGGCGCTCAACATTGGCACAACGAAAACCCATAAAAGCAAACCCCTGTCGCAAGACGCCATACTGTGGGTGCAGGCCAGAGACATGAAATGGCAATAGGCCGTTCGGGGGGAAGTGCTTGGATCCACGGCAGCTCGACCAAAATGTGAAGAATGAGCCTCCTTGAGGCATTCAAGCCAAACGCATGGGCTGGGTTGTGATTGCCGGGATCGAGGCGTTGTCGAACTGCCCTGCGCGAACGGCTATCTCGTGAACCCGTTCATTTGCGCCCACACCAATCGTCGTGACAACAAATATGGTTGTTCACTGCAAAACCGCCTACGCTTGTTGAATGATCCCCAAGCCTTTGCTCAGATGATGTATCGGGCTGGAGCGATCTGATTTCTTTCTACCGTCCGCTCATCGCCGAATCCGGACCTGCCCGCGCGTATCGCCAGCAACTGGCCCCTCGATCCGGTCGACCCGACCAGCATGTACGGTGCAACGGGCGAAGACTACACCCATTACCCCACCTGTCGTTCTCAAGCGACCGATGCCGCAGCACCTCTGGAAACGGGGCGCTGTTCACGTTCTCCCATTGAGGAAGATGAGTATGTATCGGCCGAGCACGATTCCTTATCAGCAGCATCGAGGGTTCAGCCGAACCTTCACTCAGGGTCATTTGAGCCTTGGATTGTTCTTTCCTTTGGAGGCCTTCGATGGGGACACTCCGAGCATGCTCAATCAGGTCGCACTGGCCAAACAAGCTGAGGCGCTGGGCTTCTGCGCGCTCTGGTTCCGCGACGTGCCGCTTCGGGACCCTGGTTTCGGCGATGTGGGCCAAGTGTTCGACCCCTGGGTTTATCTGGGCTATATGGCCGCTCATACGTCGGAGATAGCGCTTGGCACCGCCTCCATTGCCATCCCTTTACACCATCCTCTGCACACGGCCAAGGCATCAGCCAGCGTCGATCAGTTGAGCGCAGGTCGCTTGATACTGGGGGTTGCTTCCGGCGATCGTCCTGTGGAGTTTTCGGCTTTTGGCGTCGATCCCGAGAGACGCGGAGAAATCTTTCGAGAACACTACGAGGTGATTCGCCAAGCCCACAGCACCAGCTTTGAGCCCATTCGCTGGAGCGGTGGAGAGATGCGGGGCGCAGACCTCATTCCGAAACCCACAACCCAAGTCATTCCAATGCTCGTGACCGGGAATAGTCGCCAGTCACTGGATTGGATCGCACGCGAAAGCGTCGGATGGATCAACTATCCACGTATACCGAACATGCAGCGACTGATCGTGGAGGATTGGCGGCAGGAGGTCATGAAGCAATGTGGCTCCGTCTATAAGCCCTTCACTCAGTCGCTTTACATCGACCTCGATGAGAACCCGTCGACGCCGCCCACTCGCATTCATTTGGGGTTCAAACTGGGACGCTACCATCTCCGGTTTTTGCTGGAGTCGCTTGAGGAAATCGGAGTGGACCACGTTATCCTGAATCTCAAATACGGAAAGCGCCCTGCTGCGCAAGTCATTGAAGAGCTGGGCACTCACATCGTTCCGCAATTCGGAGTACAGCCGCGTCCTGAAGCGAAATGATGCGCCGGCCGCCTCCATGCCGGCCGAGGTGGTGCGGTTCAACAGGTCGAATCATCCGGCCGATACCTGCTCAAGGAATATCAGTTGCAACGGCTCTTCGAGCAGGTCATCTGCCGTGGCGGCAAAGCGCTGAAAGTAAGGCATCGAAAAATGCGCATCCAGCGCCGCCTGGTCCCTGAAAGCCTCGCGCATGTAGAACGTGCCCTGCTCGTCACGCAGCTTGAACAACACATAATCGAGATTGCCCGGCTCTGCGCGGGTCGGCTCTACCAGCGCCAGCAATTCTTGTTTCAATGCCAGTTCTTTGCCTGCCTTGGCCTTGAGCATGGCAATCGATACCAACACGTTACTGGACGTATTCACCGTCAACGCTCCAACATTAAAAAATCGAAAGTGATGCCGCAGGCGGTTCAGCGGGCCCGCAAGCGAGCACGCCTGATGAGTAAAATCAGAAACCTTCGAGAACGATCTTGCCCCGGGCCTTGCCGCTTTCGACCAGCGCATGGGCACGACGCATGTTTGCCGCATTGATCGCACCGAAGTGCTCGCCCACGGTGGTTTGCAGAACGCCTTGGTCAATCAGAGCGCTGACCCGATTGAGCAGGTGATGCTGGTTGATCATGTCCGGAGTTTCATACAGCGAGCGGGTGAACATCAGCTCCCAATGCAACGACAGCGACTTGCGCTTGAGCGGCATCACGTCGAGGCTTTCGGGATCGTCAATCACAGCCAGACGCCCTTGCGGCTTGAGTACATCGATCAGTTGTGCAAAGTGCTGTTCGGTGTGAGTCAGGCTGGCGACATAGTCGATCTCCGGCACGCCGAGGGCTTGCAACTGTGCGAGCAGTGGCTGGCTATGATCGATCACGTGATGCGCGCCCAACTGCCGCACCCAATCAGCGGTTTCCTGTCGTGAGGCAGTTCCGATGACGGTAAGGCGGGTCAACTGTCGGGCCAGTTGCACCAGCATCGAACCGACACCCCCAGCCGCTCCAGTGATCAACAGGCACTTGCCCTCCCCCGATCCCTCTGCGACCCCGAGCCGGTCAAACAACAATTCCCAGGCAGTGATCGAGGTCAACGGCAACGCTGCCGAATCGGCGGCACTCAATGACCGAGGCTTGTGCCCGACGATCCGCTCATCGACCAGATGGAATTCGCTGTAGCTGCCGGTGCGGGCAATCGAGCCGGCATAGAACACTTCATCGCCCGGCTGAAACAACGTCACTTCAGAGCCGACCTCGCGGACAATGCCTGTGGCATCCCAGCCGAGGATTTTCGGTTCTTTTGTGAAAGTTCCGGCGCGCACCTTGGTATCGACCGGATTCACTGATACCGCGCGAACTTCAACCAGCAGATCCCGTGGGCCAGGTGTGGGCACCGGGAGACTGATGTCAATCAATGCTTGTGGATTGTCGATGGGCAAAGCGTGTTCGGTGAAGGTGATGGCTTTCATGGACACTCGCTGTCTGAAGGGTTTGTGCATTCGCTTGCAGCCATCTTCGACTTCCCATGTGCAAAGAAAAACAAGCAGAATGCGCCAACACTTTCACTGCAGGAGTGAAAATGATCCGTATCGATGATCTTGGTTTATTCATCCGCAGCGCCGCGCTGGGCAGTTTCACCGCAGCGGCGCTGGAGGCTGATCTTCTGCCTGGTCAGGTCGCCGCCGCCATCAAACGTCTGGAACGCGAGCTGGACGTGCGCCTGTTCGCCCGCACCACTCGCAGCCTGCGATTGACTGCCGAGGGCGAGCAATATCTGCCCACCGCCCACGCAGTGCTTGAGACCCTGAAGCAAGGCAAGGAAAACCTGCGTGGTGAGAACGCCACGCTGCGAGGTGTACTGCAAGTGACAGCGCCGTCCGATCTGGGGCGCAACATACTGCTGCCGTGGTTGACGCAGTTCCGCCGTCAGCATCCAGAATTGACGTTGCGTTTTTTCCTGTCGGACCAGATGGCCAATCTGTTTCGCGACCCGGTGGACGTGGCGATTCGATACGGCCCGAACGAAGACGCCAACTATGTGGCACTGCCGCTTGCACCGTGGAACCAGCGGGTGCTGGTTGCCTCGCCGGAGTATGTGCAACGCTGCGGTTCTCCCCAAACGCCGGATGACTTGAGCAAGCATCCCTGCCTGCTCTATCTGCAAAATGGCCGGGTCTACGACAAGTGGAACCTTGGCGGGCAAACCGTTCAGGTTTCAGGACCGTTGTTCAGCGACGACGCCGATGTCGTGCGGCGCTGGTCATTGGAGGGTGAAGGTATCGCCAACAAATCCTGGCTGGATGTCAGTGCCGATATCGCTGCAGAGCGTCTGCTTGTGCTGCTGCCGGATTACCCTGGCGAAGCGTCGCCGTTGAGCCTGGTGTGCCCGCATCGCAAGCAGATCAGCCCTGCGGTTTCGCAGCTTTATACGTGGTTGAGGGGCCAGTTTTCTGCTCTAGAGCGCAGTTGAGCCGACACTGTGCCTGATGCTCACCGAGCCTCCCGCGCCTCAGGGTTCGGCGGCTCGATGCGCTCAATATTTCCCAGCACCAACGCTCGCCCGGCAAACAGCCCGCCCGATGTTTCCAAGGCAAAACGTTCGGCATCGCGTTTGCGCACTTCGTCGATCACCGCGTCGGCTTCGTGCTCCGACGCACCCAGAGTCACCACGGCCTGACGGCCGAGCAGCAGGGCGGCCTCAAAGGTTTCCCGCACTATGTAGTCGGCGTCGTGTTTGACCAATTCCAGCGCATGTTCGCGGTCAAAAGCGCGTACCACCAATTTCACCTGCGGGCAGAAGTGCCGCGTACTTTCGACAATGCGAGTCGCGGCTTTTTTATCGTCCACACAAACAATGATGGCGCGAGCGTGATGGGCGCCAGCGGCGTGCAATATTTCATGGCGGGCGCCATCGCCGTAATAGACCTTGAAACCATAGGGTGTCACGGCGCGGATGACCTCTGGATTTATATCGATGATGGAAATTTTCGCTCCCTGAGCGAGCGGCGCCTGGCAGGCAATCTGCCCCACACGGCCAAAACCGATGATGAGTACATTGCAGCGCAGATTCTGTGCGGCTTCCACGCCGTCCAGGGAAACGGTCCGCGCGCGAGCAAACCGTTTGTACAGCAATAAAGTCACCGGCGTTATGACCATGGAGAGCACCACAATAGCCGTCATATTGGCGTTGACTTCAGGACTGATGGCCCTGAGTTTGAGCGCTTCGGCAAACAGCACAAAAGCAAATTCGCCACCCTGCGCCATCAGCAAGGCGCGATCCAGCGCGTCGTCATGACCGCTTTTCGCGAGGCGCGCGACCGCATAAATACACAGCGCCTTGACCACCATCAGCGCCAGCACGCCGGAGATGATGAGCTTCCAGGCCTCGGCCACCAATTGCAGATCCAGCGACATGCCGACGCCGAGGAAAAACAGCCCCAGCAGCAGGCCGCGAAACGGCTCGATGTCGGCCTCCAACTGGTGGCGGAAAGTGGATTCGGACAGCAGCACACCGGCCGCGAAAGCCCCCATCGCCATTGAAAGACCGCCGAGTTCCATCAGCAACGCTGCGCCCAACACAACCAGCAGCGCAGCGGCAGTCATTACCTCGCGCGCCTTGACTTGGGCCAATACCCGAAACAGGGGATTGAGCAGCCACAATCCGATGGCCACCAATGCACCCAAGGACAGCGCTGCGATACCTATGCGTTGCCAAAGTGGAGACGTGGGTCCATTCGCCAACTCCGTGGGCGCCAGAAATGCCACCACCGCCAGCAAAGGGGCTATCAACAGGTCTTCAAACAGCAAAATGGACACGACGTGCTGCCCTCTCGGCTCGGTAATGTCACCGCGTTCCGAGAGAACTTGCATAACCAGAGCCGTGGAGGTGAGTACAAAACCCGCTGCGCAGACAAATGACACCTGCCAAGAGAATCCGAAAGCCATGCCGACAAAAGTGAGCAGACATGCACTGACCACCACCTGCAGGCTGCCCAACCCAAAGATCTGCCTACGCAGGTCCCATAGGTGAGAGGGTTTCATCTCCAGGCCAATCACAAAAAGAAACATGACCACGCCCAACTCGGCCACCTCAAGGATGGTGTGGGGATCATTGAAAAGTTGCAGTCCGAAGGGGCCAATGATCAGGCCCGCCGCCAGGTAACCGACCACTGAGCCGAGCCCGATGCGTTTGAACAGCGGCACTACCAGCACGGCGGCGGCAAGCAAAATGACGACGCCCAATAATTGTCCTGCATTGCCTTCAACGGCCATAGCATTGACCCTCATCCCACATCAGGACCGGTAATGCTTCTACGGCCAGGCGTGTTGAGCAGAGCTTTCAAGCTGAGCGCTCAGTTCTGCAAATTCTTCAGGACCAAGCACGACGTCTGGAGCGTTCACCAGGAACTCTCCAGGGTAGGAGTGGCACCTGAAGTGTAGTGCAGGACACCCGCATCGTTTGAAGGGGTGACAAAAAACTCAGTAACAACTTCCTCTCCGTACCGAAAAGGGCCGGCTAACAATCCTTTCATTTTTACCGAACGCGTAGGTAGCCTGAATCTTGGACAAGGTACTTTGCCCACGATATCAGCCTTAAATACAAGTGTTTTAATGACTCATCTTCAAATCCATCTGATACGGTTTTTTTTCGATCACCTGAGCCTTTTTCGTTAACCAACACTCTATAAAGTGCATGCCCGATGCTCTTTAAAACAACAAAAAAGCAGCCAACTAGTTTTGGCTCTTGGGCACACTGACGCGCTCGAGAATTTAGACCATCCCAGGATCAACAATAGAACCCCGCTTTATCAAAGAAATGGGCCAAATAACTATTCATTTGATTTGGAGATGGCCGCTGTGCGAAAGCTTGGCTTCGGCTTACTGGTAACTGGCGTTTTGGGGCAACTATCAGCGCTTATATGGGCCTACGTGTCTACAGGACCAACTTGTCAAAATAACGTCGACAATTCATACATCCAGCAAAAAGTGACAGCGTTCGAACAACTGGCCGATGACACCGCTAATAAAGTTGTGACAGAGTTCAGTACAAAACATTCCGATGGGGTCGTCGCACCCTTTGAGAAAAAGGGATCCCATGTACCCGATTCAATGGAGGCGGACGCCGTACAGTTTCTGATCGATCAGTCAGAAGAAATGCCAGAACTTACACTGCCTTCATTGCCCGCACAGGCACACAATTGGACGATTGTTCTCAGCGGTCTGATTACTTTTATCGGTCTGCTCCTGGCACGCTTCGCCCGCAAAAGAACCATTGATCCGCAATGGCATGTCTTTCGCACCGTGCCAGGATCGCTCATTACGCTGGAACGCCCGTGTTTGACGTGCTGCGGCTATATTCTCCACACTAAAAAAGACGCTTCAACCACGCCTTCATCCGGCCTGTGGGTGGTCGAAATCGCATTGAACACACCCCACCGCCATCACGCCGTAAAGGCCATTCAAAAGATGGAGTTGCCGGTAGCACGTAAAGAAAACAACTTTGTCGTCATCGGCCCGTATAAACAGAAGCAGGACGCAGCTCGAGTTGTGAAAGAGCTGAGTGAAAGTCATGGCGTTCGAGGATGGATGATGGCAGGAAATTGACATAGTCAGACTTGGCGCTGGGCCGACTTTGAACAACCAGCTACTTACTGCATGCAACAAGAGAGCACTCATGATCGCAAAAGAACTTAGAGCCGAACTCGCCCTGACGAAATTCCTGGACGCCAACTTATGGATCCAACTTGAACTCAGCGAATTGAACTACGACCTCGCTGTAAACTGTGGACTTTCGCCAGAAGAATATCGCCTTAAATTTCTGCAAGAAGCATTTGAAGCAGAAGCGGACGCTCACGACTGCGATTACTGGGACTTCATTCTGCAATGGACAGCCGAAACCGAGGAAGAACTTGAGTTGATGCGTGAAGAACGCATGAAAGAGATTTATGACTTTCTGGACAATTAGCTAACCCTACAACTTTCGTAACCGTTAAAAGTCGCCAGCTTCAAGATGAAAGACTAACTTCATCAACGGGAGTATTGCCCAATACCCCCGCCCTCCTCTCAGTTCAAACCGTCACATAACAATCCACTACGCGCCGATACTGGCTGGGTGAGGCTCCGATGTGCTGACGGAAAAACCGTGTGAAATGACCTTGCTCGGAGAACCCGAGATTCTCCGACAACAGGCCCAACGTTCCACTGCGCTCACGCTCCAGCCAGGCAAAAGCCCGGCGCATGCGTGCGTCGTTCAGCAAAAGGGTCGGCGTCATGCCGGTATCTTTCTTGAACAGCGCAAAGAAGTGCGCCCGCGACAGACCACAAGCCCGCGCGGCGTTGTCGATCGGGTTCGGATCATCGAGGTGCTCAAGCAACCAGGCGGTGCCACGGCGCACGCGCGCATCCCGGAACTCACCTGAGTTCGGCGCACCCAGTTGCGACAAATGCCGCCAGCTGGAAAAGTCCTCGATCAGTTCGATCAGGAAGTCGAACAGGATGAATTCCATGCGTTCTTTCGGCACGATCCCGCAGCCATGCGCTTCGGCGACCAGGATGTCGGCCAAGGTGCGATTACGACTCGACAGCTCGATGCACGACTGGGCAAAAAAGTCCGGTCGACCGCTGAGTGCCAGCGACTGCTGGGCAGTGGCCAGCCAGGCGGGCTCGATGTAGAGCGCCAGAATTACGGTGGCACCCGCACCCGGCTGCGGATCGTAGAAATGCGGCTCCCAGGCGTTGACCAGCACCGCCGTGCGATCGCTGAGCGGAACCCGCCGACCGTTAACGTTGAAGTAAGTGTCCTCACCGGACACTTTGACCAGCACATGGCATTCGGAATGGGTATGGGTGACCAGCGAACGATCCATGTTCAGCAAGGCGACCCGGCCAAACCTGCCGTGGAAAACCCGTTGAGCAATCGACATCAGATTCCTCCGCTCGCTTGAAGCGATATCGTTATCGGCCTCAATGCATATCATCGGGGCGTCTATCTATTTCTCAAGCCCGTCGATCGGTCCATGGTTCAGCAACACTTGGCTGACCACTATCGCGCGCGAATGACCGAGCGTCTACCTCGACTTTCGCAGCCCCCACGTTCGTCGGAAAAGCCGTTTTACAAGGCATGGCGCTCTTTCCCGTGATAAACGCGCAGGATATCCGCCACCACCGCCAGAGCGATTTCCGCCGGGGCCTTGCTGCCCAGATCAAGGCCGATGGGCATGTGTAAACGGGCGATCTGTTCATCCGTCAGACCACCGATGCGTTTGAGCCGCTCGGCGCGCTTGGCCGAAGTGGCCTGAGAGCCCATGGCGCCGATGTAAAACGCCGGGGTGTGAACCGCTTCCATCAGCGCCAGATCATCGATTCGCGGATCGTGAGTCAACGCCACCACCGCGGTCGCTGCGTGACAACCTCCGGCGGCGATAAACATCGAGGGCAGCACACGCTGCATTTCCACGCCTTCAAGATTTAGATGCAGCGTCTCTTCCCGGGGGTCGCAGGCGATGACTTCGCAACCGATGGCGCGGGCGAAACTGGCGCAGACTTCCGCGACCGGCGAGAGCCCCGCCAGAATCAGGCGTAACGCCGGGCCCACGCTGATGCGCACCGTCTCGTCGACGACTTGCACCCGCTCGCTGCCGTGTCCGATGTCCGGGTCCAGGCGCAACGCACCGCTGCTCAGCTCGATATGACGCTGCAGACGTCGCTGGCCGAGCAACGCCGCTTGCAGACTCTCCAGGTGCGCGATCCATTCGAGACTGGCAGCGCGGTGCTCGACCAGCACGATCAGCACACCACCACAGGGCAATCGCAGACGGTGGCGTTGCTCGACGCTGTCGCCATAACTGACGATCTGCGCCGGTTCGCGTAATTCACCGCGTGTCAGGCTTTCGAGGAACTCCTCCTCGACGCAGCCACCGGACAGCGAGCCAACGTGTTCCCCCGCACCATTGGTCACCAGCATCGCACCCGGCGCACGCGGCGCCGAGCCATAGGTGGAGAGCACCGTGCACAACCATTGGACCTGCCCGGCGCGAGCCCATTGCAGTGCCTGGTCGATCACCTGAACATCGAGATGGCGCATGTTTTCTATACCTCAAGCAAAGCGTGTTACTGCATGCGGGGTTACGTTTACGGTAACCTGCGAGCAACCTTGTTCAATCGTTGATTCAACATGTCGCCACAACAATTTTTGCAACTTGGGCCGCTGCGCCTGGAATATCGCCAAATCCCTGCGGCTGACCCATCGCGACCGACGCTTGTGCTGCTGCACGAAGGCCTCGGCAGCAGCGACCAATGGAAAGACTTCCCCCAGCGCCTGGCCCAGGCCAGCGGTTGCGGTGTGGTCACTTACAGCCGTCAGGGTTATGGGCAATCGAGTCCGGTAACCCTGCCGCGTCCGCTGAACTACCTGAGCAGCGACGGCCCTCGGGAACTGCGGCAATTGCTTGATGCCTTGCAACTGCCGCAAGTGGTCTTGCTCGGTCACAGTGACGGCGCATCCATCGTCCTTGCCTATGCCGCCGCCAACGATCCACGCGTGTTGGGCAGCATCGCACTGGCGCCTCACGTGATTGTCGAGGCCGAGAGCCTCGATGGCATTCGCCATACCACCGAGGCCTGGCATCAGGGCGAATTGCGCGAGCGCCTGGCACGCCATCATGGGACCAATGTCGACGGCGCTTTCCACGGCTGGAGCGACAGCTGGCTACACCCCGACTTTTCCCTGGACGATCTCGAAGCGCAGTTGGCTTGTATCGAAAGGCCGCTGCTGGTCATTCAGGGTCGCGACGACCACTACGCCACGCCCGAGCAACTGGTGGTCATCCAGCGACAGGTCGCTGGACCGTGCCGCTGTGTGCTGCTGGATGACTGTCGACACTTTCCTCAAACCGAAGCGCCCGAGCGGACTTTGCAGCTGATCGGCGAATTCCTGGAGCACCTCCCCGCCGTTATTTGAAGTTGCCTTGGGTTTCTGGAATCACCACGCTGCCGATCAGGTAGATCACCGACAGACCGACGGCAAACATCGCCAGCACCATGGGGATCTGCGCGGGGCTGCCGCTGACCAGGGACACAAAGGTCGGCATGGTTCCGCCGAGGGCGAAACCGATGTTCCAGGACAATCCGGTGCCGCTGGCTCGCAGCTCGGTGGAAAAGCGTTCGTTGAGAAAGATCAGAATCGGCGCGATGATCGCCCCGCCCATGAAGCCTATGCCCACGCAATACAGCGCAGTACGGGTCAGCGAACCCGATTCGGCGACACCCAGAAACATCATCGGCAGGCTCACCAGGTTGATCACACCCAGCAGCATGAAGGTCTTCTTGCGACCGATCAGGTCGCTCAGGTAACCAAAGGCCAGTGCTCCGACAATGGTTGCCACCGACCCGTACATGAGCAGCTGCGAAGTCTGCGCATGAGGCACTTTGGCGACCACGTTGAGCAATGTCGGCAGATAACCGCAGGCCAGGTAATACGTGGCACCGCCTCCGAACGTAATCAGCAGATTGACCAGCATCACGCCGCGGTACTCGCGACCGAACAGACGCTTGAGCGGCGACACGACAACTACTGCCGGCCCCTTGGTTTTACGCGCTTGTTGCAGTTGCTGCCAGACCGGGGTTTCTTCCAGGTAACGGAACATCACCAGACCGAAAAACGTGCTGAGCAGGCCGCAGAAGAACATGAAGCGCCAGCCCCAGACGTCAAATTCCTCCCCGGGAAAGATCTCCGACAACACCAGATAAGTGAATGACGCCAACAGCGCGCCCATGCCGGCGCCGGCACCACCGATCAACCCGGACATCAAGCCGCGATAGCGCGGCGAGATGGATTCGGTGCCGATGGTGTGAGTGGAGGCAACGATGCCGCCAACGAAAATGCCCTGAATCACCCGCAAGACCAAAAACAGTATCGGGGCCAATATGCCGACCTGGTGAATGGTCGGCAACGCACCAAACAGTGCCGTGGAAATACCGACGCCGACCATCGATACCATCAGCGCACGCTTGCGACCGTGTTTGTCGGCATACGCGCCGAAGATCGCCGAGCCCAGCGGACGTACCAGCAAGGCCACGGCGAACGAGGCGTACACGGCGGCCAGCGACAGTGTCGGGGTGTCCGAGGGGAAGAACAGGCGGCCGATGATCGGCGCCACGTAGAGCAGAATGAACAGGTCGAACAAATCCAGCGCCCAGCCGAACGTCGAGGCAAATGCCGCGAGCAAGGCCTTGCCCGGTGGAATCTGCGGTGTATCGATAGCGGGGCTGGCGGGTGATGCAGTTATTGTTGTTGTCGTAGTCATGGTTGCCTCACACAAACGGTGAATCGAAACGTTCTGCATCCCGGTGCGCGGGGTGCGAGTAATCAGCAGGTCAGCGGTGATGCCTTGATGTGCCCTTCGAGTTGCATTGAAGGGGCGGCAGACCCTGTTCCGTGAGGCGTACGCTGTTACCAACATACTCCCGGGCCTGCTCGCCGGTACGATTTACTCGCCGATAAACACGGCCTCACGCTTGCTGTGAAACGCTTCAACGCCTTCCTTGAAGTCCTTGGAGCTACGCAGGCGGCTGTAGCAGTGACCTTCCATTTCGATCGCGACGGTCAGCGGCGCATCTTCGTTGTCGTTGATCAGTTTTTTCGCCGTGCGCTGAGCCAGCGGCGAGAAGCGACGCAGTTCGTCGACCAACGCATCGACGGTGCTTTCCAGTTCGGTATCCGGCACGACCTCGGTCGCGATACCCCAGGCGTAGGCCTGGTCGCCGGTGATGCGTTTGGCGCGCATCACCATGTGCTTGGTGCGAGTGATGCCGATGATTTTCTGCAGGCGCGCGGAGCCACCCGAGCCCGGGATCTGCCCCAGGTTCTGCTCAGGCAAGGCGTAGCGAGTGGTTTGCGAAGCAATGCGGAAATCGCAGGCCAGGGACAGTTCGAAACCGACGCCGAATGTGTAGCCACGGTTGGCCACGATCACCGGTTTTTCGCAACGTGCCGGTGCCGCGACGTTCCAGGCCAGCTTCGATACGTGCTCTGGCGATGCTTCGAGGAAACCCTTGATGTCGCCACCGCTGGAGAAGTGTTCACCCACCGAGCGCAGCACGATGACGCGCACGCCTTTGTGTGCATCGAGGGCTTCGAAGACCAGGCGCAGTTCATCACGCTGCCCCATGGAAATGACGTTCAGCGGTGCCCGGTTGAGGATGATGTCGGCGCGCTCGCGGGACACATCGACTTCAACCTGGAAGCCATCGAACTGAGTGTCGAGAAATTGCTGGATCGCTTGCTGTTGCATGAGAGTGTCCTCTGGATGATTAGCTGATGGCCTTCAAGGCCTGTTCCTGAAATTGGGCCAGCAGTACGCGCCGCAGCACCTTGCCCACTGGAGATTTGGGAATCTGGTCGATGAACTGGTAACGCCGTGGCCGCTTGAATTTGGCCAGGCCCGAAGCGATGCAATGGGCATCGAGGTCGCCTTCCGAGACCTCGGCGCGCAGCTTGATAAATGCGGCAATGATCTTGCCCCACTGCTCGTCGGGCAGACCGACCACCACCACTTCTTCTACTGCCGGGTGCAGAGAGAGCATGTTTTCGATTTCTGCCGGGCTGACGTTTTCGCCGCCGGTGATGATCAAGTCATCGACACGACCGGTGACGAATAGATCGCCCTCCAGATCGAAGTAGCCGATGTCACCGGTGAAATACCATCCGTCACGCAATGCCTTGGCGGTCGCTTCGGGGCGGTTCAGGTAGCCTTCGAACGCCTCGTCACTCGCCAGGTCGGCGATGATCTGGCCCTCTTCCAATGGGTTGACCTGCACGTCCGCCGTTTCAGCATCGATCGGCACCACGCGCACGCGCTGGTTCATTGCACTGCGCCCTGACGAACCGGGTTTGCGGCTGGCTTGCTGGTCGATGGTGAAGGTGTAGATCTCCGAGCTGCCGTAATGATTGACGAACAATTGCGGCTGGAACGCCTGCTCGACGCGACGCATCAAACCGTCGCTCATCGGCGCACCGGCAAAGCCTATTTTCTCCACACTGGCGACTCGCTCGCGGGCAAAGGCCGGGTGTTCGATGAGCATGTGGTAGAGCGTCGGCACCAGGTACAGGTTGCTGACCTTTTCCCGCTCGATGGCCTGCAGCGTGGCTTCCACGTCGAACTTCGGCACACAGACGAAATGTCCGTCGATCAGCGCCATGGACAGCAACGAACGCACGCCCATGGTGTGGTAAAGCGGCATGACGCCCAGCGTGCACTCGTTCTGGCGGTAGAGGTTTTGCGCTACGTGGGCAACCGCCGCGGCGCGTTCGCTGCGGTGCCGACGGGGCACGCCCTTGGGCTTGCTGGTGGTTCCGGAGGTGTACAGCAGCAGTGAAAAGTCTTCGGCGTCGGCCTGCAAAATGATGCCGGAGGGGGTCTGCGAACACAGTTCCTCGAAACTCAGGTCGGTGTTGGCGGCACGCAGACCGGTGGCTATCCGTGGCAACCTTGTGGCGGCGCTGCAACCGGCCACGGCGGTCATGGTCGCGTCGTCGTAAGCCACTGCCCGAATTTGCGCATCTTCGATGCAGTAGCCCAGTTCATCGGCAGTCGAACGCCAGTTCAACGGGGTCATGACGATGCCCGCAAACTGACAGGCCCAATGCAGGGTCGCCATCTGCCAGCGGTTTTGCATCACTACCAGCAGTCGATCACCGCGTTGCAGCCCAAGGCATTGCAAGCCCCAGGCGGCACTCTGGATATCGACGAACCATTCTTCATAGGTTTTCTTCAACGCACCGTCACTGACCGCCACGGCGTGCGGCCGGCGTTCAACGGCAGCGAGGAAACTGCGTCCGAGATCGAACATTTTTGTTATACCCCTTTGTTCGTTTGGCGCTGGGCAGCGACTTCGAGCACGGCCTGGACGATGCCGGTGTAGCCGGTGCAGCGACATAGATGCCCCGAAAGCATGTCGCGTACCTGGGTCTCGTCCGGGTCGGGTACCCGTTCGAGGAAATCCACGCAGGACATGAGAATGCCCGCAGTGCAAAAGCCGCACTGCAAGGCGTGATGACGGCGAAAGGCTTGTTGCAGGTCGCTCAGTGTGTCGTCGTCAGCCAGCGACTCGACGGTCTCGATATGCCGCTCGTGCCCCTGTACCGCGAGCATCAGGCAGGAACGCATGGCGACTCCGTCCACCAGCACCGTGCAGGCACCGCAGACACCGTGTTCGCATCCGACATGGACACCGGTGGCACCGAGGTCGTGGCGCAGGAAGTCGCAGAGTTGGGTCCGCGGCTCAGCCAGGGCTTCGCGGGAGCGGCCGTTGAGTTCCAGGCGGATCGGAAAGGTTTGGTCGGCAGTTACACGCATGTTCAGACTCCTTCGATCAGCTGGTGACCCAGCTCGCGAATCAGTTGGCGGCGATAGGCAGCGCTGGCGTGCACATCGTCTTGTGCATCGAGCGACCAGGCGGTTTGATTGAGCGCGTCCGGCAGCTCCGCACCACGAGGCAGGCTGCGACGTTGCGGACGGTCCGCGACCCCGCCGATGCCGAGTTCGACCTGGTCCGCGCCGATGGCAGCGGCCAGGGAGACAATTGCAAAGTCGCCGTGGCGCATGGTGATCTCGCGGAAGCGATAGGTAATGCCTTCGCGCTTGAGCGGAAAGCGCACCTCGACGACCAGTTCATCCGCACGCTTGTCGGTGGTGAGAATGCCTTGGAAGAAGTCGGCAGCCTTGACAATGCGCTTGCCTTTTTTCGACTCCAGAACGATCTCGCCACCCAACGTCACCAGGCACAGCGGCAACTCGGCGCTCGGGTCGGCATGAGCCACCGAACCGCAGACTGTGCCGCGATTACGCGTCTGGAAGTGACCGATCCAAGGCATTGCCAGCGCCAATAAAGGCACCTCGTCCATCAGGGTCGAACGCGCCAGCAACTGCGCCTGTCGTACCCCGGCACCTACCGCCAGACAATCCTTGCGCAGTTCGATATAGGCCAGGTCAGCCACATGATTGATATCGATCAGCAACTTGGGCTGAGCCAGGCGCATGTTCAGCACCGCCATCAGCGATTGGCCACCGGCGATGATGCGAGCTTCCTGGCCGTACTCGGCGAGCAACTCAACCACCTGACGACGGTTGTCAGCCCGAACGTAATCGAAAGCAGCCGGTTTCATTGCGCACCTCCCTTGCCAAACAGCGCGCCAAGCGAGGCCCGCAATCGCGCCCACCACCCGGTGGAGATGGCTTGGCCGCTGACCCGTTGTGACAGGCGAGTAAATATTTGTCCGATGATCACTTTCGAGGCCCCTTGCAGCATTCGGCCGCCGACCGCGGCGACTTTGCCGCTGACCGCCACCTGGTATTGGTATTCCAGGCGTGTGTGGCCATTTTCCAGTTCAACGAAACGCACCTTGGCCTGCCCCTGGGCCGACCCCATCGAGCTGCTGCCGGAACCGGACAGACGCAATGAATGCGGCGGGTCCAGATCACTCAGGGCAACCTTGGCCTCGAAGCGCGCGCGGATCATGCCGACGCCGACGGTGACGTCCGCGCGGTAACGGTTTTCGCCTTCAAGCACGAGGTCGTGGCAACCGGGAATGATCGCCGCCAGCGTCTGCGGGTCGAGCAAGGTATCGAAGACCTGTTGCGGCGAAGCAGGAATCACCACCGAGTCGTTGGCCCGCAGTGCCGGTCCACCGGCAGGTGCTGCGTCGAGGTTTTCATCGGCCTCCATACCGGCGGGCCGTGGTGGCTCGTCGATGCCGATGAGCGTGCGTACTTTCGAGGGCGTCAGTGGCAGACGGATGTCCGATCGACCGAGGGCGTCGGCCACCGCGTTGGCGATACACACCGGCGTGCTCATATTGTTGCCCTCGCCCACACCCTTGGCGCCCAGTGGGGTGAAGGGCGATGGCGTTTCCATGTGCAGGATCATCGGTTCGATCACTTCCGGTGCGGTCGGCACCAGATAATCGGCGAAGGTCCCGCTCAGGAAGCTGCCGTCCTCGCCGTAGGCGAATTCTTCCATCAGCGCCGCGCCGAGGCCTTGGGTGAAGCCACCACGAATCTGGCCATCCACCAGCGCCGGGTTGAGCAGGCGGCCGGCGTCATGGCAGGTGACGTAGCGATCGATGTGGATCTCGCCGGTCATGCGGTCGATTTCCAGCCCACAGATGTCGAAGACAAAGCCGTAGCACAGCGAGCTGTTGACCTGATCCTTGTCGTCCGGTGCCTCCAATTGCGGCGGGCTCCAGAAGGCGGTTTCGCGCAGACCGCCGCTTTCACCTTCCGGCAGCAGGCCCGGCGACCAATGGGTCGCACCGGCAATCCGATGGAATGGCGCCACCGCCCCGCCATTGACCACAAAAATCTTGCCACCCGCGAAACGAATATCTTCGGGACTGGCCTGCAATTGCTCCGCGGCAATCGCGGCGAGGCGATCACGGATCTTCAGCGCGGCCTTATAGACGGCACCGGCCACAGCACCGGCGAAACGGCTGGAATAGTTGCCCGAGGCAATCGACCACGCGTCCTTCTGAGTGTCCAGCTCGACGTTGACCACGATGGATTCCAGCGCAACCCCAAGCACTTCGGCAACGACCTGAGCGACGGTGGTTTGATGGCCCTGCCCTTGCGGTGCCGAGGACACGTGCACACTGACGTCACCCAACGGGCCGACGTTAATGGTTGCGGTGGCGACAGCGCCGTTTTTCGGACCGGCCTTGCGCCGCTCTTCGGGCGTCATCGCGGTGGTGATGTAACCCATGTTGGAAATCGAGGGTTCGATGACCGCGGCATAACCAATGCCATAGATTCGGCCTTCGGCACGCGCCTGATCACGACGTTTGAGCAACTCCTCGAGTCCGCCATCAGCCGCCGCCAAGGCAATGCCTGCCTGGTAGTTGCCGGAATCGAGCAACGCACCGGCTGCCGCGCGATAAGGGAAGGCATCGGCCGGCACCAGGTTGCGGCGGATCACGTCCAACGGATCAAGCTTCAACTGCACGGCGATGTGTTGCAGCAGCCGCTCAAGGGCGAAATACACCTGCGGGCCACCAAAACCACGGTTCAGGCCGGAAGGGGTTTTGTTGGTCAACACCACGCGGTTGCGCACTTGCAAATTGCGGATCGCGTAAGCACCCGTCAGGTTGCCGTGCATACGGTAAAAAGTCGCAGGTTCAGGCGCTCTCAGGTAGGCGCCACAATCGTCGATCTGGTCATAACGCAAAGCGGTGATGTGGCCATCGGCTTCTACCGCCGCTTCAATTTCGGTCACCCGATTGGTCGCCGAAGAAGCCCCCTGAAGATGTTCCAGACGGTCCTCGACCCACTTCACTGGTGCACCGACCTTGCGTGACGCCAGGCCCATCATCACCACGTAAGGGAAGACCCCTTGCTTGATGCCAAAGCTGCCGCCGGAATCTTTCGGTGTGCGCAAACGCAAGCGGTTGCCGGGCACATTCAGTGCCCGGGCCATGACCGTGTGCAACGCATAGGGCCCCTGAAAATTGGCCAGCACGTCATAAATGCCGGTGGCGCGCTCGTACTGAGCCAGCACCACATAGCATTCGATGGGCGTGCAGGAACTGCGCGGAAACTTTACTTTGAGCGAGACCTTGTGCGGCGCCTGTTCGAAGGCCTGCTCCGGCTCGCCATAACGAAAGTGCCGCTCATTGACCACGTTGCTGCCGACTGCTTCGTGCAGGATCGGCGCCTGTTCGGCGGTGGCCAGTTCAGGATCGATGATCGGGGGCAGCGGCTCGTATTCAACGCGCACCACTTCGATGGCGTCCTCGGCCAGATAGCGGCTCTCGGCGATCACCACCGCCACCGGCTCCCCGACGTAACGCACCTTGTCGACGGCGACGCACCAGTGCTCCATCGGCTGACGCACACCCACCGGGAACGGCAGCGCCCAGCGTTTGACGTCTTCGCCGACCAGCACGCCGTGCACGCCTTTCATCAGCAGCGCACGGGAAAAGTCCACCGAGGTGATACGTGCATGAGCGTGGGGTGAGCGGATGATCGCCGCATGGAGCGTACCCGGAGGGATCGCAGCGTCATCGGCATAGCAGCCGAGGCCGCGCAACAATGCGGCGTCCTCGACACGGGTCTGACGGGCGCCGATGTGGCCGGTCTGGCTTTCGGTAGCAGGCTGGAAACTAGTCATTTTTTTCGCGGCTCTTGTTGTTGTGCAGCGCGATAGCGTTAGAGCCGAGTGTGTGAGAAAGGCGCGGGGAGCGCCTTGCCTGAGGAGAGGGAGTTCTGCGCTGGGGTCTGAAAATTTGCCTTAGCGTCTGATTTTCAGGTCTGGGTCCAGACAGAATTGGCGGTCAGGGATGGGACGCGGGATGGCTCAGGAAAGCTTCGATTTCTGCATAGGGCATCGGTTTGGCAAAGTAATACCCCTGAAAAACATCGCAGCGACTGCCCTTCAGAAAATCCACCTGAGACGCCGTTTCCACGCCTTCGGCGACCACCGTAAGGCTGAGGTGATGGGCCATGGAAATAATGCCTTGGGTGATCGCTGCATCGTGATGGTCAGTGGCGATTTCCTGGATGAACGAGCGGTCGATCTTGATCTTGTCGATGGGCAAACGCTTGAGGTAGCTGAGGCTGGAAAAACCGGTGCCAAAATCATCGAGCGCAATGAGCACCCCCAACGCCTTGAGCTGGTGCAACGTGTCGATCGCCTGTTCAGCGTTATGCAACAGAAGCGACTCGGTGATCTCCAACTCCAACTGCTCTCCACGCAGTCCATGTTTCTCCAGGCTGGCTTGGACACACTGGACGAAATGGCCACGCTGAAAATGCATCGGCGAAATATTCACCGCCATCGAAATGCCCGTGATGCCCTGCTCGCCTAGCTGGCGCAGCTGCGCGCAGGCCGTATCGAGTACCCAAAGGCTCAGCGGGATGATCTGACCACTGTCCTCTGCCACCGGCACAAACACCGCTGGTGAGATGAATCCTTTTTCCGGATGTTCCCAGCGCAACAACGCTTCGATCCCGACCACCCGACTCGTGAGCGCGTCTATCTGCGGTTGATAATGCAGCTTGAACGACTGAGTTTCGATAGCCTTTTGCAGGTCATTGCGCAGGCTCGCGTGCTCGCAAACGCGCTGATTAAGATCGCTGGTGTACCACTGAAAGTTATTGCGCCCTTGCTGCTTGGCTTTGTACATGGCCATGTCAGCCTGCTGGATCAGTTGCATCGGCTGCTCGATGTGACCATCGCTCAAGGTGATGCCGATACTTGCACTCACGTGCAGGTCAATGCCCTGGATGCAGTAGGGTCTGGCAATGCTGGCCATCAAGCGCTCGACCACCGGTACAACGTCCTCATCACGAAGCAGGTCCGGCAGCAGCACGATAAATTCGTCACCGCCCATGCGCACGACGGTATCGCCGGGACGAACCTGCCGGGTCATACGCTGCGCCACCTCAATCAGCACCTGATCGCCGAAGTAATGTCCGATCGAATCGTTGATGGATTTGAACCCATCCAGATCAATGCACATCACCGCCAGACGACGCTCACGCCGACGGCTGATGTGACAATCCAGAACAAGCCGGTCTTCAAGCGAAACACGGTTAAGCAAACCGGTCAGGCGGTCATGGCTGGCGTTGAAGCTCAATTGGCGCTCGAAATGCTTCTGCTCGCTGATGTCACGGGCAATGCCAAATACCCCGACGATCTCACCGTTGACCATGATCGGCAGATTAGAGATGTCCATGGTCAGCAGTTTTTGACTCTCGTCGAGAACCCGTGCCTCGAAGCGCTGAGGTTCTCCGGCGCGGGCTGCGGAAAAATGCTGACTGACCCGTTCCAGGTCTTCTTCGAGTACCAGATGGGAAAAGTGATGACCAATGAAGTCGGTCGCGGTGTGCGGTTTCAGCTTCAGGCCTGCCGGATTCACACTCTGGATGTTGCCGGCCAGATCGAGGGCGAACACCGGGTTGGGGTTGTAGGTAAACAATGAACGAAAACGTTGTTCGCTTTCCTCCAGACGTTGGCCGTCACGCTCATGCCGGATCGCAATGACTGCCAGCTGGGCCGCGCGGGCCAGTCGTTGAATTTGCGCCTCATCCGGCGCATTCGTGCGGTTCTGATACAGGGCAAACGTACCCAACACGCTTCCCAGATGGGAGAGCAAAGGCACCGACCAGCAGGAACGCAGGTTATGCCCCAGCGCCAGGCCTCGAAAACGCTCCCAGTTTGGATCTCGGGCGATGTCTTCGGTGACCACAAGCTCGCGCCGGAACGCTGCGGTGCCACAGGTTCCTTCATGTGGCCCAATCAGCATTCCATGAATCGCGTCACTGTATTCGACCGGGAGGCTGGGCGCCGCGCCGCTAAGCAAGCGTTTGCCCTCGGCATCAGTGAGCAGTATCGAGCAGAAGGTTTCGGGGGCCTGATCGTCAAGCATCTGGCAAATGGCGCAGAGTATGTCGACCAGATGATGATCGGTCGCGATCATACCGAGAATGTCACGTTGCGACTCAGGGAATGTCTTGCTGTGAAAACCTGGACGAGTATTCATGGTGGTTCCTGAAGACTCTCGAGGTCGTCCGGTCTTCAGAGAGCCTGGAATAGTAGGCGGCCGATCACTGTCCACTAGTGCGTCGGACGCGCACTCTATAGAGCACCGACCAACTAAAAAAAGGCTCAGATCCAACATAAAAAACAGTATCAGATTGCCGCCGTCTGGCTGACTTCGCTTTCTCGACTCGCGGCAATTTCTCGGCCAATTTCATCCACCTCCTGCCCACCCTGCGCGCAGCCGTCGCCGGCTGCGGGCTGGCTTTCCTGCCCGAAGATATGGTGCAGAAGGAAATTGCTGACGGGGGCCTGGGTGCGGGTGCTGGAGGACTGGTGCCAACCCTTTCCCGGGTATCACCTCTACTACCCTAACTGCCGAGAACATTCGTCTGCGTTTGGCGTAGTGGTTGATGCGCTACGTTACAAGCGCTGAGGAAGGGGCTATTGCTGAAGCCTGCTCTCGATTTAGGGAAGGGCTGGTTTTGGCTGTGGATTCAACCGGTCGAGAGGGACTGCTTTCGATTGTCCAGAGCGGACATTTCTTTGGTTCCCAGAAGCTACGCTGTCAGTTGCCGAGGGCTATGGATATCCAAATGTTCCTGCGGGGTCGGTTTATGGTTGAATAGTTTGCGTCTTTTGCGCCTTGCGAACAGACGCCACGTCTGCTTTTCGATTCCCCCCAGAGAGCTATTCGGCCTGTCGTATGCGCGCTAAAATGCGACTGTCAACCGCCTACTCGTTATCAGCTGATTAGAAAGATGGAGCTTTTGTGTTCGCAGCTATTCGCTTCCGCATTTACTGTTTCATCGGTGCGCTGGTATTCCTATTCGTTGCTTATGGGATGGGCCTGAATCTATATGACGCTCTGACCATTTCGGATTTCAATGCGGTAACGACATATCGTCCGCACACGATGATGGAAAACGTTGTATATGAAGAGCTGCAAAAGCGCTTCTTTTCGAATCTGTTGCTCAAGGCTTTTTCTTTCATTGTATCCGTCGCATTAACGCTCGCTATGCTATGGGGGGTACTGAGGGGACCGGGGGCCTTCAAGCGCCGGGATTAACAGCCTCCTGCTCGCCCTCTTTTGTTCGAGCCTTCAGGACGCCTGATTCGCGCCGACTGCTTGCCCCTCGACGAAACCTCGATCACCGCCCTGCAACACCTGACGGACTTCCTCCAGCGTTGGGACTTCATTCCCCAACGCTTCGATGTCCGCGACTGGATCGATCCGCGTCCGCTGGAGGAGGTTTGTCGGGTGATCTGAATCCGGTTTCACAAGACATGCTCAGGGGGCGAGTATTTCCTGAAGAAATTCTATGAACACATTGATGCGACTGGAGCCGCGATGGTTGGGCAGATACAGCGCATTGATGCAGGTGCTCGCACTACCGGGGTTGACCTCATACTGCTCCAGCACGCGGGTCAGCCGACCCGCGCCAACATCGTCACGCACCAGCCAATCGGCCAGCAGCGTCACCCCGCCACCGGCCAACGCCGCCTCCCGCAGAATGTCGGCATTGTTGCTTTGCAGCCTGCCCTGCACATTCAAGCGGATGACTTCCTCATCGCCCTGGAATGTCCAATTGTGGTGGCCGGTGCGGTAATCAAAACGCAAGCACTGATGGTCCAGCAGATCACGGGGGTGTCGGGGTAATCCGGTACGCGTCAGGTATTCGGGACTCGCCACCACCCAACGCTGGAAATCACCCACCTTCTTGCTGACGATGTCATCACTGACAACCGATGAACCGAGACGCACCGACACATCGATCTGCTCGCTCAGCAGGTCACTGACCTCGTCACTCAGCGAGAGGCTGATCTCCAGGCCCGGATGGCGATCGAGCAGCCGACTCAAATGGGGAGCGATGATACGCCGGCCGAATTCCACTGGAACGCTGGCCCGTAAACGCCCTTGGGCTTCGCTGCCACGGTCGGCAACGACGGCGTCGGCTTCATCGATTGCTTCGAGGATCGCCACGGCTTTGTCGAAATAGCTCTGCCCCGCCACCGTGACGCTGGTATTGCGCGTGGTGCGGTTAAGCAGGCTGGCGCCCAGCTCACTTTCCAGCCCCGCGACCTGCCGCGTCACCGACGAAGTGGAGATGCCAAGCTTGCGCGCTGCTGCCGAATAACCACCACAGCGTACCGTTTCGACAAACATTTTCAGCGCCAGCAACTTGTCCATAAGCGGAGTCCATGATCGAAAAGTGAAGTTGATGACTATGCATGACCAGGCTCTGAGTGTCTTGCATGGCTGTGCTCAACCCCGGGACTCACCGGAACGAAACGCACAATGCCAATCAGGATCAACTGATGCCCATGATCCGGTTGCCCATGCTCACACCCCAGTCCCCCATGCGCTTGCCTTCTGCAAGTTGCAGTCGCTGCCAGGCCAGCAAGGCTTTATCGATGTCGCCAATGTCTTCGATCGCTTGCGCCAGGGCCAGTGCATTGCGGGCCGCCTTGGCCGTGCTTCCCGCCGTGTGAGGGCGCGGCACAAAAGCAGCGTCGCCCGTCAACAGCACGCGGCCAAACACCATTCGGGGGACGTTGAGATCAAGAATCGCCTGTACAAATATATCCTTGGTCTGGCGAATCAGTTCACGAAAAGCAGGGTTGGCATGCTGCTCACCCCTCTCTCGAATATAGGCATCCTGCTCGGAGGCCAAAGCCCCGGGTGGAACAGAGTGGCTACGGCGATGGCCATGTTTATCAGTGAGCACAGCGTCCAGTTCCGGCCCTTGTGCCGCTTTCAGATACCAGAGCCAGTTGAACCGTCGCTCGCCAGGATTAACCGAGCCGTTCAGGCCCGGCACCATGTATTCCAGCATCAGCGACTCAGGGTCCTGCTGAAACACAAAGTCCTCGTAGATTTGCGCCTGTGCGAAGTCTGGAAGCCGGTGCTCATCGACCAGACCACGCCAGACCACATAGCCGGAATAGGAATACCCTGTGCCTGGCAACACCAGGCTTCGCACGGTTGAACCCGCGCCATCGGCACCGATCAACAGATCCCCCTCGACGCGGCTGCCATCCTCAAAAATCGCCGTCACGCGTTGCTCATTCTCAATCAGGTCAACCAACGTCTTGCCACGGTGATAGTGCTCGGCAGGGAACGCTGAGAACAATGCGTTGTAAAGCGTGTTCCAGGACGTCTGGGTTTGCGGCATCGGCTCTTTGTGCACGACGGTGCCGGCGCGATCCAGATAGAGACGATCATGGGACCGGACACCGAGCGCATTGGCATGATCGATGCGCGCATAGCGAAAATGTTGCAAGACATCCGCTTGCAGAACGATGCCACCGCCACGGCTATCCATCGCTGCGGGGGATCGCTCGAAAATGTCGACGTGCCAGCCAATCGCACGCAACGCCGTCGCGGCGAACAATCCGCCCAGGGAACCACCAATGACCAGGGCCTTCGGAACGTCTGGACTCTTCATTACCTTTCTCCTCGTAGCCTGGTGATTCCCACCCTGCGTTATGCCAACACCGGATAGTCGATGTAGCCCTTGGCGTCGCCGCCAAAAAAGCTGCTGCCGTCTGCCAGATTGAGTTCGTTACGGCCACGCAAGCGAGCCGGCAAGTCGGGGTTGGCAATGAACGGGCGACCGAAAGCGATCAGGTCGGCACGCCCCTGCGCAATGGCCTGTTCGGCCGTTTCGCCGGTGTAACCACCCGCCAGCATCAGGACGCCGTGGAAATCGCTGCGCAGTTGTTTGATGATCGCGTCCCAGCGTGGATCGTTACTTTCGTCGAGCACGGTGCCGACCATCATCGGTTCTACCAGGTGCAGGTAAGCGAGATTCCAGTGGTTGAGCCGGGATGCAATGTAGCCAAAGGTCTGTTCCGGGGTGTCATCGTCCATCCCCATGAAACGCCCCATCGGTGTCAGGCGAACGGCAACACGCTCGGCACCGGCTTCTTCGGTCACGGCCTCCACGACTTCAAGCAACAGCCGTGCACGGTTTTCGATACTTCCACCGTAGCGATCACTGCGCTGATTGCTGGCACTGTTGATGAATTGATCGAGCAGGTAGCCATTACCCGCGTGGATTTCCACACCGTCCATACCGGCAAGCAGCGCATTGCGAGCGGCCTTGCGGTAATCGGCAACGATCGCTTCAATGCCCGGAATATCAAGTTCCTGGGGAATCGGTACATCACCCCAGACGCCCTCGCCCTTTTCATTCAGGATGAACGTCTTGCCGGGCACCGGCTGCGCGGTCGGTGCCACCGGCAAGCCGCCGTTGGGTTGAAACACCGGGTGTGACACCCTCCCCACATGCCAGAGCTGCAGGAAAATACGCCCGCCTTCTGCGTGTACGGCCTCGCTGACCGCTTTCCAGCCCTGAATCTGCTCGTCGCTATGAATGCCGGGCGTCCAGGCGTATCCCTGGCCCTGCTGCGAAATCTGGGTAGCCTCGGTAATGATCAACGCCGCACTGGCACGCTGACGGTAGTACTCGACGTTCATCGAGGTCGGTACGTTGCCAGGTTGCCCCGCACGGGAGCGAGTCAGCGGCGCCATGGCGACGCGGTGATCGAGGGAGAGCTGGCCTAGTTTGATGGGGCTGAACAAATGGTGGGTCATGATGAATTCCTGATGAATAAGGTTTGAAAAAAACGGCTTACGCAGCCTGATTTCGTCTGAGTATCTGGATCATTACTTCGACGGGCTGGGCGCCACTGATCATGTCGTCTGCGATCTGAATGCTCGGAACCGAGCGCACGCCGGATGCCTTGGTTATCGCTTCAAGCTTCAACACCTCAGCAGTGCCTTCATCGGTGTTGAGAAAGTCGACAGTGGCCGCGCGGTCCAGCCCTGTTTCGGCTGCGATGTCCGCCAGCACATTGAGGTCGCCGATATCCCGCCCTTCGCTGAAGTAGGCCTTGAAAATGGTCTTGACCAGCAAGGAAGCGTCTCGGCCCGCCTGTTGTTCCCGCCATACCAGGCGATGACCCGCCAGGGTATTGGGGGTCCTTTCGATACGCTCATAATCGAATTCAAGACCGACAGCCCTGCCGGCGTGGGTAACCTGTGCGTCCATGGCCTGGCTACGCGCCCAGCTGCCGAACTTGCCGGAGCGATAGGTTTTACGATCCATGCCCTGAACAGGCATGTCCGGGTTCAACTGATACGGCAGGAAAACAACCTGGCGGTCAGTTGGAAAATTCGCAGCGACAAGTGCGCGTTCCAGATGCTCTTCACCGATCCAGCACCATGGGCAGATGAAGTCGTAAGTCACGTGAATCGTGGATGGGTGCACACTCATGAGGGTCTCCATGGTTGAATGTTTTCACACCCCCAAGGTAGGCACCCGGGCTCCGTCAGAGAATCCACCTGTTGCACAACGCAGCGTTTCGTAAAACGCAAAGGTGCGCAGATCACCCCTCGAGATGACTTTCCGATCCGAGCAGTTCGGTCAGGAAATCAATGAACGCATTGATACGTTTCGACCCGCGATGATTGGGCAGGTACAGGGCCGAGATCGCCGAACTTGCGCGGTTCGGATTGACGACAAAAGCCTCGAACAAAGAGGTCAGGCGACCACTGTCAATGTCGTCGTCGACCAGCCAGTCTGCCAACAGCGCCACTCCGCTGCCGGCCAGCACGACTTCACGCAAGACCTCGGCATTGTTGCTCCTGAATGGCCCATTGACGGGCACACGGAGCTCTTGACCCTTATCGGCAAATGTCCAGACCTGCTGCGGCGCGCCATAGTTGAAGCACAGGCACTCGTGTTGCATGAGGTCCATGGGCCGGTCGGGAAATCCTCGCGCATTCAGATACTCAGGGCTGGCAACTACCCGGCGGCGAAAGCTGCCGATACGGCGACTGATCACCGCTTCCATCGCCGCAGGCGACCCCAGCCGGATCGATAGATCGATGCGTTCGCCGAGCAAATCGACGATGTCGTCGGACAGGGTCATGTCCAGGATGAGCAGTGGATAACGCGTCAAAAGCGCACGGATATGAGGGGCGATGAGGCGGTGTCCAAACGCCACGGGCACTGAAATACGCAGCTCGCCAGCAGGGACTTCTCCTCGATCCGACACCGATTCGTCTGCGTCCGCCATGGCGTTCAGGATATCCCGGGTCTTCAGGTAGTAAGCACCACCGGCATCGGTCAACGTGATTTGCCGGGTAGAACGATTCAGCAACACGGCACCGAGCTCATCCTCAAGCCTGTCGATCATTCGGGTCACTGAAGAGGTGGCCAGATTGAGTTGTCTGGCGGCAGACGAAAAGCCCTTGGACTCGACCGACTGGACGAACATCTTCAGCGCGAGCAGCTTGTCCATGAAACTCCTTCAACGTCATCGGTACGCTCCTTAAGGACCTATCTTTGGACATCGACCGAGGCTGCGCGAGTTAACCGTTGTTAATTCTGCCGCCGTTGCGCCGAGCGCAATGTAGCGTTGCGTCTTGGTGGGGTACTCCATCACAACCGCCCTCTCTAAGCTCCCTCCCAGAAAGTCGCCGTGCGCCAATCGCAAGCGGTGGATTGAAAAATCTGTCGTTAACTCAGGAGAGGTGAGGCGATGAAGCGCAAGACGATCATCGGTGCCGTTCTGGCAATCGGCGTCGTGGGGATAGGGTTTGCATTCTGGATGATGTGGAGGCCGGAAATTCCCGTAGCCAGTCAGCATCAGAATGCTGGCCGCGAATCCCTGGACAGGGGCCGACGCGTTGTCGAAGCGGGAGACTGCGCGGTCTGCCACACCCGGCCAGGCGGCGCTTACATGGCGGGCGGTTTGCCGCTGGTAACGCCCTTCGGAACACTCTTCACCACCAACATCACACCGGACCGGGAAACCGGTATCGGTGAATGGTCGCTGGACGCCTTTGAGCGGGCCATGCGTGAAGGCATCGCGCGCGATGGCCATTTTCTCTATCCGGCCTTCCCCTATGTGCATTACCGCAAGATGAGCAACGCCGATATCGCGGATGCCTACGCCTTCCTGATGAGCGTGGACCCGGTCAAATACACCGCACCGGAAAACCACATGATTTTCCCCATGAACTTCCGGCCGCTGGTGTCTTTCTGGAACCTGTTGTTCCTTCAAGGGAAGCCGCTGGAACCACTGCCCGAGCGGTCAGCGCTCTGGAACCGTGGACGCTATCTGGTCGAAGGCGCCGGGCACTGCTCATCCTGCCATTCACCCCTGAATTTGATTGGCGGGGAGAAAAGCAGCGAGCTATTCAACGGGGGTGTCGTCGATGGCTGGACGGCCCCTGCCCTGCGAGGAATGGCAACGGCGGAACATCCCTGGAATGAAGCCCAGTTGGTCGCCTATCTGACGGGCGAGGTTGCCCAAGGACACGGCGCAGCGGCGGGCCCGATGTTGCCGGTCAGCCTGAGCATCGCGCAAATGCCAACGGAAGATGCCCATGCCATTGCGCAGTACATTCTTGACCTCGAAAAAACCTCTTCAGCAGTGACATTGCCGCCCTGCGCCTCGACGGCCAAGCCCGGTGCCAAGGCGCTATCGGGCGCCTCATTGTTCGACGGCGCCTGCGCAAGCTGCCACGGCAGCGCCGCACCGATGCGCGTCATTGAAGCAAGGCCGGCGCTGGCAAACACCTCGGCAGTGACGGCCGACTCGCCACGCAATTTGATCCAGACAATCCTGCAGGGCATTCCGATGTCCACCGCTGCGCCGAGCCATTACATGCCTGCTTTCGCCCATAGCCTGGACGATGCCCAGGTGGCCGCGCTTGCCGAGTACTTGCGCAACGAGAGCTGCGCGACCAGACCCTGGAAGGACCTGGAGAAAACCATCGAGAGCATTCGGGCACAGGAGCAGCAACCGTGATCACACTCGACATCAACGGCAAGACTCATGAACTGGACATCCCGGAGGACATGCCGTTGCTGTATGCCTTGCGCAACCAGGTGGGACTCAATGGCGCCAAATACGGCTGCGGTCTGGGTCAATGCGGCGCCTGCACTGTGTTAGTGAACGACAAACCGGTGTTTTCCTGCCTGACGCCGTGCGGCGCGCTGGCGGGCAAATCCGTGCGTACCGTCGAGAGCCTGGGCAACGCCGAGCAACCGGGACCGCTGCAAAAAGCGTTTATCGATGTCCAGGCGGCCCAGTGCGGTTATTGCATCGCGGGAATGATCGTACGGGCACAGGCGCTGCTGGAGGCCAACCCTCAGCCGGACGATGAAACGATCCGTCGCCACATGGCGCCCAACTTGTGTCGTTGCGGTACCCATGTGCGGATCCTCGCCGCGATCAAGTCGGTCATCGCGCAGGGAGCCAAGGGATGAAAACCTCACCGAAAGACGTCAATCTGAGCCGCCGTGCCTTCGTGATAAACGGCGCATTGGTGATGGGCTTCGCGATGCTTCCCGGTATTCCGCGCGCCTTCGCTGACACCGAAGTGGATACCTTGGGCACCGAAATCCTGGCGCCTGATCTGCCGGGCAGTCTGCGGGCCACGCCCTATCTCGACGCCTGGATCCGCATCGATGCGAAAGACGGCATCACCGTCTACACCGGCAAAGTGGAGCTGGGCACCGGCGTCAAAACTGCGCTGTTGCAGATCGCCGCCGAACGCCTGGAAGTGCCGCCAGGCCTTATCCGTTTTCTCACCGCCGACACCGCGCTGACACCCAATGAAGGTTACACCGCGGGCAGCCATACGATGGTCGACAGCGGCACTGCGCTTTTCAACGCCGCGGCCCAGGTGCGTCAACTTTTACTCGAATCTGCGGCACGGCAATGGCAGCAGAAAATCGACAGCCTGAGCACGCGAGACGCCGTCATCTACGATGCGCAAGGCCGCAGCATGACCTACGCACAAGCGGTTGTCGGGGTTCAATTGCATCGCTTCGCATCGGCCAGTTCCCCCTTCAAGCCAGCCAGCACATTCACCCTGATCGGCACATCATTGCCTCGACTGGACATTCCAGCCAAGGTCAGCGGCGGTGCAGCTTATGTGCAAGACATGCGTCTGCCCGGAATGCTGCATGCGCGAGTGATACGTCCCCCCCGGCGCGGCAGTCAGTTACTGGACATCGACGAGACCGCCCTCAGGAAACTCCCCGGTGTGGTGAAACTGGTCCGCAACGGCAGTTACCTAGCCGTGGTCGCCACCGATGAATGGATGGCGATCAAAGCCATGCGCGAGGGCTATGCCACTGCCCGCTGGACAGAAGGTAATCCGCTACCCGACTCGACACACATCCATCAACTGCTCACCGAGTTACCGGCGCGGCGCTACCCGGTGAGCGCCAAGGGCAACATCGCGCAACCTGCGCCACGCGCCTACAAAGCACGGGTGACCAAGCAATACCTCATGCACGGTTCTATCGGGCCGTCCTGCGCAGTGGCTCGATTCCATGAAGGAACACTGACCGTCTGGACCCACACTCAAGGCGTCTATCCTCTGCGCATGGGCATCGCCGAGATGGTCGGCCTGCCAGTGGCCCAGGTGCGTTGCATCCACACCGAAGGCTCCGGTTGCTATGGCCACAACGGCGCGGATGACGCGGCAGCCGATGCCGCGCTGATCGCCATGGCCACACCGGGCAAACCGATACGGGTGCAATGGATGCGCGAACAGGAAAATCTCTGGGAACCCTACAGCTCGGCGATGCTTGCCGAAGTGGAAGCGGGACTGGACAGCAGCGGGCGCCTTCGTGACTGGACATACGAGCTCTGGAGTACGCCGCACAACGAACGCATCGTCAATGCCGGGCGCCTGTTGCCTGCCTGGCTGTTGGCAAGCCCCTTCACCCCTGCCCCTTCGATCCCGATCGCCCAACCCGAAGGCGACGGTGACCGTAACGCGGTTCCGCTGTATGAGATACCCAACCTTAAGGTCGATCTGAACTTCGTACTGACCATGCCCTTCAGGACCTCGGCCATGCGTTCGCTCGGTGCCCATATCAACGTGTTCGCCATCGAGAGCACCGTCGATGAACTGGCGGCGCAGGCCAGCGTGGATCCGGTGCAGTTTCGCCTGAGTCACTTGATCGATCCGCGTGCTCGGGCGGTGGTGGAGCGCGTGGCCCGTGAGTTCCGCTGGCCGCAAAAAGCAACCGGCCCCGGCAGCGGGATCGGCTTCGCCTTCGCCCGCTATAAAAACATCATGGGCTACTGCGCAATCGCCGTGCAGGTGCATGTGCAGCGCCAGACCGGGCAGGTCACGATTGATCGAGTGGTTGCTGCCGTCGATGTGGGGCAAATCGTCAGCCCCGATGGGCTGCTCAATCAAATCCAGGGTGGCATCGTGCAGTCCGCCAGCTGGACGCTCTATGAACGAATCCTCTATGACGCCAGTGGCATGCACAGCTTCGACTGGAGCGGCTATCCGATCATGCGTTTTCCCGAGTTGCCGCAACAGGTCGAGGTCCACATGATTGATCAGCCGGACCAGCCTTTTCTCGGTGCAGCGGAAATCGTCCAGGGCCCCATGGCTGCGGCGCTGGGCAATGCCATCAGCGATGCCACCGGCAAGCGTTTGCTGGACCTGCCGCTGGCGCGACGGGGCTGGCAGGATGCGCTGGGATCGTGATCGATCCGGATTCAGAATAAAAAAAGGGCGGTGAAGGATCACTTGCACCGCCCTAGCCCAATCAAGGGACCTAAAGCGTGACCGACAACCGCGTAGGTAAATAATCAGCTAAAAAGATCAATGTCGACTTTGCCTTTTAACGTATTACCGCCGTAGTAGCCTGTCGTGAAATACGTCAGATCTTTGATGTCTGCCTTCAGGCCCCAGCAATTCGCTGATGAAATCGATAAACGCATTGACGCGTCTGGAGCCACGATGATTGGGGAGATACAGCGCAGAGATGGCCGAACTCGCATCGTTCGGATTGACAACAAATGACTCGAACAACGACGTCAATTGACCGCCACCAATATCATCGCTGACGAGCCAGTCAGGTAACAACGCCACCCCACCGCCCGCCAGCGCGACCTCCCGCAAAACCTCCGCATTGTTGCTTTTAAAGCGTCCCTCCACGGGGACTCGGGCCTCTTCACCGTCCCTCAGGAAAGTCCAAAGCTGTTGCTTGGTTCCGTAACTGAAGCGCAGGCATTCGTGCTGCAAGAGGTCAGCTGGATGCTCAGGGAGGCCACGGGTTTTCAGGTACTCGGCACTGGCAACCACCCGACGTCTGAAATGGCCGACAGAACGACTGACTACGCCATCCATCGCTGCTGCCGAGCCCAATCGGATCGATAAATCGACGCGCTCGCCCAGCAACTCGACAATGTCGTCAGAAAGCGTCATGTCCAATATCAGTTGCGGGTAACGCTTCAGAAACGAATCGATATGAGGCGCGATCAGGCGGCGTCCAAATGCCACCGGAACGGAAATACGCAGATGCCCTGCGGGAACTTCCCCACGGTCAGTCACCGAAGCATCCGCTTCGGCTACAGCGTTCAAGACCTCCCGGGCTTTCAAGTAGTAGGCGGCCCCGGCATCTGACAACGAGATTTGACGCGTGGAGCGGTTGAGCAGGACGGCGCCCAGCTCCGCCTCAAGTCCATCGATCATCCGGGTCACGGAAGATGTCGCCAGGCCTAACTGTCGAGCGGCAGAAGAAAAGCCCTTCGAGTCCACAGCCTGGACGAACATCTTCAAGGCGAGCAACTTGTCCATGACACTCCTTGGCTAATGCGCGTTGTAGTGACCGATGGACTCACTGCCCCTGCCCGGCTGCTCGACGAGAAACTATCGAGAAGACGACCAGAGAGACCAGTGACAATCCACTCCCCACCGCTGCAATCGCCAACCAGCTGGCGTGTTCATAAAGCGAACTGGCCACCGAGGAACCGATTGCACCGCCAATGAAGATACTGATCATGTACAACGCGTTCAGACGGCCTCTGTTGGCGGTGCCCAGGGCGTAGACGGCTCTTTGGCCCAGCACCATGTTCATCTGCACCGCAAAATCCAGTGCAACACCGGTGACTGCCAAACCAATCACACCGTATAAAGGATTGACGAAGGCCGGAAGGAAACTCACCACGCCCAGCACCATGGCCAACCGTGAGGCCCGTCGAGTGAGCCCTGCATCAGCGAGTCGGCCACTGATCGGTGCGGCGACGGCACCGATGGCGCCGACCAGAGAGAACATCGCGATCTGACTTTGCGTCAGGCCAAACTCACGGCTCAATACCAGCGGCACCGCGGTCCAGAACAAACTGAACGCCGCAAACATCAACCCTTGATAAAGCGCACGCTGACGCAATACCGGCTCGCGGCAAAACAGTTGTCCGAGGGACATCAGCAACTGACCATATGACGCGCGGTGGGCCGGCTGCCATTTGGGCATGGTCATGCTGATCACGATGGAGATGATGAGCATCAAGCCAGCAGCCCCGATGAACACTGCCCGCCAGCCGAAATGATCTGCCACCAGGCTCGACAGCGGCCGCGCAAGCAGAATCCCCAGCAGCAGGCCCCCCATGATCCCGCCCACCACCCGGCCACGAGATTCTTCCGGTGCCAGATGCGCGGCCAACGGGATAAGCATTTGCACCGAGACCGAGCTGAAACCGATGAGTGCCGATACGACAAGAAACACGCTCGGCTGCTTGGCCAGACCCGCGGCAACCAGGCTGAAGATCGTCATCACGATCGTCGCGATCATCAGCCGGCGGTTTTCTACCAGGTCCGCCAAGGGCACCAGGAAAAACAATCCAAGGGCATAACCAATCTGAGTCAGCGAAACAATAAAGCTCGCGCTGCCATTCGACATGCCGATATCCGGGGCGATCAAGCTGATGATCGGTTGTGCGTAATAGATGTTGGCGACGATGGCACCGCAACAAAACGCAAACAGAAGTACCAGCCCTCTGGTCATTGAAGCCTTTTGTATCGTCGTTGCTGTACCGCTTGTAGAAACGCCCATTCCATAAACTCCTGAGATTCGACAGCGGTGACTCTCCAGGAGAGATCACTCGCATTGATGGTTTTCAGGGCTACAAAATAGGCGGCACTACCCCTTCAGAGAATAGGGGCGGGACGCAACGTCATGTTGCGTCAAGCGCAAAAGACGCCGGGCCTCGTCAACGTCCCTTCTGACGTTGGCATCCGATGAGGCCAAGCAGACGCGAAACCAATGCGAGCGCAACAGGACACCTGCACGCTCGCCTGTCACGCTCAGTGAGGGGCGCGAGGGATCGTCTTGAGCAGGTCTTCTGGGCTGATGTGACCGACGATCGGTTCCATGACGCTGCCCGGTTGCGGCAGATCGAGGATGTGCCCCTTGATCTTGCCGATGACGTGCATCTCACACGGCTTGCAGTCGAACTTCAGCGTCAGCACCTCGTCACCGTGTACCAGTTGCATCGGCGCGACCTTGGTGCGCACACCGGTGACGCCTTTGGCTTGCTTGGGGCAAAGGTTGAAGGAGAAACGCAGGCAGTGCTTGGTGATCATCACCGGCACCTCGCCGGTTTCCTCGTGAGCCTCGAACGCCGCGTCGATCAGCTTCACACCATGACGGTGATAGAAGTCGCGGGCCTTCTGGTTGTAGACGTTGGCCAGGAACGACAGGTGCGATTCCGGGTACACCGGCGGCGGGTTGGTTTCGGCCTTGCGACCTCCACGTGGGTGGGCCAGCAGGCGAGCCGCGGTCAACGCTTCGATCGCTTCGCGGCGCAAGGCCTTGAGTTGCGAATTGGGGATAAAGAACGCCTGGGGCGCATCCAGTTCAATGGCGGTGGCGTGGTAGTCGGTGGTGCCCAGTTGACCGAGCAGGTCTCGCAGTTGCTCCAGTGCCTGCTCCGGCTTGTTGGCCAGACCGAACGGGCCGCCCAGGGACACGCTGGCGCTGACGCCCTCCTCGCTGGTGGCGGTCAGTTGCAGACGCTGCTCGTCCAGCCGTGCGACCCAGGTCAGGCCGATACGACGTTCGGCGGACGTCTTCTGCAAGGCTTGCTGCCAGTTATGGTCCAGGTTGCGGCTCAGTGGATGGTTGGGCCGTAGCTTGTACATGCCGTCCGGCATCTCGTTGGGCTCGACGCGATAGCGGTAGCGCTTCTGGCCATCTTCGTCGAACTCGCCCTTGGGCTCCGCGATATTGGCGCGAAAACCCACCACTTCGCGCTTGACCTGCACATTGAGGCCATCGCCGTTGGACAACGGCTCAAAGGTCACTACCTGCATGTCGCGCTTGCCAACCTTCTCCACCACGCCCACCGGCAAGCCGGTGAAGGTCGGTGAGTCGAAGGCGCCGATGTCGATCTTGCGCTCGCTGACGAAGTAGTCGGTGCTGCCACGGTGGAAGGTCTTGTCCGGGTCGGGCACGAAGAAGTGCGCCGTGCGGCCACTGGAAGCGCGGGCCAGGTCCGGACGATCTTCAAGAACATCGTCCAGGCGCTGGCGGTAGTAGGCCGTGATGTTCTTCACATAGCCCATGTCCTTGTAGCGCCCTTCGATCTTGAACGAGCGAACGCCGGCTTCCACCAACGCGCGGATGTTGGCGCTCTGGTTGTTGTCCTTCATCGACAGCAGGTGTTTTTCGTAGGCGACAACGCGCCCCTGATCGTCCTTGAGGGTGTACGGCAAACGGCAGGCCTGGGAGCAGTCGCCACGGTTGGCACTACGGCCGTTCTGCGCGTGGGAAATATTGCACTGGCCGGAGAACGCCACACACAGCGCGCCGTGAATGAAGAACTCGATCGCCGCGTCGGTCTCGTCGGCAATGGCGCGAATCTCTTGCAGGTTCAGTTCGCGGGCGAGTACCAGTTGGGAGAAGCCAGCCTGATCAAGGAACTTCGCCCGCGCCAGGGTGCGGATGTCGGTCTGGGTGCTGGCGTGCAGCTCGATCGGCGGGATATCCAGCTCCATCACGCCCAGGTCCTGGACAATCAACGCATCGACACCGGCATCGTACAGTTCGTGGATCAGCTTGCGCGCCGGCTCCAGCTCGTTGTCATGCAGGATCGTGTTGAGAGTGGTAAACACCCGGGCGTGGTAACGACGGGCGAACTCCACCAGTCCGGCGATTTCACTCACCTCATTGCAGGCGTTGTGGCGGGCGCCGAAGCTTGGGCCACCGATATACACGGCGTCGGCACCATGCAGGATGGCTTCGCGGGCGATGCTCACGTCACGGGCGGGACTGAGCAGCTCCAGGTGATGTTTAGGTAGAGACATGTTTTTTTATCTGGTTTGTCACGGTCGAGGCACGCATTGTAGCGGCGAAACGCTTGACCGGCACCCGTGGCCTACCGAGTGGTAGCCGCCCCAAACCGTCAACCCGATTCCCCCGGCGCTGACCACTCGGCCATTCGCCACCGTGAATCAATGGCAACAAAAATATGTTTGCTACCATTAGAGAGCAGCATCGAGGCTGAGGCCTGGCTTGCGAAATCGGCTTTAACCTTCCTGACATTGATCCATTCCGTTCCAGCCTGCCTGAGCAGGTGGGGGGCCAATGCGCATTCCATTATTTTTCGCGGTGTCCGCGGCACTGTTGTTACACGGATATTCCTGTCTGGCGCAGCCATTGGATGCGACCGCGAACGGTGCCGATTCCGCGCCCGTCACGGCAGCCGTCAAAGACGCCGTGTTCAATCAGGAGCAGCTGGATCAAATGCTGGCGCCCATTGCGCTCTACCCGGATCCGCTGCTGGCCCAGGTACTGATGGCCACCACGTACCCCGGCGAAGTCACCGAGGCGGTGACCTGGTCCAAGTCACACCCGGACGCCAAGGGCGACGATGCGGTCAAACAAGTGGCGAGCCAGACGTGGGACCCGAGTGTGCAGGCGCTGGTCGCCTTCCCGCAGGTGCTGGCAACGCTGGGGCAGGATCCCGTTTGGGTACAACGCCTGGGGGATGCCTTTCTAGCGCAGCCCGACGATACCATGGAGGCAGTGCAACGCCTGCGTCATCAGGCGCAAGCGGCAGGCAATCTGCAGAGCAATCAATATCAGAACGTGACGGTCGAAACCGTTGCGGCACCGGCACCCACCACCGCCACTTCGGCGTCTGCGCCTGCCAGCAGCACCTCCACCATCATCATTCAGCCCTCCGATCCACAGGTGGTGTACGTCCCCAGTTACAACCCGACCACCACATACGGGACCTGGTCCTATCCCGCGTCCCCCCCTGTTTACTACCCGCCACCGCCCGCCTATTACCCCGGCTCGGCGTTAATGGCCGGACTGGCGTTTGGTACCGGTGTGGCGATCGTCGGCGCGCTATGGGGTGACTGTGACTGGGATAACAACGACATCGACATCGACGTCAACCGCTACAACAACATCAACGCCAACAACCGAATCACCAATAATCAGAACAAGTGGCAGCACAACACCCTTCATCGCGACGGTGTTCCTTACCGAGACAGAAAGAGCCGCGAACAGTACGGCCGACAACTGGACGGTGCCAGTCAGCGTGAGGCGTATCGAGGGGACAATGTCGAGCGGGCCCAGGCTCGTGAACGGGCCCGTGGAGCCATGGACAAGCGCGGCTTCGAACAACCTGCCACCAGCAACCGCGAAGCCCGGGATCGCGCGCGCGAAGCCCAGTCCGCAACCTCGGCCAACAATCGGATGCAAGGCACAGACAGAGCGAAGTCGTCCGACAGAAGTCAGGGTAATGCCAGAAACACTCGGGAGAGCCAGCAAGCCAGGCAGCAGACCGCTCAGGTGAACCCGCGCGGACAGGGCATGGCGCAAAACAGGCCATCCGCCAGCGCGGGCAGTGCCCGCAACAATGCATTCGCCGGCGCGCGATCACCGGCCCAGTCCAACGCACAAGCCAGTCGTGGCCGGGCCAGTCAGGTATCCGCCCAGCGCGCCAGTGCTTCGCGACCTGCCGGCCACCAGATCAGTCGGCCGTCGAATCCACCCGCGCGTCAACGAGGGGGCCGTCGTTGAAAAACAATCCTCGAATAATGTTACTCATGGGCGTGTTCCCCCAGGTATTGGCGATGGCTGCCGGCATGGCCTGGTCGTGTGTCGTTACGGCACAGCAGACATTCCCGACGCCGGAAAAGGCCGCTCAAGCGTTCGTCGAAGCACTGGGTACGGAACACGCCGATCAGGTGCGCCTGACAGAGTTGCTGGGCAATGAATGGCACAGCTACATCCCCCGCGAAGGGGTTCAGCGCAGTGATGTGGATGCGTTTTTGAAGCAATACCGCGATCAACATTCCATCGAAAAAACCAGCGACCGCAAGGCGCTTCTGTCGGTCGGCAGCGACCACTGGACACTGCCGATACCCATGGTCAAAGTCGATAAAGGTTGGCGCTTCGACATCAAGGCCGGCCAGGCCGAAATCCGTGCCCGTCGAATTGGCCGCAACGAACTCGCTGCGTTGCAATCGGTACGGACTTATCACGACGCCCAGATGGACTATTCGTCAGAGGACCGTGACGGTGACGGCGCACTCGAGTATGCGCAGAAAATCTTCAGCACCGCCGGCAAGCACGACGGTCTCTACTGGGCCGACGACGATAGCGATCAGATCAGCCCGTTGGGATCCTCGTTCGGCAAAGCCATTGCCGGCGAAGACTGGCACGGTTACCACTTCCGTATTCTTGATGGCCAAGGTCCTTCGGCACCTGGCGGCGCCTACAGCTACCTCATCGGTGACAAGATGAGCCGTGGCTTTGCACTGATCGCCTGGCCGGCGAAATACGCTGACACCGGGGTCATGAGTTTCATGATCAGCCATGAAGGTCAGGTGTTCGAGAAAGACCTGGGAGCCGAGGGTGAGAAACTGGCACGGTCAATGAAGCGTTTTGACCCGGATGACAGCTGGAAGGTGGTGCCTGCCGACCAAGAGTAAACACTTCGAACGGCGCGCTATCCTTGATCAGGGTACTGAACTGACCGGTCGCACCGAAGGAGGTCATCACGTTCTGATGAACTACCGGCCTGGATCACGGCACCAGGCACTTTTGTCTGACACCCTGAAACGGAGACGCCAGCATGAGCACCTTGAAACTTCACCCAATACTGGACAATGGTTTCCAACCCGCCGCCGCGGATTTCAAAGGTGGCACCCTGCAATGCCTGTGTGCGACCGACAAGGTCGAGGTCAGGATCGACGCGCAAACCCTGCATAACCACGCGTGCGGCTGCAGCAAATGCTGGAAACCGCAAAATGCGATATTCGCCGTCATTGCCGTGGTACCCCGGGATAAGGTCAGCGTCACGGCCCACGGCGAAAAACTGGCCATCGTCGACGAAACCGCCACCATCCAGCGGCACGCCTGCAAACAGTGCCACGCTCACCTCTTCGGGCGCATCGAAAACAAGGACCATGCCTTTTATGGCCTGGACTTCGTCCACACCGAGCTCTCTCCCCAGAGCGGATGGGCGCCACCGGGCTTCGCAGCGTTCGTGTCCTCCATCATCGAAACCGGCACACCGCCCTCGCAAATGAAGGCCATCCGTGAGCGTCTTCGCTCGATCGGCCTGGAGCCCTATGACTGCCTGTCTCCGGACTTGATGGACGCACTGGCGACTCATGTCGCCAGACAGAAAGGCCTGCTCCCCGCCGCCTGATTGATCGACCGCCGCGGCTCTGGGCCGGGAGCTGCCGGTGGTCGTTGCCTTTGGCTTGTCACCGGCGTTTGACTAAGCTGAATAGATCAGGACGAACTGAAATCCAAGTGATAGCGGCCACCCGCGAATCCGGACGGGTATCAAGACGGTAACTCGCAAAGGAGATGACCATGTACGCGGTCATAAGAACCTACTCGGGTCGTGACGCAAAAAAACTTTTCGATTTTCTCGAAGAGCAAAAGGCCGACGTCGAGGCTGCCCTGCGCAAAGTGCCTGGCCTCGCCAGCTACACACTGCTGCCTCTCGGTGATGGCGGTATATCGATAACGGTTTGCACGGACAAGGCCGGCACCGATGAGAGCATGAAAGTCGCACGCGAATGGATTGAGAAAAACGCCTCGCACATCCATGCGTTCCCACCGGTCATCACGGAAGGTCCGGTCATTGTGCAGATCAATTAGCGCGCCCTGATGCCCCCTCACGACATTATCGCTGTCACAACGATTGGAGGTTCACGCCCCCCCCTTTTCATCGACAGTGTTCATCCCGGTATCAATCCGGAACAAACGCCCCAATCGCGCCCGCGCCGTTGGAATGATTTCCTCCAACAGCTCCAGCGGCACATCCTGCATGAACAGGGTGACTTCGAACTTGAGTGTTTGATCATTTCGAAACACTTCAAACACCATATCCCCTCCTCGCCAGCACTCAATGCCGAGTCCGTCATGCCCTGGCGTTACGCTCGATGCGATCTCAAACCGGTATTCCATGCCATCAATCAGCAAGCGCTCGTCTCCTTTGCCTGTCAATCAACTATTGGGGAGTCAGTGTGTAGTGATAGTGCACCGCTCCGGTATCCGGATGCACCAGCCAGTAATCGTCATTGTCCTTCTTCAGTCGATAGCATTCTTTCTTGATTTTGGCGCCCGTGAAACAAATCACGCCGTCCTTGGTTGTCCAGTGTTCTGTCTCTGGAGGATTGCCCTGCAGCGCAAAAATTTCGGTGCCGTCTGCATTGAAGCTCAATGAATAGGGCAATCCGGTCTTGCCGATATTGTTCAGTTTGTGGCCGATCAGCGTGCTGCGGATCTGAGCATCATCAAGTGCCACAGCTATTGGGGTGACAGGCTTGATGACGCGTTGTGGCGTAGAGGCGCAACCGCTCAGGGCAATGGCGATGACCACGCAGTACAACGTCTTCCGGTTCATGTTGCACCTCAGGATTATGCGGGATTCGGGTGCAGATGAAGCTTAGGCTGTTACGACGGGAACGCTTTTCCAGGATAAAAAAAACCTCCGCGCGATGCAGAGTCAGAAAGACGCCCGAAAAATAAAAGGGAACTGGCACTAAGCCACTAATGTCGGAGCCGCATCACCTGGAGAATTGGCTGATGCGCTCTCGGCATTTTGAAATCACTTACTGTTTGAATGGCTCGCGTCGAAAGTTTGTCCAGCCGGACACTCACATGACCGATGAAGATGCGTGGTACTACGCGTGTCTGCACGCAGGCGTGGGCCTTTTGTACGGGGAAGACAACGTCCAGGACAATCACGCGAAGTTGCTCGACCATGCTGAAAAATCCGATTTGGCCGATGTCAAATGGGAGGAGTTGCCGTAAACCGCGATTGAGTGCCCTTCCCTGCACGGGCAAAGATTTAAACCTCCCGCTACGCTCAACACAACGCATCTTCCTCTCCATGAAAAGAGGTCGACCTTCCTATGCCGTTATATCCGAGATTATCCGCCCGGGTCCTAGGCGGACTCCTTCTTGCTGCATCGCTTGCAAGCAACGCTCTGGCCGATGGCAAAACCTGCGAGTGCGAGTTCAGCAGCCGGGACTATCAAGCCTACGGCACGAGTGGCGCCTGTGGCGTATTCATGTACGCAAAGGCCAGTATCTGCGAGATCTCCTTCGCCGGTATCGGCGCCAATCCAGATGTGCTGACCAATCCGACGCTGGGCGCGTTCTTTACTTCTCGCCAGCACAGAGGTGAAGGTCATGAATTTCACATGCCTCGAAGAGTTATCGGACCTTGACCGGACGGGTTTGATGGTGGCGATGATCGGCGCCGCGATCTTGCTGCTTGTGGGCCTTGGCTTGTCCTTTCGCCTGAAACTCTGGCAAGCGCTCACGGAAATCATCTATGACAAAGTCCACTTGAAGTTGCCGCCTCCCCTGCTTCGAATGAGCCCGGGCGAACCATTATCGAACGTAAACCCTGAGAGTCGCTGCGTACAAAACAAATGTGGGAGCGGGCTTGCTCGCGAAGAGGTCGTGTCAGTCGACATTAATGTTGAATGACACACCGCTTTCGCGAGCAAGCCCGCTCCCACAGGGATTGCATCAAGCCGGCTGTTGTATTAACAGCACTTCGGCCCGGCCTTGCTGCCATAACGAGCTTCCTGGCGCTCCCGGAAGAACACCTCGTAACTCATCACCGGTTTGTCCGGGTGTTTGGTCTGCATGTGCTCGACGTAAGTGTCGTAGTCGGGCATGCCGACCATCAGGCGCGCGGCCTGACCGAGGTATTTGCCTAGGCGACTCAGGTCATTGAACATGCTGCGCTCCTCGATCAAGCATCCGGCAAGGCCTGGAATGGCGCTTCTTTATCCGTGCGTTCCTTGGTTCCCCAGGCGGCGATACCGACCTTGAGCGCGAAGAACAGGATGCTGAAGACCACCAGCAGGAACAGCGCCGTCAACGTCGCGTTGGTGTAAGCGTTGTAGATTACGTGCTGCATCTGCTCGATGCTCTTGGCCGGTGCGAGTACCTGACCGTTGGCCAGGGCATCGCTGTACTTCTTGGCCAGCGCGAGGAAACCGATGGCCGGGTTGGCGTCGAACAGCTTGATGAAGCCGGCGGTGGTGGTGCAAATCAGCAACCAGACTGCAGGCAGCATGGTCACCCAGACGTAGCGTTGACGCTTCATTTTGATCAGCACAACCGTCGCCAACATCAGCGCGATACCGGCCAGCATCTGGTTGGAGATGCCGAACAGCGGCCACAAGGTGTTGATGCCACCCAGCGGATCGATCACGCCTTGGTAGAGCAAGTAACCCCACATCGCCACACAACCGGCGGTGGCGATCAGGTTGGCGGTCCAGGATTCGGTGCGTTTCAGCGCCGGCACGAAGGAGCCGAGCAAGTCCTGGAGCATGAAGCGTCCGGCACGGGTGCCGGCGTCTACCGCGGTCAGGATGAACAGCGCCTCGAACAGGATCGCGAAGTGGTACCAGAACGCCATGGTGTTTTCACCCGGCAGGACGTGGTGCAGGATCTGCGCGATACCGACCGCCAGGGTCGGCGCACCGCCGGCACGGGCCAGGATGGTGGTTTCACCGATGTCCCTGGCCACCGCTTCCAGCGCTTCCGGAGTAATCAGGAAACCCCAACTGCTGACGGTTTGAGCAACCGAAACTGCATCAGCGCCGACAATGGCTGCTGGGCTGTTCATGGCGAAATACACGCCTGGCTCGATCACTGAAGCGGCAACCATCGCCATGATGGCCACGAAGGATTCCATCAGCATGCCGCCGTAACCGATGTAGCGGGCATGGCCTTCACTCGCCAGCAACTTCGGCGTGGTGCCGGAAGCAATCAGCGCATGGAAACCGGAAACCGCGCCACAGGCGATGGTAATGAACAGGAACGGGAACAGACCGCCCTTCCACACCGGGCCGGTGCCGTCGATGAATTGGGTCAATGCCGGCATTTTCAGATCAGGCATGGTGATCAGGATGCCGATCGCCAACGCAATGATGGTGCCGATTTTCAGGAACGTGGAGAGGTAATCACGCGGTGCCAGGATCAGCCATACCGGCAGTACCGCAGCCACGAAACCGTAGCCGATCAACATCCAGGTGATCTGGATGCCCGTGAAGGTGAAGGCCTTGGCCCAGACCGGATCGGCGGCAATCTGCCCGCCCAGCCAGATCGAACCGAGCAGCAGCAATACACCGATCACGGAGATTTCGCCGATGCGGCCCGGACGGATGTAGCGCATGTAGATGCCCATGAACATCGCGATCGGGATGGTCGCCATCACCGTGAAAATGCCCCATGGGCTTTCGGCCAGGGCTTTGACCACGATCAGCGCCAGCACCGCGAGGATGATGATCATGATCAGGAAGCAGCCAAACAGCGCGATGGTACCGGGGATGCGGCCCATTTCTTCACGGACCATGTCACCGAGTGAACGGCCGTTGCGGCGGGTGGACATGAACAGGACCATGAAGTCCTGAACCGCACCGGCCAGCACCACGCCGGCAATCAGCCACAGCGTGCCGGGCAGATAACCCATCTGCGCCGCCAGAACCGGACCGACCAGCGGGCCCGCGCCAGCGATGGCCGCGAAGTGGTGACCGAACAGCACGTGTTTGTTGGTGGGGACGTAGTCCAGACCATCGTTATTGAGTACAGCGGGCGTGGCTCGATTGGGGTCGAGTTGCATCACCTTGTTGGCGATGAACAGGCTGTAGTAGCGATAAGCGACGAGGTAGATAGCGACGGCTGCGACTACGATCCAGAGGGCGTTGATCGCTTCGCCGCGGCGCAGGGCCACGACACTCAGCGCAAACGCTCCCAGAACAGCCACGGCAAACCAGGCAAGGTGTTTAGCCAGACGGGGCATAGCGTGTCTCCTGCCGACAGCCAGTGACTGCGGCGGTAATTTTTATAATTGTGTCCGCTGTGCGGAGCTGGCCCAATATCCGCGCATGCCGTCCACAAATAAATCCGCGTTACTACGTACGCGACCTCTACGTAGTTCTACGTAGAGGCGCGCAATCTGTAGGAGCCGGCTTGCTGGCGATCCAGGCGATCCAGGCGATGCGGTGTATCAGTTACGCCGCCATCGCCAGCAAGCCGGCTCCTACAATTCGGTGTCGCACGGATAACCACAGGTCATTCCGTCCAGCAGCGCTACTGGACGCGCGTATCTTTGGCATATGATGCCGGCCTTCGCCTTCCCCCGGTCCGGACAGGAGCCCAGATGCAGCTCAAACACAAAATCGTCGCGCTCGGGATTCTGCCGCTGGTGCTGGCGATCGCTGTCATCTGTGCACTGGTGATTTCCCTGAACCGCCAGCTGGGTGATCAACAGGCGCAGCTGATCGAAGACAGCATCCTGGCCAGCAAGCGCGCCGAACTGAAAAACTACGTGGAAATGGCCCAGAGCCTGATCGCGCCGCTATACGACAATGGCCAAGGTGACGCGCGCGCCCAGCAGCAAGTGCTGGAAGAACTGCGCAAACTCAGCTTTGGCATCAATGGCTACTTCTTCGTGTACGACCGCGAGGGCCGCAGCCTGATGCACGCGCGGCAATCGGAGCTGGTGGGCCAGTATTTGTGGGACATGAAAGACCCGCACGGCCTGCCGGTGATCCAGGCCTTGCTCCAGAGTGCGCAATCGGGCGAAGGTTTTCAGCGCTACGCCTGGAACAAACCCTCCTCCGGCCAAGTGACCGACAAACTCGCCTACGTGGTGATGCTGGATCGCTGGGGCTGGATGCTCGGCACCGGCATTTACCTTGAAGACGTTGAACGCGCCACTCAGCAGGCCCGTGACGAAGTGGCGATGGGCATCCGCAAAACCATGCTGGCGATTGCCGCCGTCGCCCTTGTGGCCGTGCTGTTCGTGTTTGCCAGCGGCATGACGCTGAATGTCAGCGAACACCGTCTGGCCGACAAGAAACTCCAACGCCTGACCCAACGCATCGTCAGTCTGCAGGAGGAAGAGCGCTCGCGGGTTTCCCGAGAGCTGCACGACGGGATCAGTCAGGTACTGGTCTCGATCAAGTTCCAGTTCGAACTGGCCAGCCATGTCCTGGAGAACGGACAGGACAAAGGCTTGAGCATTTTGAGAGAGGCCACCGAGCGGCTGGGGGAAGCGATTGGCGAAGTTCGCAGCCTCTCCCACGACCTGCGCTCATCCTTGCTCGACACCCTGGGGCTGTCGGCGGCCATCGGCCAACTTGCCGAGGAGTTCGAGCAGCGCAGCGGCCTCACGGTGACTTACAACGACAACGAATTCGACTGCCATCTGGTCGAAGGCGCGGCGGTCTCGCTGTTCCGCATCGTGCAGGAAGGCCTGACCAATATTGAACGCCATGCCCAGGCGAAAAACGTTTCCATTACCCTGCACGGGTCTGAAGAATCCATACGGCTGACGGTGGTCGATGACGGTGTCGGCTTCAACGTCGCCCAGGTCGAACGTCGTCACGCCGGCATTGGCCTGCGCAATATCCGTGAGCGTGTCGAGCATTTCGGGGGTCGATTCGACCTGATTTCGATGCCGGGAAGAAGTGAACTGGACGTGCTGCTGCCGATGAAAATGCCCGGCGCAAAACGCTGACCTGACAATAAGAGTGAATGCCCGTGATAAACCTGCCCTCCCCGATCCGCGTCGCCCTGGTCGACGATCACTCTTTGGTCCGAGACGGGATCAAGGCGCTGCTGTCCGTCATGGCCCCGCTGGAAGTGGTCGGCGAAGCGGAAAATGGTGCGGACGCCATCGAGATGGTCGGTCGCTGCCAGCCAGACCTGTTGCTGGTGGATATCAGCCTCAAGGACATGAACGGCCTGGAGTTGACCCGGTTGCTGCGCAGCCAGTACCCGTCGCTCAAAGTGCTGGTGCTCAGCATGTATGACAATTACGAATACGTGAGTGAGTCCGTGCGCTCGGGTGCCAGCGGGTATGTGCTGAAGAACGCGCCGTCACGGGAAATCATTGCAGCCATCGAAGCCATTGCCAGCGGCGGAACGTTCTACAGCGCCGAAATCGCCCAGCGGCTGATCGCCGATAAAAGTACCGACAACGAGCTGACACCCCGTGAAAGCCAGGTGTTGTACAAAATGGCCCAAGGGATGAACAACAAGGAAATGGCCCGCGACCTGGACATCAGCGTGCGCACCGTAGAAACCCATCGCCTGAGCATTCGCCGCAAACTCAACATCGACAAACCGGCGGCGCTGGTCAAATACGCGATCGATCACGGGATCATTTCCCCATAAACCGTCTGAACGCCTGCTCCCTTGTAGGAGCCGGCTTGCTGGCGATAGCGGTGGGTCAGCCAACCTGTTTTTTGACTGATCCGACGCTATCGCCAGCAAGCCGGCTCCTACAAGGTTTATGTCGTCCCGGACTCCTCATACATCCCGACCTGCCCACCGGAGAACCCCGTGCCACCGCTGATCGCCCGCGAGATTTACCAGGTATTGCGCGATGCCTCGCTGGAGGTTCGTCCGCTGCGACTAGTGGGCGAACAATCCGAGTCCGGCGTGGTGCACGTCGACATCGAGGGCTGGCGCCTGACCCTCGATCTCGATGGCACCCACCTTCGCCACTGCCAGCATTGCCAGTGCCCGGATGGCCGCGAGGGGACCTTCGACAGCTGGCAACGTTATGGCACCGACCCGGTGAGTTTGCTCAGCACCTGGGAACTGGCGCAAATAGAACGTTTGCTGACCGAACTCAAAACCGCGGCTTGACTGCCTTCCAGTCCGGTTTGTAGCGCTGCATCTGTTTCACGTCATCGCGCTGGCGTATGCCGCAGGACAGGTATTGATCGTGCAGCTTGCCCAACTGATCCTGATCCAGTTCGAGTCCCAGCCCGGGTGCGCGGGTGATTTTCACGCAGCCATCGACGATCGGCAGCTTGCCGCCCTTGATCACTTCTTCATCCGGTTCCTGCCACGGGTAATGGGTGTCGCAGGCGTAATCCAGATTGGGCACCGCCGCCGCCACATGCGCCATCGCCATCAGGCTGATGCCCAGGTGCGAGTTGGAATGCATCGACACGCCAAGACCAAAGGTGTCGCACATTTTCGCCAGCGCCTGAGTGTCGCGCAGGCCTCCCCAGTAATGGTGGTCGGCGAGGACGATCTGCACGCTGTTCAACGCCACGCTGCGACGAAGCTCATCGAAATCGGTGACCACCATGTTGGTCGCCAGCGGCAGCGCGGTGCGTTTGTGCAGCTCGGCCATGCCGTCGAGGCCCGGCGTCGGGTCTTCGTAATACTGCAAGTCATCGCCAAGCAATTCAGCCATGCGGATCGAGGTTTCCAGTGACCAGTTGCCATTCGGGTCGATGCGCAGCGGGTAACCGGGGAAGGCTTTTTTCAGGGCCTTGATGCACGACACTTCGTGCTCAGGCGGCAACGTGCCAGACTTGAGCTTGATGCTTTTGAAGCCATAAGCCTCGATCATCCGCCGCGCCTGGGCGACGATCTGTTCTTCGTTCAACGCCTCACCCCAGTTGTCTGGCTTGTAGGGTGAATCGACATGTTGCGCGTACTTGAAAAACAGGTAGGCACTGAACGGAATCTCATCGCGGATCGCCCCGCCCAGCAAGTCCACCAACGGCACGTTCAACGAATGCGCCTGCAAATCCAGGAACGCCACTTCGAACGCCGAATACGCGTTGCTCACCGCTTTGCTGGCGTGTGAGCCCGGAGCCAGTTCGGCACCGGCAATGCTCGCGGGCTTGTTCGCCGCCACCGTGGCCTGGACGATGCGGCGCAGCTGATTGAGGTTGAACGGGTCGAGGCCGATCAGTTGCGATTGCAGTTGTTGCTGGATCAACAGCGCTGGCGCGTCGCCGTAACTTTCACCCAGACCGATGTAGCCATTGTCGCTCTCGATTTCGATGATCGAGCGCAGCGCGAAAGGCTCGTGAATCCCGCTGGCATTGAGCAGCGGCGGATCACGGAAAGCGATGGGGGTGACGGTGACTCGTTTGATTTTCAAGAGGTTGCTCCCTTTGGATCAGGTTTCAAAGCGGGGTGACTTAAAGAGGTGGACGCTGATACGGTGTCGACCGGCTTGCCCTTCAATACGCTGTGGGCATTGCCCCGCGGGGCGGTGCGGGCAAAGAAGATCACCACCGCCGCCACCAGCGAAGTGGCCGCCAGACCGTAGAGGCCGCCTTCGATGGAACCGGTTTTTTGCTCGAGGAAACCGAACGCCGTCGGCGCCACGAAACCGCCAAGGTTGCCGATGGAGTTGATCAAGGCGATCACTGCCGCGGCGATGCGTGCGTCCAGATAGCCTTGGGGAATCGGCCAGAACAACGCCGAGGCGGCCTTGAAACCGATCGCCGCAAAACAGATGGCGACGAAGGCGAAAACCGGCCCGCCGGTGGTGGACATGAACATGCCGAACGCGGCAATCACCAGCGTCAAGGCAACCCAGGCCTGCTGGTGCTTCCATTTGCTGGCCATGGCGGCGAAGCCATACATCGCGATGATGGAAATGATCCACGGAATCGAGTTGAACAGGCCCACCTGGAAGTCGCCGAGGTTGCCCATTTTCTTGATCATGCTCGGCAGCCAGAACGTGGCGCCGTAGATGGTCAGGGCGATGGAAAAGTAGATGAAGCAGAACAGTGCGATCTGTTTGTCGGCGAGCAATTTGAACATCGACGGCTTGACCGTCTGCGTGGCTTCGCGGGCCTGCTGTTCGAAGGCGATGGCGCCCACCAGCGCGTCCTTTTCTTCCGTGCTCAGCCAGTTCGCCTGGCGTGGATGGGACTGCAGCCAGAACCAAACGAAACCACACAGCACGATCGAGGCAAAGCCTTCGATCAGGAACATCCACTGCCAGCCGTGCAGGCTGAAACCGCTGACGTTCAGCAATGCACCGGAAACCGGCCCGGAAATCACCGAGGCAATGGCCGAGCCGCTGAGGAAGATCGCCATGGCCTTGCCGCGTTCGGTCGACGGCAGCCATTGGGTGAAGTAGTAAATGATGCCGGGGAAGAAACCCGCCTCGGCCGCGCCGAGTATGAAACGCAGCACATAGAAGCTGGTTTCACCGCGCACGAACGCCATGGCCATGGCCGCCGCGCCCCAGGTGAACATGATGCGCGTCAGCCAGGCGCGGGCACCGTAGCGCTGCAGCAGCAGGTTGGAGGGGACTTCGAAGATTGCGTAACCGATGAAGAACAGCCCGGCGCCGAGGCCGTAAGCGGCGGCGCCGATGCCCAGGTCAGTTTCCAAGTGGCTGCGCACGAAGCCGATATTGACGCGATCGATGTAGTTGACGATGAACATCACCACGAACAGCGGCAGCACATGGCGCTTGACCTTGGCCGCTGCGCGGGCGAGCACAGTCGGGTCCGGCGGACTCTGGAGGGTATTCAAGGGGCGACTCCCGTTCATTGTTTTTTTAGGGACGGGCCGATCATGGACGCGGACATTGATCCCGTCTAATCTAACTTGGCATTCGATTGATACCTGGATTAGATCAATGTTCGAACTGACCCAACTGCGCTGCTTCACCACGGTGGCAACCGAACTGAACTTCCGTCGCGCCGCCGAACGGTTGAACATGACGCAACCGCCGCTCAGCCGGCAGATTCAACTGTTGGAACACCACTTGGGCGTGGAGCTGTTCACCCGCACCACCCGCAGCGTCGCCCTGACCGCTGCCGGCCGCGCTTTCTTTATCGAAGCGCAGAACCTGCTGGAGCGCGCCCAGCAAGCCGCCGCCACCGCCCGCCGCTTTGCCGAAGGCGATATCGGCTCGGTGAACATCAGTTTCGTCGGCAGCGCGGTGTACGAGTTCCTGCCCAAGGTGATTGCCGAAGCCCGGCTCAAACAGCCACACGTGAAAATCGACCTGTCGGAAATGAACACCTACCAGCAACACGAAGCCCTGCGCGCCCGCCGTATCGATCTGGGCATCGTCCGTGCGCCGTTGCTGGAGCCGGGTTACGCCACCGAATGCCTGGTGCGCGAGCCGTTTGTCCTCGCCGTGCCCAGCAATCACCGGCTGGCCAACGCTGAAAACGTGTCGGTCAATGACCTCGATGCACAACCGTTTCTAATGTACTCCCACGCCGCTTACCCGCCATTCAACGAACTGCTGACCGGTATGCTGCGCTCGGCCCGCGTCGCCCCGGAATACGTGCAATGGCTCGGCTCGTCGCTGACGATTCTGGCGTTGGTCAACGCCGGCATGGGGTTGGCGCTGGTGCCGCGTTGCGCGACCAGTGTGGTGTTCAAGAATGTGGTGTTTCGCGACATCGACCTGGGCGAAGGTGCGCAGAGCGAGTTACATCTGATCTGGCGGGAGAACAACGACAACCCGGCGTTTGCGATGTTGCTGGAGGGCATTCGCACAGCGGTGCGGGAGGGTTGGGGGGGGTGAATCTAGCTTCAAAGGTGGCGGTGTATGTGAAGCCGCCTTCGCGGGCAAGCCTTGCTCCTACGGAACATGAACATGCCTGTTTTTTCGGACAACATCGGAGTGTAGGAGCCGGCTTGCTGGCGAAGGCGGTCTCGAAGACACCATCGCCAGCAAGCCGGCTCCTACAGGTTTAGCGGTGTTTTTTCGCCAGCGGTGATTCATGTGGGCCGTCGCACCGCCCTCTCCTTCCCGCTGCCGCCGCAGTACGTCTGTCGGACGCAATGCTGTCGCCGGTAAATATGCCCTCCTGCGCCGTGAACCTTGTTTCAGCTCCTCAGTCTTACAGCGGCGCCAATTCCTCCCCAAACCGTTGTCATCTCTTCAGAGCTGTCTCTCCATGCGCCAAACCGCCCACGCCTTGCGCTTGACTTCGCTGTGCCTGTTTACCCTGCTTGCTGTTATCACCCGCCCCGCCCACGCCGGCGCGGAACGGCAACTGGTGGAAGCCATCAACGATTACCGTGCCCACCCCGAGCATTGCGAGCGACGTCCCGCCCAACGGTTGTCGCCGCTCACGCTGAAATCCAACCTGGCCCTGCCGATCGGCTACGGCGGCGGTTTGCGCGACCGATTGAAAGCGTCCGGTTACCAAGCCGTCAGCGTGCGTACCCTGCGCGTGGTCGGCGCACAAGATGCCGATGAGGCGTTCGATCTGCTGCAAAGCGACTACTGCACGGCATTGCTGGATAGCCAATACGCCGATATCGGCGTCAGCCGCAGCCGTAGCGAATGGCAAGTGGTGCTGGCGCGACCGGTGCTGGACAGCCAAATGGACGACACGCGAGCCGTCAGCCGGGCCTTGCTCGCCCAGGTCAACGCTGCACGGGCGAAACCGCGCCTTTGCGGGCGTCAGCGCTTCGCCGCTGCCCGACCACTGGCCTGGAATGCCAGCCTCGGGGCAGCCGCGCAGGGCCACAGCAAGGCCATGGCTTACGGAAATTACTTCGCCCATCGCGATCCCGACGGTGATACGCCCGCCGACCGTGCAAGAGCTGCCGGATTCCGTGGTCGCCAGATCGGCGAAAACATCGCCGCGGGCCAAGGCTCACCGAGCAAGGCAATGGCAGGCTGGCTCGCCAGCCCCGGACATTGCGCCAACCTGATGAGCCCGCTGTTCACTCAAGTAGGGTTCGCCTACGCGACGGACTCGCGCAGTGACGAAGGGGTTTACTGGACGATGTTGTTTGGAGCGCCTTGAGGCCGGTCGCGCAGTGAATATCATGCGGTGTCACGCAGGCCGTCGCACCGCCCTCACCTTTCCACTGCCACCACCGCCGCAGAAGAACTGATCGCCGCCGTCGGATTCCAGCCCCGACACGCCGACACCGGCTGGCATCCTGACGCTGTGCAGCACTTCCCCAGTTTTGGCGTCCACGCGACGCAGTTCGCTTTCATCCCCTTCCCAGGTCCCATGCCACAACTGCCCGTCCACCCAGGTCACGCCGGTGACGAAGCGGTTCGACTCAATCGTACGCAGAATCGCACCGGTCTCTGGGTCGATCTGGTGGATTTTCCGGTCGCGATAGCGGCCGACCCACAACGTGCCTTCGGCCCAGGTCAGCCCGGAATCATTGCCGCCGCCCGGGGCCGGAATGGTGTTGAGTACCTTGCCGGTCTGCGGATCGATTTTCTGAATGCGGTCGGCGGCGATCTGGAACAGATGCCGGCCGTCGAAGGCCGTGCCCGCGTCGGCGGTGACATCGATTGAACGCAAGGTCTTGCCGCTTTGCGGGTCGAGGGCGATGAGCTTTTCACCACTGGCAAACCAGACGCGCTCGCCGTCCCAAGTCACGCCATGCACGCTGTCGACACCGCTGAACGGGCCATATTCACGGAGGATTTCTGCGGTTGAATGTTTCATGTCAGTTTCCTTTTCCGGGGTTCGTGGCGTTGATCCTAATCACTTGGCAGAGGCGCCGGGAGTAACAAGGTCGTCGCGAAACCCGGCACCGGCGGCGTCATCCAGCGCCGCGCCCGTCCATGCCCGAATGACTGCACCTTGCCGGCCGCCGCCAGTGTGTCGAGCGAGCGTTGCACCGTGCGCTGACTGGTGCCAAGGGCCAAGGCCAGCGCTGAACTCGACCAGGATTCGCCATCGGCGAGGAAGGCAAACAGCGCCGCAAACTTCTCTTCAACCGGTTGAGCCAGCACCACGACATCGGATGAAACCAGCGCCACCAACGCAAACCCGTGTTGGGTGGCGATGATACCGGCCAAGGGTTTCAGCGCCGCGCGCAGGCGCCCGACTTCGACGCGCAGCCGTGCCCGGTGGGACTCGTCCGAGAGCTTCAGGCGGAACGCCCGACGGATCAGTACTTCCCTCGGCACGTCGCCCGGCCAGGCTTCGGCCAACGCGCGCGCGAGGGTAAACAACACGGGACGTTTGGCGAGCGACACCGACATGCCGGCGCCGCGCACGACATACCGGCACGCGTCGATTACCAGCGAGGTCGAACCGAGCAAGGCTTCGACTTCTTCCAGCAGTAAAGGTCGCTCTTCACCGTGGACGATCAGCCGTGCTGCCGGGGTGTCGAGAACGAGAAATGCGTTTTCGACTTCCGCCGTCAGCGCCGGAATACCGGCTTCACGCGCAGCATGCTCGGCCCTCGTCAGGGCATGCCGAGCCATTTTCGATTGCAGCCGCCGGATGGCAATCCCGGCCACCACCAATTCATGGGCGGCGCGCAAAGCAGGCGGCAACGGTGCAGGATCCAGCGTGGCCAGCAGAACATCCGCCTCGTCGAGCCGGCCGATCAGCAACAATCGCCGAATCTGCAGACAGCGCGCATGAGCCGCGTTGACCCGGTCACTGTGCGCCTCAAGCGTGATCCGCGCCGCCTCAAGGGCTTTCACCGGCCAGCCCAGGTCTCGCGAAGCCAGGGCAATCTCGGCCTCGGCCACGACGCACCGCGCCCGCGCCAACGCCTCCTTTGGCCCGAATGCACGCGCCGCACTTTTTACCAGCGCCTTCGCCCGAACCAGATCGCCGAGCTGCGCCATCGCAATGCCGCGCAAGGCGAGCGCTGGCGCGTCATCGCGCAACGCGATCCGGTCCAGCGCACCCAGCGGATCACCCGCCGCCAGTGCCCGTGCAGCCGCGGTGATCAACGAGTCCATTTGAATAGCGCCACGCTGGTTGCTCCCACCGTTCAATGTGGGACTCAGTCTAGTTCACGACCGGAGTGGGTCGAAAAGTTGCGGTGCTTGGGCAGACGTTATCGCCAGCAAGCCGGCTCCTACAGGTTTTGTGTGATGCGGGAGTCTGATGCACGACACCGATTTCGTAGGCGCCGGCTTACTGGCGATGAGGCCTCCCTATACACCGAAACTGCCAGCCCTCAGTTCGGGTCGAGCAAGCCACCGCTCCAGTTGCGCGGGTGACCCAGGCGATACCGTTTTCAACCCGGCTGAGCAGTGACGATTGGGAAGTCATGAAAGGTCCTCGTCGTTCTTGTTGTTGGACAGGAGGTACGAACTGTTGCCGATACTAAACAAGTGCTCGGTAACACGGCAAGGAAGCCGTTATAAGTTGTTAACTACTTGATTTAAATAGAGATTTTCAATAAACGAGGAGAGTATCCGGGAAAAACTGTTACATCTTCGAACAACAACTTTCGGAGAGCGGCTGAAGGGGAATCTCCATCCGCTCGATGTTGCGCACCCGCGGGGCAAGCTTTGTCCAAGGGATTGAAATGTCCGAGAGTCAGGCCTGGGTCATTAATCGCATGTTCACAAGCGCGACCCGACGACCGTCCGGCGATAACCGTTCTTCAATCTCAAACGGCACAAACCCGAGTTGCGGATACAGCAACAGCCTCGCCGTGTTTTCGTTGAAGCACGAAATCTGCACTTCACTTGCCCGGTGACGGTCAATCGCCAGCCCTACCATCGTCTCCACCAGAAATTTCGCCACACCTTTTCCCCGGGTCTTGGGGGACACGATCACGTTGCCGATCGTGCACACACCTTCGCGCTCGAACTTGTAAAAGTTTGCAAAACCAATCACGGAGCCGTTCTCTTCAACCACCGTTGAGTCAGAACGCTGGGCAATCGATGCAAGCAGCTGGGTGTCCGTCAGCGGGTACTGCGCCTTCGGAAACATGAAAAAGAGTTCCTCAGGGGTTTGCGGGAAGTTGCAGATCGCCTGAACATCTTCAGCGCGTACGGGACGGTGGGTGAGTGTCATGATTCGGCTCCATCCAAATGTCGGTGTGACAGACTACTGATTGCAGGCCCCTGATAAAAGCGGACGGCCTGCTGATCCTGAAAACGCAAAAAGCCCCGCCCTCTCGAAGAGGACGGGGCTTTTCGTTGCCCGTCGATCAACCGGCGTTCAGCAGCACCGCGTCGTGCAGCTGCGTTTGCCGTAGCGCGCTTCCTGACGTTCGCGAAAGAACGCCGAATAGCTCATGACCGGCTCGCCGGGATGATTCAGCGCCATCTGCGCGACGTAGTTGTCGTAATCCGGAACGCCCACCATCAGGCGCGTGCTTTGGCTGAGGAGCCTGGCGGCATGCTGCAGTTTGCGGAACATGGCAAAAGCCTCTTTATGGTTTTGGACAGTCCCATGAAACCGCGCTCATGTATCTGGAATGTGTCCGCGTGACGGGAATTTGTATGATCAAGTAGCCGCCCGTCACAGCACCAGCCGCCGGTAATCCGCCAGGACACTGCCCAGATAGGCGTTGAAACGCCCGGCAGTGGCGCCATCGATCACACGATGATCCCAACTCAGGCTCAACGGCAGAATGTTACGCGTGACCACCTGCCCGCCTTCCAGCGCAAGCCGCTCCCGGCTTTTGCCCACCCCCAGAATGGCGACCTCGGGGGCATTGATGATCGGCGTGAAATACGTCCCGCCAATGCCGCCCAACGACGAAATCGAAAAACAGCCGCCACTCATCTCGGCAACGCTCAACTTGCCCTCGCGTGCCTTTTCAGCGAGCGCCGACATTTCCCGGGCAATCGCCAGCACACCTTTCTGATCGACGTCCTTGATGACGGGTACGACCAGCCCTTGCGGCGTATCGGCGGCAAAACCGATGTGGCAGTAACGCTTCAATACCAGCTCGTCGCCGTTGAGACTGGCGTTGAACTCCGGGAATTTTTTCAAGGCGGCCGCACAGGCTTTCATCAACAAGGCCAGCAACGTCAGCTTGACCCCGCTCTGCGCTTTTTCCTTGTTCACCTGCACGCGGAACTGTTCGAGCTGCGTGATATCCGCATCGTCATGATTGGTCACGTGGGGAATCATGACCCAGTTGCGATGCAGGTTGGCCCCGCTGATTTTCCGGATGCGCGACAGTGCCCGGGTTTCCACCGGCCCGTATTTGGCAAAATCAACCACCGGCCAGGGCAGCACGCCGCCCAACGGTTGGGCACCCGCTTCGGATACTTTCAGTGCGCCTTTCACATGGGCCAACACGTCTTCTTTGGTGATGCGACAGCGCAGCCCCGTCCCCTGAATGGCCTTGAGCGACACACCGAGTTCTCGAGAAAACTTGCGAACCGAGGGTGATGCCAGCGGCATATCGGTGGGTGGCTCACGCACTTCGATGAGCGCCGGTGCCGACGCCAGCTGCCGAGGTTCCGCGAGCGTTGCAACGGGCTCGATCATGGGTGCAGGCGCAGGCGAGCGCCCTTCACTCTCGATCAAGGCGATCGGCGATCCTTCGCTGACCTTGTCGTCCAGCCCGACCGTCAACGATTGCAATACACCCGTCGTGGGCGACGGAATTTCCATGGCCGCCTTGTCGGTTTCGACAATGATCAAGGTCTGCCCTTCGAGCACCGCATCGCCCGCCTTGACCCGTATTTCGATGACACCGACATCCCTGGCATCGCCGATGTCGGGCATTCGCACTTCATGCACATTCTTCATAAGCGTTTCCTGAACATTCGACTCGACCTGAAGCACGGCTTCAAGCTTCCCAAGGCGCGACGGCGTCAACCTCAATGGCGTACCGCGCAATCGCTTCGGCACACACACGGGCGTCGAGGCGCCCTTCCTGAACCAGTGACGTCAGGGCACTCAGGACGATCTGATGGCGATCCACTTCAAAGAACGCGCGCAGCCTGCCGCGGGTATCGCTGCGGCCGAAACCGTCGGTGCCGAGCACGCTGTAGCGAGCCCCCAGATAACTGGCGATCAACTGGGGCAATGCGCGGACGTAATCGGTACAGGCAATGATCGGCGCCGTGTCGTTGAGTGACTCCTGTACGTGGCTGCGTCGCGCCGGGTGTCCGGGATGCAGGCGATTCCAGCGCTCCACCTCGCGGGCATCGCGGGCCAGTTCGGTGAAGCTGGTCACGCTCCACACCTCGCTGTCGATGTTCCAGTCGCTGGCCAGCAACTCGGCCGCCGCGATCACTTCAAGCAGGATCGCGCCGGAACCCAACAACTGGACACTGCCACGTGCATCCTCGACTTCATGCCGGGCGAACAGATACATGCCCTTGATAATCGCCTGCTCGACACCGTCGGGAAGGTTGGGCTGCGGGTAATTTTCGTTCATCAGCGTGACGTAATAGAACTCGTCGACCTGACGCTCCAGCATCTGGCGCATGCCGTGATCGAGGATCACCGCGAACTCTCCGGCGAACGCCGGATCGTAGGCACGGCAGTTGGGCACCATCGCCGCCATCATGTGACTGTTGCCGTCCTGGTGCTGCAGACCTTCGCCACCCAGCGTGGTGCGACCCGCCGTGGCGCCGAGCAGGAACCCGCGCGCCCGCTGGTCAGCCGCCGCCCAGATCAGGTCGCCGATGCGCTGGAAGCCGAACATCGAGTAGTAGATGTAGAACGGCAGCATGGGCAGGCCATGCACCGAATAGCTGGTCGCCGCCGCTACCCAGGAACTGATCGCCCCGGCCTCGCTGATGCCTTCTTCGAGAATCTGGCCATCCAGGGCTTCCCGATAACTCAGGATCGAACCGATGTCCTCCGGTTCATAACGCTGGCCCACGCTGGAATAGATACCGATCTGCTTGAACAGGCTGGCCATGCCGAACGTGCGCGCCTCATCCGCCACGATCGGCACGATGCGCGGCCCCAGTTGCTTGTCTCGCAGCAAACCGCTGAGCATCCGCACGAATGCCATGGTGGTGGACATTTCCTTGCCTTCAGCGGCAATGGCAAACCCGGCGTAGCTATTGATGTCGGGCACCGCCAACGCCGCCGACGTGGTGGGCCGCGACGGCATATACCCGCCCAAGGCCCGGCGACGCTCATGCAGGTAGCGCATTTCGGCACTGTCGTCGGCGGGTTTGAAGAAGCTCAGCGAGGTGGCCTGCTCATCGGTCAACGGCAAATTGAAACGGTTGCGGAAGGCGATCAAGGCGTCCTTGTCGAGTTTCTTCTGCTGGTGCACGGTCATCTTGCCTTGCCCGGCGTCGCCCATGCCGAAGCCTTTCTTGGTCTGCGCCAGAATCACCGTGGGCTTTCTGCTCTCGCGCATTGCACTGTGGTAGGCGGCAAAAATCTTCACCACGTCGTGGCCACCGCGTTTGAGGCGGTCAATCTGTTCGTCGGTCAGGCCTTGGGCGAGATGAGTCAAGGCTTCGTTCTGGCCAAAGAACTGATCGCGGTTGAAGCGCCCGTCTTTTGCGGCAAAGGTCTGGAACTGGCCGTCGACCGTAGCGGACAAGGCCTTGACCAGCGCGCCGTCATGATCCCGGGCAAACAGGCCGTCCCAGTCGGAACCCCAGACCAGTTTGATGACGTTCCAGCCGGCACCACCAAACAATGCTTCCAGTTCGTCGATGATGCGACCGTTACCCCGCACCGGACCGTCCAGCCGCTGAAGGTTGCAGTTGACCACCCACACCAGGTTATCCAGCCCTTCACGCGCCGCCAGCGTGAGGGCGGACATGCTTTCCGGCTCATCCATTTCACCGTCGCCAAACACGCCCCAGACGGTGCGCCCGGCGGTGTCTTGCAAGCCGCGGTGCTCCAGGTATCGCATGAAGCGCGCCTGATAGATCGAACTGATTGGACCGATGCCCATCGAGCCGGTCGGGAACTGCCAGAAGTCCGGCATCAACCATGGGTGCGGATAACTCGACAGCCCCCGGGCCCCCTGGGCGCGCGCGCCTATTTCTTGCCGATAATGCTGCAGGTCCTTTTCCTCGAGGCGACCTTCCAGAAAAGCTCGTGCATAGACGCCCGGCGCCGAGTGCGGCTGGTAGAACACCAGGTCTCCCCCGCAGGTGTCGGTGCGCGCCTTGAAGAAGTGATTGAAGCCCACCTCGAACAGATCGGCAGCGCTGGCATAACTGGCGATGTGGCCACCGAGTTCCCCATAAGCCTGGTTGGCCCGGGCCACCATGACCAGCGCATTCCAGCGCATGATCGAGGCCAGGCGTTCTTCCATCGCCAGATCACCCGGAAACACCGGCTGCCGCTCGACGCTGATGGTGTTGATGTAGGGCGTGCCGTGGCGCGGCCGCCAGTTCATCTCGCAGGTGCTGGCCAGTGTCACCAGCATGTCCATGATCTGCGCGGCTTGCCCGGCGCCGCCATGGGCGATGACCGATAGCAAGGCATCCCGCCACTCAGCGATTTCCTGTGCATCTTCAGCGGTCTGGCCCGGCAATTGGGCATGAATATCGGACGGGTTCATGGGCAACTCCTGCAGGTGTCGGGAAACACTTCAAGGCGGCGCGAATGACTTGCTCGGGCGAGGCTTTTAACCTGATCGACCGCCTCGAGGATGGAACGCTCGGCCGAGGCGACATTCGCGGTCTCGACATGGATCAGCGCAACATTTTCAAAACAGCTGAAACCCTGATGGATCAACTCAATATGATCGCTATCCAGTCCGGACGCGATGACAACGATGCGCGTACCACTTGAAGGCTCGCGCATCCATTTCAGGGCTTTGTTACGACAGTCGGCAGTTTGGCTCATAGGCTTTGCCTTTCTTGTTTGGGGTGGTTGATTCGCTAAATGACGCAGCGCTCCTGCAACACGCTTTTCGCCAGACTGCGGGTTGCCGATAAAACGTCTTCCACCTGTCGATCCATCGCCGCGCTGGAGGACGCTATCTCTCCCAGTTCGACGACGCGCAACGGGTGACCACAGACAGATCCCAGCCAGGTCAGGCCAGGGGCCGCGCCGACTTCGACATCCAGTAAAAAGCTGCCTTTGGAAACGTAGCGCAGCAATTGGCTGGCATCACAGACGTCGACTCGTGTCGATTGCTCGGGGTTGAACCCGACCCGCAGCCAGTCGAGCATCAACGCTCTGGATTGCAGGACGGCCAGATATGCCACCTGGTCCCAGTCGTCGATTGCCACGTGTAGCTTGTCGATCATGTATTTGGGCAAGGCTGCGCTGGTGACGATGACCACCCCGGCATCCGCGGAGGGTTCCTTGATCCAGACTGCGGATTGCGATGTCGCGTGCATGGCGTTACTCCCGGCGGTTGAACGGTCCGATTCGGCCTCGGTAGGAACGAACCTGTGTGGCGAGGGGACTTGCCCCCGTTCGGCTGCGAAGCAGTCGTAAAACATTGCATGCGGTGTAACTGATAGGCCGCGGCTGCAGGATTGGGGCCGCTTCGCGACCCAACGGGGGCGAGCCCCCTCGCCACTGAGGATCACCGTCAGCCGTTACGGAACAGGAAGCTGTAGGCATTCAGCGCCGGCGCCCCGCCCAAGTGTGCGTAAAGCACTTTCGAACCTTCGGGGAATTCGCCACGGCGAACCATCTCGATCATCCCGTGCATGGATTTCCCCTCATACACCGGATCAGTCAGCACGCCTTCAAGGCTCCCGCACAGGCGAATGGCTTCCAGCGTGCCTTCGTTCGGCAAACCGTATTCCGGATAGGCGAAGCGCGTGTCGAGCACCACATCCTCGTCGGTGATTTCGCGACCCAGTTCCACCAGTTCAGCAGTGTGACGGGCAATACGCAGAATCTGTGCCCTAGTCTTTTCCGGTTTGGCCGAGGCATCGATGCCGATGACGTTCTTCGAACGGCCGTCAGCGGCGAACCCGACGACCATGCCCGCCTGGGTACTGCCGGTCACGGAGCACACGACGATGTAGTCAAACTTGAAGCCCAGTTCTTTTTCCTGCTGCCGGACCTCTTCGGCAAAACCGACGAAGCCGAGACCGCCATAAGGATGCTCGGAACAACCTGCCGGAATCGGGAACGGCTTGCCGCCCCGCTCCACCACGTCGCTCATGGCCTTCTCCCAGCTGGGACGAATGCCGATGTCGAACCCGGCGGCGTCCAGTCGTACGTCTGCGCCCATGATGCGCGACATCTCGATATTGCCGACCCGGTCATACACGGCGTCGGAGTAGTTCACCCAGTTTTCCTGGACCAGCACACACTTCATGCCCAGGTGGGCGGCGACGGCAGCAACCTGACGGGTCTGGTTCGACTGGATCCCGCCGATCGACACCAGGGTGTCGCAACCCTGTTCGAGTGCCTCGGGAATCAGGTATTCGAGCTTGCGCGTCTTGTTGCCGCCGAAGGCCAGGCCGCTGTTGCAGTCTTCACGCTTGGCATACATCTCGACCTTGCCGCCCAGGTGTTCGCTGAGGCGTTTCAAGGGAGTAATGGGAGAAGGACCGAAGGTCAGCGGATAACGTTTAAAACGATTCAGGTTCATGACTCTGCTCCTTGTTTATTGGATATCCAAGCGCCAGACCGAAAGGCAAAAAAGGCTGCGTTCCAGGTGCTTTCAGAGGGTCTTCGATGAGTTCAATATTAAGAACAAAGGCAAAAATATGTGTTGCAAGTTTCAATTCATTAAAGAAACATAAATCATCGATTACCACTTAAAACATCTTTTTATTGTGTATAAATCACTATGAGCGCAACAAATAACCACAAGAAACCCGGCGCTTCAGGTGCAGAGCCGCACCCGCTGGACCGGACCGACCGCGCCATTCTCAAGACCCTGCAGCGAGACGCCTCCATCTCCAATGTGGCGCTCGCCGAGAAGGTGAAACTGAGCGCACCGGCCTGCCTGCGGCGCGTCGAACGCCTCAAGCAGGCGGGCCTGATCAAGGGCATTGTCGCGTTGCTGGACAATGAAGCGCTGGAGGCGGGGATGGTGGTGTTGATCGGCGTGGTGCTGGACCGCTCGACACCGGAATCCTTCGCCGCCTTCGAGGCTGCGGCGCAAAAGGTGTCCGGCTGCATGGAATGCCATGTGGTGACGGGGGAATTCGACTACTTCATGTTGATACGAACCAAGGACAGCAACAGCTTCAACCGCCTGCACGCGGAGCAGTTGCTTTACCTGCCGGGGGTTCGGCAGATCCGTTCGTTCATGGGGTTGCGCCAGGTGTTGTCGACCACACACATCCCCATTTGAGAGTCATATCAATCCGAGCGTCAGCGCCTTCAGTGTCGCTGCCGCACGGGTCGTGCACTGCAATTTGCGGAACACGCTCTCGACATGGGTGCGCACCGTGCTCGGGCTGATGCCGAGCTGGCGTGCCACCTCCTTGTTGCTGCCGCCCATGCTGATGCGCTGCAGGATTTGCGTCTCGCGGTCGCTCAGCGGGCTGGTGTTTCCCCTGGGCGCGACGGCGCTCTCGCCGCGAGCCGCCGCGATGACCGCCTGACAGGCCTGAGGGTCGAAACGCCCCAGCGCGGCTTCGTCGAGCAAGAGGCGCTCGGCGTCACTGTCGCTGAGGGCTGCACGCCACGGCCGGTTGCAACGCAATGCCTGCCAGACCAGCGTGGCTGCCAGCAAACGCTGCTCGGCGGGCAAGGCATCGCCCTCAAGTCCACGGAAGTAGCCACTGCCATCCAGTCGTTCATAGGCATTCGACGCCAGCCGCCCCGGCGCCGACAGTTCAGGAATCTGGCCGCAGGTGCGCGACGTCCAGTAAGGCACCAGCCGTACCTGTTCGAGATCACCGTCGAGCAATACGCCCGTCGTGTTCCAGATTCGGTTGGGCACCGCCGCCCGGCCGATGCCATGAATCAGCGCCGCTTTCGCGGCCTGGTCGACCGACTGCTCCGGCAAGCCCCACAACCTCGCAGCTTCCCGGACAAGTTCGGCCGACCGGCGTGAGTAGCCCGCCAGCCAAGGCAGCTTGAGGTCGATCACATCCCCGACCAGCGTAAGCGCAACCTGCCTCTCGTTTCGATGCGGTTGCGGAGGAACGTCTTGCGGCACGCGCAACGATTCCAGCCAGTCTTTGGCATTGTGCGCAAGTTCTGCGGCCAGCGATGCCGGATAGCGACGGTCGCCCTTGGTCGCAATCCATTCCAGCGCTGCCTCCAATCCGTGAACCCGGGAGAGGATTTCCAGATCACCGGCCAGCAGTACCTGATAGACCACCTCCGGCACCTCGGGATGGCGCAAGCCAAAGGGTTTGCCTTCACCGTCGAACTGTTCGAATACGTGTCGCAGCCCGTGTTCGACCGGCGCGCTCAGGCCGAGCGTGTGCGCGATATCGCCCGACACCTCGCAATGCACCACGGCCAGCGGCGTCGATTTGCGCATCGCGCGCAGGCCTGCCGCGCCCAGTGTCTGGCTGAGCATGGCGTTGCGGCCCTCGACGTCATCGCCCAGCAAACGAGTGAAACCCTCGGCATTGGCCGTACACCCCGACCAGCGCAGCAAGGCCACTTGCCGTGCGACCTCGGTGTGTTCACCGGCACCGTGGCAGGACTGCGCGAGCAACTGCACCAGGCGAGCCGTACGGCGTGACTGGTCGAAGGGTTGGCCCATGCTCAGGTCCCCGACCATGGACAACGCCAGGATCGCACTCTCCAGCTCGATACCGTCACTCTCGCGCATGACTCTCCCCTTTCTTCACTTGTTTTTGGTCTGCCTCGGATAAACGACCGATACCGGACCGCCCCCGTATTCCTGAAACTGCGTCACACCAACCACAGGAGTTCCAACCATGTTCAAACCCAAGGCTATCGCCCTCGCACTCGCCATGACCACTTCACTGTTCGCCGTCGGCAGCCAGGCCGCCGCCCCTCAACCGTCGGTGGTGATCGTACACGGCGCTTTCGCTGACGGCTCCGACTGGGGCAAGGTTGTCCCGCTGCTGCAGGCCGAAGGTATCAAGGTTACCGTGGTGCAAAACCCGCTGACTTCCCTGGCCGATGACGTAGCGGCTACGCAGCGCGTGTTGAACAATCAGGACAACAGCGTCGTGCTGGTCGGACACTCCTGGGGCGGTACAGTAATCAGTCAGGCCGGCACTGACCAGAAAGTCCGCGCCCTGGTGTACGTCGCCGCGTTTGCCCCGGATGCGGGCCAGGCCACTAAGGATCTGGGTAAAGACTACCCGGCACCGTCCGGCGTGAAAGACATCGCCGCGGATAAAAACGGTTTTCTCTACATGACCCCACAAGGCATGGCCACCGGTTTCGCACAGGATCTTCCCGCCGTACAGACCGCCGTCATGTCCGCCACACAGGGACCGATTCGCGCCTCGGCATTCGACGACAAAACCAGCGCCGCTGCCTGGAAGGGCAAACCGACCTGGTACGTCGTTGCTCGTGAAGACCGCATGATCCAACCCGATCTGCAGCGTGCGTTTGCCAAGAAGTTGAAAGCGCAGGTCACCGAAGTCGAGGCCAGCCATGTGCCGCAGCAGTCGCGTCCGGCGGACGTGGCCAAGGTCATTATCCAGGCGGTTCACAAGACTCAGGAGCAGACTGCGCAAGTGGCGGATGCAACCCAACAGCCCCGCGGACCGCAAAACAGCAAGAACGGGGTTTGAGCAGGCCACTTTGATGCTGCAATAAAAAAGCCCCGCTTATTGTGGGGCTTTTTGTATGGGTAGATCGGGTTGGGGTTGGGGTTGGGGGCATAACCGTTTTTGTGGTAACGGCTGCTATTGGTTCCGCTCTTACAGCGGGTCACTTGGAAAAGCCCCAAGTAACCAAAGGCTTTTGCCCCTTTCGTTCGGTGGCTCGCTAAGGCTCGCCATGCCCTCGTTCCGGTCCTGCTCCGTGGGCCCGCCGCCATCGGCCATCCATGGCCGGGGGCGGCTAACCCGGCATCCATGCCGGGTTGCCCACTGCGCAGAACC